>CAYMFD010000088.1:0-3001 GCA_964389475.1 uncultured Saprospiraceae bacterium
TCCTGTAGTACATGCATAAGTGTCCCTACCACAGGGGGCGGTTATAACTACGAGGTAGATGTCGACTACGTTGTTGGTCAACCTTTCGTAGCAGACTCTATCGGTATGACAGGCGGCTTTACATGGGATGCTGGTCGAGAGGGTACTGTGACCATTGCTATCCGTGGCGACTTCCCGAGGATCTTCTTTGATGACTTTGATCAAGATCCGACGAATGAGGATAGCGACAAGCTCATAGATATCGTCCAGTGGGGGGATGTTGAGTGGCGCAATATGGGTAGCGCTTTTACAGGTTGCCGCAATCTCGTAGGTACAGCCGAAGACACAGCTAATGTGGCTACGGTAGAGGATATGTCATTTGCCTTTCGGGGCTGCACAATGTTTAACGGTGATATCAGTAACTGGCAAGTCGGGGGTGTAGGAGATATGCGAGGGATGTTCGCTGGCACTGAGAGCTTTAATCAGGACATCAATAGTTGGGATGTTTCTAGCGTGACCGACATGTCTTTTATGTTCGCTAGCGCTACATCATTTAATCAGGATATTGGCGAGTGGGATGTGCGGCAAGTAGAAGAGATGCTCTTTATGTTTCAGTCTGCGACCGCATTTAACCAAGATATAAGTCGCTGGCGGCCGATCAGCGTTTTTGATATGTCGTCCATGTTTGCCGATGCGGCAGCTTTTGATCAAGACATAGGCGGCTGGGATGTGTCAAGCGTCACATTTATGGGCGGTATGTTTGGCGGCGCATCCAGCTTCAATCAGGACTTAAGTACCTGGAATACAGCCAATGTCAGGCAGATGCCCGGAATGTTTGGTCGAGCCACTGCCTTTGACCAAGACCTAGGAGCATGGGATCTTAGCTCACTAGAGGATATTGGTTTGTTGGACAATTTTGGCTTTCTGGAGCAATCCGGTATCACATGTGTTAATTATTCGTCGACTCTCAGTGGCTGGGCTAATAATTCCAACACGCCTAGCGGTCTCAGTATGCAGTCTTTCGGCCTTACCTATAATGAGGCTGGCCGAGCAGCCCAGACAGACTTAGAGGCTAAGGGATGGACTTTTACGGGGGATGCTTTCTTGCCTAGGTGCGGTGGCCCTTGCCTTCAAGACCCAGACTCGATATTTTGCCAGCAGTGGTTGCAAGATCGGATCAGCAACCAACGCTGCGAACTCAATCTGCCAATGGAAGAAAGCTACTACATCATTAGTCGCGTTTCGTATCAGGGAGAGGATCACATCATCTTGCAGACCTATGGTTTCTTCGTATCTGAGACTATTGAGCAGTTTTACTTGTTTGATTGCAATGGCGTTGCCGTGGACTCGTGTATCACTGGTTTTGGACCTGAGGCTAACTGTAATGGCGTTACTAGTCACCCGATCATTGGTCCCATCATAGGAGATACCACGCATATCTTCGACTGCCGTCGAGGTATTTCCGATTGCCAACCATTGTTTGATAACTCAACCGTTGTAGCTGTACGAGTTGATAGTGCTCGCTATGTTGAGACATTCAACACTTGTACGCAGTTTCCTAGTCAGACCACATTTTCGCCATGCGACAGTTTGTATATCATTAGCTATATCCCGAGTATAGATCGGACAGGTGTATATGCAGTCAATTATAACTTATATCATGAGGATACTTTGTTTAGATCCTTGTCGGGAGACACCTTGACAACGCCTGAGACCTTCTGTCGATGGCAGTGGACACGATGGGTGCCGGGGACATTGCCACCTGGTGATTACCGGCATGAGTCTTATTTGGAGACATTCGGCGTAGGTGATTCGATACCTGTTGGGACTGTAGATTTTACTATTACAGACGGTCATCCGGATCTGCAGCCACTACTTGCCTTATATCGGGCTACGGATTGGCAAAACTGGAAAAACGATGATGGGTGGCGAGAAGGTATATCTGCGGTAAGCTGTGATCCTTGTAACTATAATGGCCAGCCTTGGTTTGGGCTTACATGTGTCAATGGGCGGGTGACCGAGATCTTACTAGAGGATAATGCACTGTCAGGGCCGTTGCCAGCAGACTTGAGTGGTCTTACTATGCTAGCTCGGCTGCATCTCAAAAATAATGCACTGACAGGACCTATAGACCCGATTACAAGTTTGACAAGCCTTGTAGAGCTCAACCTAGAACAGAACATGTTGTCAGGAATCCTACCTGCGCAACTGTCAGGACTCTCCGACCTTCAAGTTTTAGCATTGACCGACAATAGATTGCAAGGGCCTCTGCCTGCATCCTTGTCAAGCCTGAGCAGTTTGTCTCGACTATTTTTGGGCAATAATCAATGGACGACTACACTGCCTAGTGATTGGCAAAATTTACCCAACCTAAACACCTTGTCAATTCCTGCAGCTGGACTTACAGGTGACCTTCCAGAGTGGTTGCCTTTGATGCCATCTATCACCAACATACAATTACATAGCAATAACCTCAGTGGTTGTGTAGACCCAGCTTATTGTGATGTAAACATTGTAGGGCTTTTTAGTAATCCACTGCTGCCATATGCGGGAGACATGACGGAGATCTGTAATGATCCTTCAAATCAAGAGGGAGTGCCTTGTGGTATCGCCCTCGATAGTACCATTATCGCATGTGTATGTACGGTACCTTGCATACTCAATTACACGACTCCTCCTACACAGGCTGACCTCCCTTGTACCTCGTGGTCTGCTGAGGACTTCGACCTAGTCTACATCTACGAACCTAGCGGTTGTGATGTCGACGGTATGGTTACACCCATTGTCAGCTGGGACTTTTCTACGGGCGACTCGGTCGCTGTACTCACATGGACGATGCCTGATGGTGCTGAGGTAATGCAGGAGCTAGTACCGATTGCCGGTCTTAATGATATTACTTGGGTTAATCCCCCTGCCGATGCTACACTTACCTGTCAGGATGTGGATGCCATCACTGCTGAAGATCTAGCTTTTACCAATGGCCTCCTTAGTGATTGTGAACGGTCAGGTATGTCATCGCCAC
>CAYMFD010000088.1:3101-16719 GCA_964389475.1 uncultured Saprospiraceae bacterium
GAGGTCGGTACGCCAGTGCTTTACAACGTGCTGGATAATGATCAGATGTATGACGTGATGTCTGCTAGGATCGTGGATATTGTAGGCAGTGACGACGAGGCAACGATCACCCAAGAGGGAGTGATTGATATTACTGTCACATCAGATTTTTCTGAACCCATCGTCATTACGATAGAGTTCTGTGTGACGAGCTGCAGTGAGTGTGGTACGCAGACGCTTACCCTTACCAATGAGGCGCTGCAGGACATCATACAGACGACTTTTATTGACCGAGGAGATGCTGATCTAGCTAGCCTTGTTTTCACTAAGGAGGATATCCTCCTAGACGCCGAGGTCTGGATCTACAACCGCTGGGGTCAGGAGATTTACTACAGTGATGCTTATGAGAACGACTGGGCGGCAGACGGCTATCCCGCAGGTATATACTTCTACGTCATCAAGCGAGGAGAGCTAGTGATTAAGCAGACGCTGACGGTATTTGATTGATAGGCGATCAGCGAGGGTTTGCTCTCCTGCCACCATATCTACACTTCATACAGTCATCTAACCACTCCATACAGCAATAGATCCAGAGAGTGTGGTGAACTGTCATCTTAGCGTTACAATACGATGCTATAGTTATGAAGTATTCACAATCCCTACTCGTCGCAGTTTTTCTCCTGCTCACCTCTTTCACCCTCCAGGCCAAAGTCTATAGTGTCATCATCGGCGTGGCGGACTATCAGGGTAACGAAGCCTTATCCTATGCAGAGCAGGACGCCTATCTTTTTTCTCTGACGTTGATGAGTGATGCGGTCCAGGGTTTCGATGTAGACAATAGCTATTTACTGATTAATGAAGACGCTAGTCCAGCAGTAATAGCCATAGCGGTGGATTATGTCTTTGCACAGGCTGGGCCCGACGATGCTGTGATATTTTATTACACAGGTCATGGTATGCATGCTGGACTCTATGCCTATGGTGGCGGTGAGCAGGGGGTATACCCATATGCCCACCTACGCAATGCCATCCGTAAGTCGAGAGCTGGTAGCGTATTGTTGTTTCTGGATGCCTGTAAGTCCGGTAGTTTCTTCCTGTCGACTCAGGCGGATATGGATGCCTTGGTCAATCACTTCTCCGAGGAAGGTGATGGCAAATCTAGGCGTCGAGATCAGTCGCTTGCTATCTTTACATCTAGCAGAGCTGGCGAGACTAGCTATGAGAGCAGCCGTCTAGGCCACGGGGTGTTTACCTACTTTCTATGCAAAGCCTTATCTGGTAAGGCGGACAAGAATAATGACCGATTAATAACCATGAGCGAATTATATACTTATCTTCGGAATGGTACTTATACCTTTACAAAACAACAGATAGGTAGACCGCAATGCCCACTTCTATTTGGAGACTTTCCACTTCAGGGTGTCATTGCTGCAAATAGTCATTGATGGACCAGATCATCATTTATAGAGAGGAGTACAGCTACAAGCACGTGTTTGAGCAGAAAAAACTCTCTTATCAACGCAAGTATAGGCTAGTTTTCGCGACTGTATATGAGCAGATAGCCAAGGTGGTCAATGAGGTAGGGTCTGGAGTCCTACTTTACTATATAACACCGATGCTGACCGAAAAAGACGTTTTGCGACTAAGGACCATACAGCGCCTATACCCGGGGCTAAAGGTGTGTCTTTGTGCAGATAAGCGTTTTGCTCTACAGGCATGGAGGTTAAGTATGTTTCACTTCGTATCTCTTGACAAAGACGCCTTTGAGGTACTACCCGCCTATCATAAATATGTGCTGGCTATAGGTAGTGATGCCAATGAGTATAGCATCAAAACACCAGAGGGCATCATCAAGATAGCGCTTACGGATATCGGCTATCTCAAGGCAGATGGCAATTATACGTCGCTATACCTCACAGATGGTCGGCATATCGTCGAGACCAAGCAGCTAGGTAAGTATACCTTCTTGCTAGAGCAAGACGACTTCTTTAAGCGGGTACACCGCTCTCTGATACTCAATACCCGAAACATCAAGGCCCTGTCTAATGGTGTACTTTCCTTTTATCACTCTGATCTCACGTTGCCCGTCTCTGATCGATTAGGCGCTAAGGTCAAGCGACTGTTACTCGGCCACTAGTATGATCACATATACTATAGGGAGAGGTACTACCAATGACTTCGTGATATCGGACGCTAGTGTAAGCACTATCCACGCTGAGATCACCTACGACGCCTCCAGTCAATCTATGGTGCTCGTAGACAGCAATAGTACCAATGGCACCTACGTCAATGGTGTGCGAGTCAAAGAAAAGAAGGTAGCTGCACAAGATGAAATCGTGCTGGGGAGCTACCGCCTGTCTGCGGATGAGCTACTGGGCAAGGTAAAGGCTAGGTATCTAGAGCAAAAGACCGATTTCTCCGAAGAGTTTGTAGCACTGGAGCCACAGTTTTTAGCCTTTGAGGCAGACAAGGACAAGCTCAGTAAGCCTAGTAAGTGGCCATTTGTTATCCGCTTAGCTATTACAGCAGCGATTATGCTAGTCGTACTTCTAGTAAAGGGTCTACCTCAGGAGTTGCGTTTCGTACTGATGATGAGTGTTGGTCTCATCTATGGAGCGATCACTACCTTTTCTTCAAAACAGTCTAAGCGCAAAGAGAAGCTAGAACTCCTACTATTTGAGTATGAAAACAAACTACTGTGCCCTAAGTGTAAGTCTAAGATGTTTAGGCGGAGTCTTAAAATCTGGAAGACGAAGGGTTCTTGTGATAATGGCAAGTGTAATGCGACGTTTTGATGGGTGAGGCACACTTCATACATTTTGTCAGGCACTTCATACATACTTAGTCTACTGATCGCAAAGGTCTACCCATATTTGAGAAGTATTACGACATATTGAGAAAGACATTATAGTATGGAAACGTCAAAGACAAACACAATAAAGCTGCCAGTCGATAACAAGGCCCTAGTCGCAGAACTAGTCAATAAGAGGACCCTCCTTGCTACACTATTCGGCGCTGGAGGCGCTATGGCGGTAGTGAGTATCAAGGATATGTTGACAGGTGGCGATACAGAGGCGTTGTCTGCAGGGACAGAGGCGGTAGACCTCGACGACGATGACCTGCTCTTGGATGATTCAGACCTTGTAGATGCTGTTGATATGGCCTCAGAGCCGTACGATTATGCTGGCGACGACGCCTCGGTTGAGGTAGTAGTTGAGGTAGATGTCCCTATTGTCGAGGTGAGCGAGACCACCTCATTCGGTGAGGCTTTTGCTGCAGCTAGAGATGAGTTAGGCGCAGGTGGGATATTTATGTACAGAGATCAGTACTATAATACCTACTACAAAGAAGAGTGGGACGCTATGCAGTCTGAGGAGCAAGACGAGTATTTTGCAGAGCTAGACAATGGTGTAGACTATGACAATGTGACCTATGTAGATACCAACGATCAAGTTGTTAAGATCAGCATTGACGACGATCCAGAGCCTGAGATCATTATTGTAGACCAGGACAGTGATGGCCTAGTCGATCAAGTCTTGATCGATGAAGATACTGTTGATGCAAGTGTCGATGTAATATCAAGTGATAGTGATGATGGCCTAGCGATGCAGAGTTCGGCAGATGATGCTGCGGCACCCTCATTTGATATGGAAGAAGGTGATTTTGGTGACCTAGAGACCATACCAGAGCCTGAGGTAATAGAAGTCGATCCTGCAGATATACAGCCAGATGCGATGGAGGGCGATACTGAGTTTTTTGCTGATAGTACAGAGGTAGATTTAGAAGACCTCGGTGATCCAGATGATGTAGTAGAGGTAGCAGAGGAGGATCTCAATGATGACGTCACACCAGATGAATTCTTGGATGAACTCTTTAATGATGACCTGCCAGAGGCTGACGAAAGTGATCTGGATGCAGACGACCTGCCAGACCCGATCAATGATGCAGACCTCGATGACTGGGGACTGTAGATCTTAATAATAAAACAATGCTATGTACCTAGTCGAATGTCCACATTGCGGTGACAAGTACCATCTCAAGAATGTAGAGAAGTATGCGGGTAAGCGGGTGCGGTTTAAGTGCAAAGCTCCTAGCTGTCTCAGGTCTTATGAGCATAAAGTAGTGGCTCAGCAGAGGACCCAAACGGGTACAGTATTGATCAGAAGCGATAAGGATACTATTGCTAAAACAGCATGGCTCACTTGCAATGGCCTTGACGGTGTAGTCAATTGCAAGGTTGGTAAGGGGAAGTACGTCGTTGGCCGTAAGGCGAGTAAGTCCTCTGCTGATGTTAAGATTCCAGTTAGGGATATTAACATGAGTAGACATCACTGCCAGATAGTGGGTATTGAGCAAAATGGAGGATTGCTATTTACTATTCAGGACCTTGACAGCGTCAATGGTGTCTATATCAACGATGTAAGGCTCGATGGAGGGGAGGTCGTCTTTTTGTCTACAGGGGATATTATCACCTTGGGTCAAACCAAATTACTTTTCATAACCAAATGACAGCTCGCCCTATGGAATTACAAATCGTATCCTTTCAAAATGTGGGACAGAGAGATTATCAAGAAGATGCCTACTATATAAGTGATGATAGTAGACTATTCGTGGTATGTGATGGAGTAGGAGGCAGTACCAAGGGTGCTCTTGCTAGCAAGTCAGTGATCGATGTGATCGCTGAGAGCTATAGACATTTTAAGGGTAAGCGTGCCAAATGGATACCTGAAAAAGCAGTCCGTAAGGCGGAGCAAGCATTGAGAGATAAAGTCGTAGAAGAACCAACGCTTGATGGTATGGCTACAACTATTGCTTTGTTATACTTAGAATCAGCAAGTCGATTTGTAGTCCTCCATGTGGGTGATAGTAGAGTGTATAGTTATGATCATATGGTGGAGCTGTTGTGGTGTTCTAAGGACCATAGCATCGTACAAGAACTATACGATCAGGGTATATTGACATCTCAAGAAGAGATGCGATCACATCCCTTAAAAAATAGAATAACTAAGGCAATTACGGCCAGTGAGTCGGATGGTGCACCTGTAGAGTTGACCATCAGCAGACTCAATTACAATGCTTGTGGTGGACGTTTCTTACTCTGTAGTGACGGTGTCATAGAGCAGCTCAGCGATGCAGACTTACAGGGATATGTTGCCCATCAGCAGTTTGCTACAGGTATTGCTGACCTTGATCGTCACTGTCAGTTGACATCTAAGGATAATAACACTTGTATTGCTCTAAAGTATTGGTAGTCCTGTGATGGGCATCTACAGACTTAGAGTGGGGTTTTGTGCTCTGCTGTAAGATGACTACCGTTTACTGGTTATCACAGTAAGTAATTGTTACTTATTGCCTATCTAGTTATTGACATTGAGTACATTGGACATCCCATTAGAGTATTATCATGGACCATCAGTCCTTTAAGGCGAGATATGACATCCTAGTCCGTGACGGACGGCTGGGTGGCGGCGCCTTTGGTACAGTGTACAAAGCTTATGATAATGATACGGATGAGTGGATGGCCATCAAGGTTGCAGAGCTCAAAGTAATTGATGGTAAGGAGTATTCTCTGATCACAGAGTACGAGGCGACCAAGGCCGTGGCCTTACATCGTAATATCGCTAATTATAAGGCAGTCCACCAGTTTGTAGAGAGCAATGGGGTCTTTGATTATGCGGTCATGCAGTACTATCCAGAGGGCAATCTCAAGCAACTCTCCGCCCGCGAGCCGTTGAGTGCAGCGGAAAAGAAAGACATCGCTGAGGGCATTATCAGAGGCGTACATCACCTGCATCGGCACGGCATACTGCACAGGGACCTTAAGCCTAGTAATATCCTTATCTCCAAAACTCCACGGGGGCGATTTATCCCCAAGATTGCAGATTTTGGACTCGCAAAATTTATCGATGCGGACAAAGACCAGGCACTGTCCAATAGCTTTGTTGGTGGCACGCTTGAGTATGCCTCACCGGAGCAACTTTTCGGTAAGCCTTTAAAGGCCAATGCTGACTTGTGGTCAGTAGGTGTATTGCTGTTCGAATTGTTTACCGGAGAGCTACCTTTCTCTGCAGCCGATGTCACGGGCTCTGCAGAGGCCAAACGGGCAGAAATCTATAAGCAGATTATAAAGGCAGAAATCCCAGCGTCTATCGACATATGCCCCCCACCATACAGGGCCATGATTGAGGTTTGTCTAGTTAAGGATGTTGACTATAGGGTGAGGCGCAGCGGCGAGCTGGTCGAAATGTTAAAGATCAAGGAGCCCAAGATCACGATTACTATACCGGTTACAGATGCTAAGAGCAACGCCAACTTAGACGGTGAGACCATCCTAATATCAAATAATACACAACGCTACCAAGAACTATTGGTCGAGGCGGAGCAATCTCTGCTAGATGACGACTACGACCGATCGATAGAGAAGTACAATCTGGCCCTCACGCTACAGGCTGATCCGAGAGAAGCTGTTCAAGGTCTCAAAAAAGCGACAGAAGCCAAACGTGCATTTGAGGTAGAAGTAGAGAACCAAGCAGCTTACGACCAACTGGTGCAACAGGCCAGTGAGGCAGCGCAGGAGGAGCACTACACGGAGGCAGTTCATTTGCTAGCTAAAGCACTATCCATATTGCCTGATCGAAAGGCGGAGGTAGATGTACTGGTAGATCAGTACTATGCGGCTGATGATAAAAAGAAGCAAGATGCTAAGATCCAGCAATTGCGAAAGCAGGCCGACGAGGCCTACCTCGATGAGAGGTGGAGCGATGCGGTCGCCTATTATCAGCAAGCTATCGATGCTGGTCTAGACCATGGTGCTATAGCAGATAAGATCGATAGAGCAGAGCAAGAGGTCCGAGAGCAAGAGCGGGAACTAGCCAGAAAGGCTAACTATGAGGAAGCGATAGCAAAGCTCCAGCAGGCCCTAGCTGCGGACGATATGTCTGGGGCAGAGGAGGGTCTGAAACTCGTGCAGCAGTATGCCCTCAGTCCGACGGAGTATAGCGACTTACAAGTCCAGACGCTTACTAGACAGGCCTATCATCAGTGGGTGAGAAAAGGAGACAGTGCCGCTGAGCAAGGTAACCTAGCTGCCGCCATAGATGCCTACGAAAAAGCTGCAGCGATCGATAATTCTGCAAGTGGTCGACTGGAGGATATACGCAGCAAGCATCTCGCAGAGCTAGCTAGTGCTAAAGAATACGGGCGACTGCTCAACCTACTGCGAGACGCTGTCAATAAAGGAGACCTCGATACGGCTCAGGTACTTGCAGATGATGTGCGAGACCTAGATAGGCTAGATGAGCAAGGCGAGAGAGTACTAGCTGAGTTAGCGGACGCCGTAGAGCAGCAAGCAGTAGCGAAGCGTCTACTTGCCGAGCAGTCACAGCTGATCAATGCCGCCAGCGCAGCAGAGGATAAAGGTGATATCGACGAGGCACTTAAGCTCGCTACACAAGCAGCAACCTTAGATACGGATCACCAGGACAAGGCAGCGGAACTCGTAGATAGACTGCGAGGAGCCCTCAACGAAAAAGTCGCTGCAGAAAAGGCCGCTAAAGCCTTACAGGCAGATTATCAGGGAAGTCGTACTCAAGTGAGCCAACTCATAGAGGCGGGTGACCTAAAGGAGGCTCGTAAAGTGCTTGATGGCTTGCGGTCGCACACGCTGGCTGATGGTACCCTCGATGAATTAGATCGCAAGTGGGCAGATAAGTTCAATAGCGACTTGGTAGTAGAGGCTAGAGCCCTCGTCACTCAGCGTAAGTTGTCAGCAGCTGTAGACCTGATAGATAGGCAAAGGGACCAAAGTTTTATCGCTGCCACTACTAGTAAGTACCTGACGGCACTAGAGGAGGCTGCTATGCTAATCGATGCCGCCGCCAAAGAGCGGTCAGCGCAGGAGCTCAAGGATGCCATTGACTCTCTGTCACAAGCAAGACGTCTAGTGCCAGAGCTGGCCTACCTAGAGGAGGATATAGCTACGCTGCAAGAAGAGCAGCGAGACCAAATAAGGAGCGAAGCAGAAAAGCAGAAACGGGAAGAAGCCAAGCGACAAGCAGAAGAACAAACCAAAAAGGACACAGCAAAGCTAAAAACGCTACTAGCTAAAAACGACTTTTCTGGAGCCAACGACTTGCTAGCTAGTCTGCGAGGTAGACTAAAGGCAGAGGCTCACCTGTCTGAGGCAAAGGGCTTTGCTACGGCAGTTATGTCGTTTTATCGACCACTGATTGATAAGGCTATTGGAGATTCAGACTATACTGAAGCTGCAAAAGGTCTTAAGGAAGTCGAAGGCTTACTTTCTGACAATAAGGAGTTTATACAGATGCGAGACCGTCTTGATCAGGCAATCGCAAAGTCAGAAGCCATAGCCCAGGAGGAGGCGCAGAGACAAAAAGCTAAAGAAGCCGAAGAGGCCAAACGACGGCAGAAAGAAGAGGAGGAGGAGCGAGCACGCAAAGCAGAGCAGCAGCGTCAAGAAGAGGCCGCTGCACAAGCAAAGATAGAGAGGCAGAGAGCTAAAGAAGCAGAAGAGGCCAAGCGACGGCAGAAAGAACAGGAAGAAGAGCGAGCACGCAAAGCAGAACAGCAGCGTAAAGAAGAGGCCGCTGCACAGGCAAAGGCAGAAAAACAAAAAGCAAAGGAAGCTCAGGAGGCTAAGCGACGTCAGAAAGAGAAAGACGAAAAACTAGCACGCAAGGCAGAGCAGCAGCGTAAGCAAGAGGCTGCCAACTTAGCCAAGCAGCGTAAAGAAGAGAAACTCAAGAAGCAGGAGGAGGAGCGGGTCAGGAAGCTTGAAGAGAAAGCGAAAGCGGAGAAAGAGAAGGCCCTCAAGAAGCAAGAACAACAGCGACAGGTAGCCCAAGCCTATGCCTTTGTAGACCAAGAAAAATGGTCTAAGGCTAAGAAGGCCTTACAGGTAGCTATAGCGGCTGATCCGGCTAATAGTGCATTGCAAGAAAAACTGCAGTTTGTAATTCAGCGCATAGAAGAAGAAAAGTCGAAGCGTAGACCACTAGCCCTATACCTGACGAGTGGTGTAGGCCTAGTCTTGGTCCTGAGTGCTATCGGATGGTGGGCGATGCGTGGCGGAGAGACCGCAAGTGGCTCAGCTACAGCTGATTTAGGTGTTTCGGAAGTGGTCGTTAATGAGCCCACTGATATAGGATCTTCTGATATCGACCGCCTGTTGTCATCCGAAGATGAGGCGGAGTTGCGTGACTTTGTAGAGATTAACCCTACGCATCCTAGACTAGACGAGGTGGAGCGACGATTGGGCATCATCACCGACCGTAGAGATGATGAGGCTTTTGGCGTTGCTCGATCAGCCAATACGATTGCCTCCTTTGAGGCCTACAAGAGGACCTACCCCAATGGTCGACACGTCAAAGATGCCGATGATCGTATCGCCGAGATATCAGCACGTGTGGCCAAGGTAGCAAATGATGGTGAAGCCTTTGAGCTGCTAAAGGAGAATCCAAGTATGACGGCTATCCAGCAGTTTAGAAAGCAATTTCCTGAAAGTAAATTCCTGTCAAAGGTGGATAAGCTTGAGTCAGAGATAGAAGCTCAGAATAGGCAAAACGATTATCAGCAGGCCCTGGCACTTTCGGGGGTGACGGGATTACGAGACTTTTTAGACAGGTATAGCACTGGGCCAGAAGTAAGGCTGGCTCGTGCCGAACTAGACAAGAGAGCGGCGCAGGCAGAAAAGGACTTGTGGATAGAAGTGAGCGAGTCTGGTCAGGCCAGTGATCTACAGCGCTATATAGATAGATATCCTCAAGGCGCTTTCATCTCACAGGCTCGTGAGCAGCTTAAGGCGGCTGGTGAGGATGGCCTATGGCAGCAGCTCAGGCAGAGACCGACCCTTGCTCAGGCTAATCTTTATCTATCTACCTATCCTAGCGGTAAGTACGTAGCAGAGGTCAGAAAATTGTTGCTCTCGTTAACAGATGAGCGAGACTGGGAAGTGGCAAAAGCTGCCAATACCACAGAAGCATACGAAAAGTATGTCGAAGAACACGGTGATGGTACCTACATCGATCAGGCAAGGCAGCGTATTGAAGATCTTAAGCCCGCTGAGACTGCCCTACCGCCGCTAGTCAAGACGGTGGAGGACGATCTGGCAGTGATAGCTGCAGGGTCGTTTACCCTAGGCTGTGATGGTAACGATACCAAGTGTGAGAAGGACGAAATGCCTCCTCGTGATATCAGGATGAAGGGTATTGCGGTAGCCAAGTACGAGGTGACGCAGCGACTATGGAAGAAGGTAATGGGCAGTAATCCCAGCTACTATGCTGCGAAAGGTAAGGAGAGGTGTCTCAGCTGCCCCGTTGAGAATGTGACCTACGATGAGGTCCAGCGCTTTATCATGACCCTCAATCAGGTGCCGAGCAACCCATATACCTACCGTCTGCCTACAGAGGCCGAGTGGGAGTATGCTGCTAGTGGAGGACGATCGACCATGTTTGCGGGTTCTGACAGTGCTGACGACGTGGCAGTCTACAACCATATGTCGGGTACGGTCAAGGTAGGTAGTAAGCGACCTAATGGTTTTGGACTTTACGATATGTCTGGCAACGTAGCAGAGTGGACTTCTACCTGGTATAGCGAAGACGCCTATCAAGACGGGCAGGCGCTTAACGGCCCTAGCAATGGTGAGACTAAAGTCATCAGGGGTGGCAGCTTTAGAGATAAGTCAGCTCGATGCCGCGTCAACAATAGAAATGAAATGTATCCTGACGAGAAAGAGGCCAGTGTAGGCTTTAGGATCGTGCGGTCATTATAGATACAAGAACCAACAACTTTTAATCATGAGATACGCCATTCTCTTTTTTTTAGCCTTAGTGGCTAGCGACTGTGCTAGTCAGCAGATAGCTCGCTGGAGTTCTTTTTATGAAAGTGGCTTCGTGTGGAATCCCGCCTTGACTGGCCGATGGAGTTACTGGGAGGCTAGTGCGACGCATCGTGCAGAGTGGACAGGATTTGAGGATGCGCCGCAGTATAGTACGGTGGGCTACCAGTTTCCATTCTTACGACGTCAGACCCGAGTAGCATTAGGTGCTTTTGCGGAGGTTGATCGAGTAGGTCCGTACCAGAATATCTCTTTTTCGGGATCCTATGCTTATAAGATCAGGCCGCAATGGTTTGGTAATAGGCGGGATGTACTCACCTTAGGTATGTCGGGTAAGTTTCAGCAGGTGAGCATAGATAGCAGGCGACTAATCCATCCTGGGCTCCTAGAGGGCGACATTGCTACACTAGAAGAGTCTACTCGTCTACTGCCTAATGTGGGAGCTGGTGCATTCTACATCAGTATCAATGACGAGGGAGCTCACAACCAGAAGAATCACTACTATGTGGGACTTTCTCTCCTCAACTTGGTGCCCCTTGATCAGGCAGATTATAATGGACTAGCCTTAACGACCGTACCGCACGCTACGCTTAATGTTGGCTACCGGTACTACCCTTGGCGTGCCAGTCACTTCATAGAGACCAATGCATTAGCCGTCTATGCCTTTTCTCGCGCTGTAAATGTGATGACCAATGTCCGCTACGAAAAGATCAACAAGTACTGGATGTCAGTGGGAGTTGTGACCTCTGGAGATTTCTTTGGCCAGGTCGGTGTCATCTTTGATGAGGACTCAATGCTCAAGGGGATCGTGAAGGATGGCTCACTACGTCTAGGCATCAAGGCAGAGTACAGTATCGGAAGCATCGTACAGGTTGCCGGCATGGGGTACGAGGCATATCTCGCTTATAGATTTGAGATGGAGTAGGGGAGGTATCACCGACCCTCACCTATTATCCAATTCCACCCCAGGAAGACCATACAAAAAACATCAGCCTATGAAGAATAGAATCAAGCTATTGGTTTTACCACTTGTCCTATGGGTAGTGGCTACTGCGCATGGTCAGTTCGTCACTACATGGCAGACGGACCTGGGTGGCTCCTCCTGTGGATCATGTTTAGAGATTACGACTAGTCCACTCTACAGTTACAGCTATGATGTTGACTGGGACAACGATGGTGTATATGATGACATAGGGGTTACCGGCGATATATCAAATACTTATCCGACAGCTGGTCAGGTGACAATCGCCATCCGTGGTACATTTCCAGCGTTTGCGGGAGGACTTGATGCAAGTAAGTTAATCAGCGTAGACGACTGGGGAGGTCTAGCTTGGCAGGACTTATCATTTGCAAATTGTGACAACTTGGTTAGTACTCCTACTAGCGTAGCTCCTGACCTTTCGGCCGTGACTTCTCTTGCTAGTTGTTTTGCTAGTTGCAACTCTTTTAACAGTGCTATTGGTCACTGGGACGTAAGTAATATCGCCGATTTTTCATACATGTTTAATGGTGCTCCATCGTTTGATCAGGACCTTTCTTCATGGAATTTGGCAAGTGCCTTTACACTGCAAGCCATGTTTTTAAATGCGTCTTCATTCAATCAAGATCTTTCAGCATGGGATGTGTCTAATATTGAGTTCTTGGGTGCCATGTTTGTAGAGGCATCAAGTTTCGATCAGAGTCTTGGTGCTTGGACATTTGCTCCTAACGTTAACTTTAGACTCTTTGGGGCTACTGGTTTTTTGGAAGACTCCGGTATGTCTTGCGAGAACTTTTCAACTACCTTGATTGGCTGGGCACGGAACCCCGCCATGCCTGATAATAGAGATTTTGGCAGTGTCTTTCCACTAGAATATGGCGAGGGTGCAGCCACTGCAGCGTTTAATTATTTGACCTTTCAGAAAGGATGGAATTTTGCCAATGCATTCGAAGGATCCTGCAGCAACAACTGTGAGTCACCATTTCCGCTCAGCATTCAGACAGTCATGCCTAGTAGCGATGGCTCTGTACAAGTGGAGCTGGTCGATGGCAGTCCGCCTTATGAGGGGAGTATTGACGGCAGTCAGATAGGCCAGTACAATACGGACCAGTTCACCATCACTGGTCTTGCCCCGGGACCGCATACCCTGCTAGTAGTCGACGGTGCTTTCTGCGCTGATGAAGCTACTTTTACCATACCCGAAGTATCGACTTCGCTCGTCATATCAGAGATCATGTATAATCCCCCAGAGCTAGGCGAGGACTCTTTGGAGTATCTTAATATTACTAATGCGGGTAATACGCCTATCGATCTCCAGGGTGCTAGTGTTGCGGCCATTGATTTTACATTTGGCAATGTGTCAATTGCACCCTCAGAGGTTATCACCATATGTAAGGATAGCGTGGCATTGCGGCAGACGTTTATTATACCGACGAGCCAGAGGCTGTATCAGTATATCGGATCACTAGCCAATATGGGGGAGACGATCATCTTGCAAGATACTGGGGGAGATATACTGGACTCGCTCACCTATCGTACCACCATGCCATGGCCCAGTAATGGCGCAGGTGATGGTTATGCGATTGCCCTCTGTGCCCTTGTAGCTGATAATGCTGATGGGGCTAACTGGCAGCGTAGTACACGAGATGTCTGCCAAGATATCAATAACCTAGCCCTGCATGGTAGCCCACTGCTATTGAGTGCTTGCGACACCTGCTATGATGTTTGCCGTATACCTGTAGCCTTGCCCGTAGGAGGTCCCTGCGAGGTCAATGGACAGATGGGGACTTTAGATGGTTTTTGTC
>CAYMFD010000089.1:0-2120 GCA_964389475.1 uncultured Saprospiraceae bacterium
GATGGTGAAACATCTCCTGCGCCTGTGCCTGCGCTGAGCTACCTGCCACCATAGTCGATAATCGCTCGATATCGCCCACCTGCAAGTCATTGTTACTGATCATCTCGTGGACCAGTCGCTTGAGGTCATTGAGGTCACTCTTCATCTCTAGTAAGAACTTGTAGAGAATCTCTCGCTCCTGGTGGCTGCCTCCTGGTTGCTCCATACCTGCGGCTAGGGCATCAGTAGTTGCTGGCAAGTTACGACGGTGTATGTGCGGCACAGCGTCGATCAGGTCTGTCGCAGATATATGCTTGTCCTCTGACAGTACGCTGAGCTGCTCTACCATATTCTTGAGCTCGCGTATGTTACCGGGCCATGGGTAGTTTTCTATGAGGAGGCGGGCAGTATCATCTAGTCGTATGGTCTCGGACCTATACTTCTCTGCAAAGTCTACAGCAAACTTGCGCCATAGCAGGTAGATATCCTCTCGTCGCTCTTGCAAGGCGGGTACTTGTATGGGCACCGTATTGAGCCTGTAGAAGAGGTCTTCTCTAAACTTACCCGACTTGATCTTGCCCTTGAGGTCTACATTGGTCGCGGCTATGACACGAACGTCTGTCTTGAGCACCTTACTACTACCTACTCGCAGAAACTCGCCATTCTCCAATACCCGCAGCAGGTAGGCCTGTGTATCGAGCGGCATCTCCCCTATCTCATCGAGGAATATCGTACCACCACTCACGGTCTCGAAGTATCCCTTACGATCACTTGTGGCACCAGTAAAGGCGCCTTTCTCATGACCGAATAGCTCACTGTTGATCGTCCCGGCGGGTATGGCACCACAGTTGATCGCGATGAAGTTCTCGTGCTTACGTACGCTGAGGCTGTGTATGATCCGGCTAAAAACCTCCTTACCTACCCCACTCTGGCCCTGTATGAGGACAGTCAGGTCGGTCGGGGCCACTCGCACGGCCGTACTGAGGGCTCGATCTAGTTTATCGGACCGGCCTATAATGCCAAATCGTTGTTTTACGGACTGTAACTTCATACTACGCAGTTTCGGGCTCTGTGATGCCGACCATCTGGCCTCGTAGTGTAGCGCTGGTTACACTCTCTACGGTTACGTGGACATAATCGCCTGCTTTGTGTTCTCCCCTTTTCGGGAAAATGATGACCTTATTCTGCGTATTGCGGCCTTTCCACTCTTGGTCGCTCTTCTTACTATTGCCCTCTATCAACACCTTAAATGTCTTGCCGATATCCAGCTTATTATGCGCATGAGACACCTGGCTCTGCACACGTATCACCTCGCTGAGTCGGCGCTTCTTGACCTCTAGCGGTATATCATCCTCGTACTTACGAGCAGCTAACGTACCTGGTCGCTCGCTATAGAAAAACATGTACGACATACTGTACTTGGCAAACTCTATCATACTCAAGGTATCCTGGTGCTCCTCCTCCGTCTCACTACAAAACCCTGTGATAATATCCGCCGATATCGCACACTCAGGGACGATGCGCCAGATGGCCTCCACTCGCTCCTTATACCACTCTCGATCGTAGGTCCGATTCATGAGCTCTAGCACACGGCTGTTACCCGACTGCACGGGCAGGTGGATGTACTTGCAGATATTTTCATATCGCGTCATAGTGTATAGTACCTCGTCCGTGATATCCTTGGGGTGTGAGGTACTAAATCGTATCCGTAGATCAGGGTGCACCTGCGCTACCATCTCTAGTAGCTGTGCAAAATTGACGACCTCCTCGGACTCTGGATTGGTCCACTTAAAGCTATCCACATTTTGGCCCAGCAGGGTCACCTCTCTGTAGCCGCGATCGTACATCTCTTGGGCCTCCGCGACGATGGTGTAGGCATTACGGCTCCGCTCTCGCCCTCTCGTAAACGGCACGACGCAGAAGCTACACATGTTATCACAGCCCCGCATAATGGATATGAAGCCCGACACGCCATTGCTATCGAGTCGCATCGGCGATATATCGGCATAGGTCTCTTCGCGGCTGAGGAGGACGTTGACGCCTTTTTCGCCATCGTCGGCCCTAGCGATGAGGTTGGGTAGATCGCGGTAAGCATCGGGGCCTACTACGATGTCTACGAGCTTCTCCTGCTCGATGAGCTT
>CAYMFD010000089.1:2220-4065 GCA_964389475.1 uncultured Saprospiraceae bacterium
CACGAAGGTAAGGAGAATACTGCCATTATGGCATATGGTTTTATTGGTCGATTTGCTTTATTGGTAGATTCGTCGATTTGCTTTATGCGTCGATTTGCTTTATGCGTCAATTCGTTGAGTTGCTTGTTTGCCGATTCGCTTTACGACGTCCTCAGGCACAACCTGGGACGTCGATATAAGCATTTACAACGTCCTCAAGTCCGCTTAGTACCTGTGGTACTGCGAGACTTGTGAAGCAGAACCTGGGACGTCGACATAAGCGTAATGGAGCAGCGTGGTTTCGCATTGGCTCATTGGCTTATTAGCTTATTGGCTCATTAGCACAGTCGAGCAGCGAGGTTTCGCTTTTTAGTCTCGCTACGGCGTGGTACGTTGCGGACCTCAGCTGCCGACGCATCACATGATCTCACTAACAAATAACCTGTAAGCCGGTATGACCTTTATGGACTTCCCCTTGGCTTGCAGCTCATCTGTCTGATCCATCGTGATGATGTAACCACTATCCAAACTAAAGGCGTCCATAGCCTCTAGCAGTCCATTGACTTCTCTATCTATATTGTCAGGATGTAGGGTAAGGCACACTTGTAGAGCGGTCGTTATCTCAATACCATCTCGCACCAAAAAATCACATTCGCCGCGATCCTTGTAGTAGTATAGGTCCCTGTAAGACCGTCGCAAGTGCATATAAACGGCGTTCTCCAGGAGGCGACCGTTGTCATCCGAGTAGCTGAGCGAATTAGCTCTGACGAGACCAGTATCGACGGCGTATATCTTCTTGGGGTTGACACTGACCGCCTTAGCTGAGTAGCTAAACCGGGGTAGACTATACAATAAGTAGCTATCCTGCATCCAGGAGAGATAGTCTGCCACCGACGAGGCCGAGCCTAGAGAAAATACTTTCTTTAGCCTATTGAGGGAGTACTCCTTGCCTACATTGCTGAGCAGGTACAGGCAGATCTCCTCAACTACTCGACTATTCCTCACTCCATACCGAACCACAATGTCGCGGTATATGATATCACGTACTAGCTGCTGCAAGTACTCAGGATTGACATCATCTATATAGTTAGGGAAGCCTCCTTGTGCCAGATAAGTCGCGAGGCTAGACCTATCATACTCCAAGCACTTGTAATCGCAGAATTCTCGGTAAGAAAACGGAAAGACCTCTTGCTGAATATATCGCCCCGTAAGTTTAGTACCTAGTTCTCGGGACAGCATAGAGGCATTAGAGCCCGTCAGACATATCACGGCACCACGATCGTGTAGTTGGCGGATGTAGATCTCCCAGTTAGCTACATTCTGTATCTCATCGAAAAAGTAAACATCCACATCACCCAGCAAGTCGTCTAACTTGGTAAAGTCCGACAAGGCGAAATCAAATATCCGATGATCTTCAAAATTGAGGTAGGCGTAACTGTTGTTCGTTCCTTGAGCTCTTATCTGATTGAGTAAGGTGCTTTTGCCACATCGCCGTATACCTGTCAATATCTGTACTGCCCGCTTGGATAGTGTGATCTCTCGCAGCGCCAGTCGCATATGTCCTAGATCTTGATTGAGAAGCGTACTTCTCTGCTCATTTACGCATTGTTCGATCTGTGACTTGAGTAGCATGATTTAATCTTTCTATTACAAATGTAAAGAAGTTTCTTTTAGTAATATAAAGGTGGTTTGAGTGCTTCTACAAAAGGCACAACCTGGGATGTCGACCTAAGCGTAACACAGTGTAATTTCCCATTAGTTTATTGGCTTATTGACTTATTGGCTCATTAGCACAGTCGAGCAGCGAGGTTTTGCTTTTTAGTCTCGCTACGGCGTGGGACGTTGCGGACCTCAGCTGCCGACGCT
>CAYMFD010000089.1:4165-16606 GCA_964389475.1 uncultured Saprospiraceae bacterium
ACGTCCTCAGGCACAACCTGGGACGTCGACCTAGGCATTCACCACATCCTCAAATCCGCTTAGTACATGTGGTACTGCGAGACTTGTGAAGCAGAACCTGGGACGTCGACCCAAGCGTATTCGAGCAGCGTGATTTTGCATTGGCCTATTGACGGATTAGCACATTAGCTTATTGGCTCACTGGCTCATTAGCACATTCGAACAGCAGGTTGCTGACCTACTACACGACTCCCTCCATGACCTCCTTGACGATCTCAGGATTAAGCAAGGTCGAGGTATCGCCTAAGTTACTGGTATCGTTGCAGGCGATCTTGCGTAGGATGCGACGCATTATCTTGCCTGATCTCGTCTTGGGTAGGGCGGAGACGAACTGTACCTTGTCGAGCTTGGCTATAGGTCCGATATGCTCGGTAATAGTCTGATTGATCTCTTTGCGGATGGCATCAAGGTCTCTTCCGTCAGTACTGTCCTTTAGATTGACGTAGCCGTAGAGTGCTTGGCCTTTGATATCATGGGGATAGCCTACGATGGCTGATTCTGCAACAGCAGGGTGCTCATTTATAGCGTCCTCTATAGGAGCAGTACCTAGGTTATGACCCGACACGATGATGACGTCGTCTACCCTACCCGTGATCCGGTAGTAGCCCGTGGCATCGCGTAGAGCTCCGTCGCCTGTAAAGTATTTGTTTTCGTAAGCCGAGAAGTAAGTCTTTCGATATCGGTCATGATCTCCCCATATGGTACGTGCTATCGATGGCCAGGGCTGTGCTATACACAGTCGACCTTCGGCCCGCTGTTCGTGGATCTCTCGACCCTCCTCATCCATCAAGACAGGTAGTATGCCAGGCATGGGCAGCGTTGCGTAAGTTGGTCTGGTAGGCGTACAGGTAGGTATCGGTGATATCATAATACCACCCGTCTCGGTCTGCCACCATGTGTCGACAATGGGTATGTCCTTGGGTCCGACATGATCGTCGTACCAGTGCCATGCCTCCTCATTGATCGGCTCACCGACCGTACCAAGCACCTTGATACTCGATAGGTCGTAGGGTTCTAGATAACTAAGGCCTTGCTTAGCGAGGGCTCTTATCGCCGTAGGGGCTGTGTAAAACTGTGTGACCTTGTGCTCCTCCACGATCTGCCAAAATCTACCGTAGTCAGGATAGCTAGGCACTCCCTCAAACATCACAGTCGTGGCTCCATTACAGAGCGGACCGTAGACGATGTAGCTATGTCCCGTGATCCACCCTATATCGGCCGTACACCAGTAGACATCGTCTTCCTCGTACTGAAATACATTCTTAAACGTATAGGCAGAGTACACCATATAGCCCGCCGTGGTGTGGACCATACCCTTGGGCCTACCCGTACTGCCTGATGTGTAAAGGATGAAAAGAGGATCCTCAGCATCCATTACCTCTGCGGGGCAGGTCTTATCCGCCGCCTCTAGCAATGGCGCTAGCCACTGGTCGCGACCGTCCACCATCTGGACGTCAGCATCGATACGTCTGACAACTAGGCACTGCGCCACACAGGCACACTCCTCTAGTGCATCATCGACGATACCCTTAAGGTCGATGGTCTTATGGCCTCGGTATGAGCCATCGCTAGTGATCACCATCTTGGCCGCACAATCGTTGATGCGACTGGCTAGTGCCGTACTGCTAAAACCCGCAAAGACGACACTGTGTATGGCGCCTATACGAGCACAGGCGAGTACTGACACTGCAAGCTCAGGTATCATGGGCAGGTATATGATGACGCGGTCACCCTTGGCTACACCTTGACTCTTGAGTACATTGGCAAAGCGGCACACCCGCTCATGAAGGTCCCTGTAAGTAATGTGAGTAGCTGTCTCGCTCGGGTCATTGGGCTCGAAAAGAATGGCCGTCTTATCTCCACGCGTGAGGAGGTGGCGGTCGATACAGTTATCTGTGATATTGAGCTGACCACCTTCAAACCACTTGACTGCTGGCTTGGCAAAATCCCATGACAAAACACTATCCCACTTACGTCGCCACAAAAAATGCTCCTCTGCTACCTCACCCCAAAAAGTCTCTGGCTCTTGCACAGACTTACGATAGACGTGATAGTACTCTTCTAGGCACTTGATATGGTAACTGCTCATGATTGAACTTTTTTCTTTAAAAAACATCGGATGCAGTCACGTTACAGATAGCGATAACTGCTTCAGGGAACCTCGTCCCTCAACATCATTAATGTAGTCAAATAGCTCTCTTGCGTGAAAATACGAGACATGTTGGAATTACACTTCATTTGTTGATTCGTCGATTCGTCGATTTGCTCATGCGTCCGTCGAGCAGCGAGGTTTCGCCTTTGTTACGGATAACTACGCTGCCGATACCTCGGACCTAAAAGCTACTTTTGCATTTATGAATTTATACCAATACGCAACCACTCTACTCATACTGACAGTAACGTGGACCAGCTGCGCCGATCCCAAAAAAGACCTGATCGACCAGCACTACGATATATACACATCCTACCTAGCTAGTACGGACTACTTGCTGACTCCTGGCGTATTGGCGCCATCCTCTCACGAGCTACTAAATGCTGTCCAAGACCTCAACCTGGAGCAGGCAGTTACACTCGGCGAAAAACACAAATTAGAATACTTGCTCAAGGCCTACTACCACGCTGTACAGGAAAATGGAGTAGCTGCTGTACCCTTGCTGGACTATGTAGCTACTATGCCTAAGCATCCCCTATCTTACCAAAACACGAGGATCGTCATCCCCGACCAGACAGAAGTGGCACCTACCCCCTTCGTGGCAGTATACTACGAGGGCAGTGGTCGAAAGACGCTAGAGTGGTTAAAATACGACACGAGCTCTGATGGTTATCAGCTAGACTTGATCTTCATACTACGCCAACTGGAGAAGCGCCTAGGCAAGGAAGTTAAGGATGCAAAAGCCGACTATGCAGCCCTAGATGTAGACAGCTATTTAAAAAACCGCTTTAACAGAACCACGCCAGATGCCATCCGTCAGGGCATCAACCAACTGCGACCCACTAGGCTCTCTGAGCTGGGCAGTAAGCTCTCCAACTAGTTTTCATCGGGGTATCTAAGGCCGATCTCCCCTCGTACCAGATCCAAAAATCGGATCAATCGCTCGCTATTGCTGTGCGGAAAAGGAGGTTGCATACTACGACCCCTCAAGCTCTGGTTAAAGGCGACGATCTCATGGTAATAGCCGAAACCTGTCTTGGGCAGGGTTACCGTTTTGACATCGGCTCCACGTACTATGGTGTAGCTATCTGTCTCGTGCCAGCGGCTATTGATCACGATGTGGCCCTTATCACCATAAACTGTAGTTGTGCAACTAGTCTCTACCCGCAGCGAAGCCTCTAGGTAGGCATGCTGCCCGCTGTCATACTTGGCCATGACCGCGGTATGCAGATCTACACCGGTATCGCCGAGGGTCGTCTGTACAGCGATCTCGCTAGGCTCGCCCAGGACCTCTAGCATGATATAGGCTGGGTAGATACCGATATCTAGCAAGGCGCCACCACCTAGATAAGGGTTAAGTAGACGCAGACTAGGGTCGGGATTGGCCGCGAAACCAAAGTCACTGCGCATATGAGACACCTCGCCGATGTCACCCGCCGTTATCGCTGCCTTAGCAGCAATGACGGCTGGCAAAAAGTGTGTCCACAGCGCCTCCATGAGCAATCGATCGCTTGCCACAGCAGCTTCCAGCATCGAGACGACCTGACCATGGTTAATACCCATGGGCTTCTCACAGAGGACGTGCTTTCCCGCGTGTAGGCTGAACAAGGTATGTTCTTGATGAAAGGTATGTGGTGTAGCCACGTAGATAGCGTCGATCTCAGCACACTCGACTAGTGCCGCATAGCTATCAAAAAATAGCACGGCGCCATGCTCGTCCGCAAAAGACTGAGCCCTCGCTAGCGAACGGCTAGCCACAGCGTGGAGCTCTCCTCCCGATACCAGGGCGAGGTCTGCAGCGAACTTGGCCGCAATCTTACCACAACCGATGATACCCCATTTAATCATTGATAGTTCTTCCATCACAATACATTCGTATGAGGGTTGAAGGTAGGGAGCTTAACGGCTATTACCAATAAAAGGTGGTAGCCACTCTTGCGGCTACCACCTGATATATCGTAAACTGGAGAGCTATGCGTCCATTGGCTGCTTCTCTATACCATATTAAAATCCCAAGGCCAGCCCGATGGTCACACGGCGATACTTTATATCTACCTCGCTCAATGTCTCGAAGCCCGAGCGATACAGGTAGGACGCCACCTGCTGATGGTAGCCCACATACATATGCCAGATAGTGGATGACCCCTCGACCTTATATCCTACGTTGACCTCGTAGCGTAGACCACCATTAGACTCGATGACATCATCGGTCTTGAGAGCCCAGCCGTAGCCCACCTGAGCCTCGACATAAGGGGTGACTCGCTGGTCTAGTATGTAGTATCGACCTAATGCTGAGACGCCGACGACATTGGTCACGACATTGACCCGATAGTTAGCGATAGATAGGGCCGCACCAGCCTCTAGACCTGTAGCGATCGTTCTAGTTAGTGACTGCGTCAGCGATAGTCCAGGCGTATAACTGCTAGACAGTACAGCGCCAGATGTGGTAGCGTGCCATGTACGTGACCGCCATTGCGACCGTGGCTTTTGCGTGTCTGTATGCAGGTCATACTTCTCTATCTTATCAGCAGGGATCAGTAGCGGCTGGTCAACACCATCGAGCAAGATGGTCAGGTCGCCCGCAGCACTCATGGACTGTAGCTCACCAACGACTTTACTACCATTGAGCAGGTGAACCTTAGCGGTTGTCTGTGCCGTCATACCCATAGTGCATAACAGCGTGACTAATACAATTAGATATTTCATGTGCTACGACTTTACTACAGGTATGTAACTGATCTCCTTAAGGTCGCTAGGGTTGCTACTATCATAGATATAGAAACCATCGGCACCTACTACTAGGAGTGTAGCTGCATTGAGTGATATGACATCATACACGTGGTGATCCTTCTTATGGTCGAGCAGCTTGATATCATTGCTATCCGTCACGTCGAAGCTCTTGAGGCCATGCACGCCTTCTCCTAGGTAGAGGTAGTCACCTCGTACTGCTAACCCGTGAGGATTGTCCATGTCGTGACTCTTGATCAGCTTAGGACTCGTCAGTGATGATACATCTATGATGTCTAGTTGATTGACAAATCCCTCACACTCTGAGCCGTTACGTAGGGTGACATAAGCAATATCCTTCCGCACCACCACAGGGTCACATGCTCGTGCATGCTCGAACCTCGACAACTGCATAGGGTGGGCAGGATCATCCGTATTATATATAAACATCCCGCTATTGCTACCTATAAATAGCTTATCTCCGTAAGGGAAGATCGTCTCTATACCCCAGCCCAGATTATTGGTAGAGCTGGCTGTAGGTTGGCTAGCATTGGCGATATCCCAGGCTAGTAGGCTCGACTGATTGACCGTGTAAAGGAAGTCGCCTAGGATCGTAAATCGTGCAAATGAGCCGGCAACACCAGAGCCAGACGGTGCACTAGAAGTACCATCGTCACCCGACTGATCGAAAAATGGCCCCGCGTCGTTCTCAGCAAAGAAAACATCACCTCTCCAGAAGTTGCCATTACCGAAGTCTCTATCCGAGCAGTCTAGTACCGCCCGCTGTTCTTCTCGGCGCTGGTGGGAGTAGTAGCCAAGCCCCTCATTAAACCATCGCTCTTGGAAGCCCTCTACCCTATTGACAAAGCGGACATTGTTGATATCTCGGACATCGAGTACGACCATGTCGATTACATTATCCGCATAGAGCATACCGTCCTTGATGGCGATGTCGAAGTTACCCACGATATCAATAAAGCCAATAGACAGCGGCGCTGTCACATCCGACATATCGTAGACATGGACACCCTCGGCCTGTTCGTTGATAAAAATGTAGTCCCTATAGAAGTACATCTTGCCAGGATTAACCAGTTCGCGTCTATCGCCCATAGTAGGGGTTGCTCTGATCTGTGCCTCAGGATAGTAGACGGCGCTGTATTGGTAAAAGGTCTGGGTCTCAGTACACTCGTCTTTTATACATCCTACCAAAAAGGTGGTGGTAAAGGCGAGGCAGAGAAAAAGTAGATTTTTCATATTGTGGCATTTAGATTTCAAAGTTAAGACTTGTAGCTACATGCCTATCTACGTAGTGAGGATAAGAAAAGGTTGGGTCTTCGAGGCGGATTTCGGTATTCGGATTTCGGTATTCAGATGTCGGATGTCAGATGTCAGATCCGGTGATTCGTAAGGACGTAGCGAAGCGTAGGGATTTGGAAGCACAAAGTGGAACCTGAGGTTGGGATGCGGTATTCGGGGTGCGGTATTCGGATATCGGTATCCAGATGTCAGAGAGTGAGACAACGAGGTCGGTATTGTGAGACGAAAGCTAAAACCTATCGACGGGACGATTTAGTAGGCATCTTTGCGATCTCTAACCTTAAACACCTTTACTAGTAGTACGCTGTCTGTAATTGTGTAAAGCACCCTATAGTTACCAATCCTGAGGCTGTACTCATTGCGAGTCCCTGTCAACTTAATACATGCTGGAGGGCGAGGGTCTTTACTGAGTTCATCAATTTTTGCTGTGATACGAAGCGCTTCTTTGATGGGCAGTTTAGAAATTTCCTTTAGCGCAGACTTAACTATCTCAATCCTGTACATATTTGTCAAGATTACCCTCCCTTTTCAACTCACTTACTACCTCTTCTAGAGGATAACTCTCTTCTCCCTGCCTAGCTTCAATCTCGAGACTATCTAGAATGTCTTGAATTACCGTCGGAAACTTATCCAAGTCAATTTGCACAAATCGTCTCTTGTTATGCTCATCTGTTAAATACAATATTCCTTCCATCCTGTCTAAGTCTTGTTAGTCATAAAGTTACTGCTTTTCTCACTCTCTAGGACGCTTTACAAAAGAAGCACAAAATGGAACCTCAGGTTGTGGGTAGCGAGGTGAGGGGTGCGGTATTCGGATATCGGATTTCAGACCTCAGATCCGGTGATTCGTGAGCATGGAGCAAAGCGGAATGATCTGGAAGCACAAAATGGAACCTCAGGTTGCGGGGTACGGTCCGCTACGACTTGTAGCTGAACGACACTCGTAGAACGAAACCTCGCTGCTCAAGGGGAGAGTGTCTGTGCACGGCTACAGTCCGCTGTTGGATATATTTTATCTGCAGCTGAGGCACAACCTTGCTGGTCAAGGGAGCATCCCTCAATAAGCAAAAAAGCGCCAAGCAAAATCAATTGCCTGGCGCTTCTATAATCTTTAATAGTCATTAAGACTAGTATCTGTAGTACTCCGGCTTGTAAGGACCAGCCTGCTCTACACCGATGTAGTCCGCTTGATCTTTACTCAGCTCCTCTAGCTCTACGCCTATCTTCTCTAGGTGGAGGTAGGCAACTTTCTCATCAAGGTGCTTAGGCAGCATGTAAACCTTGTTATCATACTTATCACTGTTTTTCCACAGCTCGATCTGCGCAAGCGTCTGATTGGTAAAGCTGTTACTCATCACGAATGACGGGTGACCTGTCGCACAACCTAGGTTGACGAGACGTCCCTGCGCTAGTACGATTACATCCTTACCGTCAACAGTGTACTTATCCACCTGCGGCTTGATCTCGATCTTACTAGCACCATGCGTCTCATTGAGCCATGCCATGTCGATCTCATTGTCGAAGTGACCGATATTGGCAACGATTGTCTTGTCCTTCATCTGCTTGAAGTGCTCGGGCTTGATAATATCCTTGTTACCCGTTGCAGTCACAACAATATTGGCCTCTGGAAGCGCATTAGCCATCTTCTTAACAGCGAATCCGTCCATGGCGGCCTGTAGTGCACAGATCGGATCTATCTCCGTCACGATCACTCGTGCACCTGCACCCCTTAGTGAGGCCGCACTACCCTTACCTACATCGCCATAACCTGCTACGACAGCTACCTTACCGGCAATCATCGTATCGGTAGCACGACGTATAGCGTCTACACAACTCTCTTTACAACCGTACTTGTTATCAAACTTTGACTTCGTTACCGAGTCATTGACATTGATCGCTGGCATAGGAAGGGTGCCTTTGGCCATACGTTCGTATAGGCGGTGTACACCGGTAGTGGTTTCCTCGCTGAGGCCTTTGATACCGTCGACTAACTCCGGGTAACGATCCAGTACCATATTGGTCAGGTCACCACCATCGTCTAGGATCATATTGAGCGGCTTACCATCAGGGAAGGCAAATAGCGTCTGCTCGATACACCAGTCAAACTCCTCTTCGTTCATACCCTTCCATGCATATACTGGCACTCCAGACTGAGCAATAGCTGCAGCGGCGTGATCTTGCGTAGAGAAGATATTGCAAGAAGACCAAGTAACCTCGGCACCCAAAGCAGTAAGCGTCTCGATCAATACTGCCGTCTGAATCGTCATGTGTAGGCAGCCAGCGATACGTGCACCTGCTAGAGGCTTACTATCACCATACTCCTCACGTAGGGCCATAAGGCCTGGCATCTCTGCCTCGGCTAGTTCTAATTCTTTTCTACCCCAGTCAGCGAGGTTAATGTCTTTCACCTTGTAAGGCAATGTAGCTGTACTCATATATTTATTTGGTCTGTCTGCACAATGAACATCAAATAATCAGATAAGATCATTTGTAAACGGCTGCAAAGGTAAGGGGTAAGAGTATAGTGTGCTATGGAGTATTTACATATTTTTATCAAAAGAACCAATATACCCTCTATGAAACCTTCTATAATTACCTTGTCTGTACTCCTCCTCTTGGGTGCAGAAGTGCAAGCCCAGCAGTACAAGGAGATGATGGATGACCTTAGCGTTAACTTTTACGAGGTAGTCGAGTCTGCTGAGGCATACTTTGCTGACAAGGATAAGGGTAAGGGTAGCGGTTACAATCCATACATGCGCTGGAGGGCTAACAATGAGCCACTTTACTATCCCTCAGGCGACAGGCTCAACATCGACACGAGAAAGATCTCAGCTCAAGCGCTTAAGCTGAGACAATCAGCTGCCAGGATGCGCAAGTCGAGCTCGACCACAGAATGGACAGAGCTAGGCCCCTCTTTCTTAGATAGTATCACAGCTCACTATGCTCCGGGCCTAGGTCGAGTAGAGGCCGTATGGGCGGATGACAATAATGGCGATACGCTGTACTGCAGCTCACGAAGTGGTGGCTGGTGGCGGTCCTACGATAGCGGTAGTAGCTGGCAAAACACAACCGACAATCTACCCGTGACTGGCGTCAATACCTTCTCCGTCAACCCTGTAGATGATCAAAATATCCTTATCAACAATCGCAATGCTCTCAATGGAGCAACTCATGGCATATATCGATCTGATGATGGAGGTAGTACCTGGACTATTACGGCATTTGAACCTGGAAGTACTGGACTGGGCGGTTTTGGCGACAATGCCTCAGTGGGTGTAATCAGACATCATCCAGCAAATCCCGACACTATACTGATTGCTACAAGTGATGGTCTCTGGAGGTCTAGCGATGGTCTACTGACTGTATCTAATGTATACAACCAGAGTATCTCGGATGTACGGTTCCACCCCACTGATGATGATATAGCCTATATGACTCGATCAGGTGGCGGTCAGCGAAACGACGTCTATAAATCGACAGACGGTGGCTTAACATGGTCTATAAGTGAGAGTATAGCAGCCAACAGTAATAGTAGTATGAAGCTGCACACGATGACTAGTTATCCTACGATTGTGATTACGAGCTCTGGCAATGGTGTCTTTCGGTCCGAAGATGAAGGCACAGGCTTTAGAAGCATAAATATCGCAGGCACGAGTGGCAGTACCTTTGCTGTCAGTGACATAGACCCACGCGTCATGTTGCGTGGTGTCCTCGATATATACCGGACTAATGATGACGGTAACACGTGGCCGCAAGCTACAGAATGGTACCTACCAAGTGCGACAGCAGACAACTACGTACATGCTGACTTCCGATCGTATTATGCTATTAACGGAGTCTTTTACATCGGTACCGACGGGTTTATGTGTAAGAGTACAGACAATGGTGTCACATGGTCTATCTTGACCGACGATACGTCCATAAGGGAGTACTATAAACTAGGTCTCAGCCAAAGCCACAAAGCGGCGGTAAGTGTCGGTAGTCAAGACAATGGCTCCTCTTACTACAGAGATGGTACGTGGTACGAGTGGATAGGAGCAGATGGTATGGAGCAGATCGTACACCCTAGCAACCCTGACTGGGTAATAGGCTGCTGGCAATATGGAGGCAAGCGACGAAGTACCAATGCCGCACAATCACATAGCGGTATCAACGGACATACGAGTCTTAACCTCGACTGGATAGCACCGCTTGCTTACGATCCTATCGATGCAGGCACTATATACACCGTCGGAGATAAGTTGGTTCGCAGCGACGACTGGGGCAGCAACTGGACTACACTGCACGACTTTGGTGCAACTTGTAATCGTATGGCCATAGCAGAGAATGGTAGTGACCTAATGATCGTAACCGATCGAGAAGACATTTACCGTTCAACAGATAGAGGAGCCTCTTTTTCTCAGATCGGACTCAGCATGCCCAACTTCTTTATTGCGGATGTTGCTTTTGATCCTAGTGATGATCAGACATTTGCAATTTTATACGATCAGTGGCAAGACAATAATCAGCGCATATACATTACGCATGATGGTGGTAATACTTTTCAGAACATTTCCTACAACCTATCTGCCATACCGGGTAGATCGATCGTCATAGATCACACTGTGGCTAGTAACATCTACGTAGGCACAGAGGCTGGCGTCTTTTATATGCCCATGGGTGGCACCTCCTACAGTATGATGTACAGTAACCTACCTCCAGTGGCCGTAAGGGAGCTAGAGATACACTATGGGTCTAACACCTTGATGGCTGCTACGTGGGGACGTGGCCTCTGGCAGGCTCCTCTAGTAGGAAGGGCAGACTATCCTCAAATACTAGAGATGAACAGTGACGTGGATCTGGCCGTGGGGGTAGGCACCCAACCCACAATCACTGTGTCTGTGGATGATGGTGATGCCATCACAACTATGTTTATGACCTACAGCGTCAATAACTTGTCTCTCGGCAGTCAATTATCTATGATGAGGGTAGCGGATAAGCAATACATAACAACTGGTACACTGCCTGCTAACACTACCGGAGACATGGTACATTTTAAGATCTATGCCGTCAATGCAAGCGGTGATACCACGGAGACCTATCGGTACAACTATGAAGTAAATACAGCGCAGGACTATTGTGCTGGACAAGGATCGACAGGCACAGGGAGTGACTACATCACTGAGGTAAGCGTCAACGGCCTTACCAATACTAGCGGCAAAAATCAATATACCAACTTCGGTAATGTGGGCTTCTCCGCCGAGCAGTATGACAGCGTTGCAGTGGAGATCCAGCTAAACTTTTCATTTGCTCAAAATGATGCTGGAGCATGGATCGATTGGAATGACGACAAAGTCTTTGCACCCGAAGAAGCAATCGAGATGGGTGCTTACAATAGTAGTCATATAGCGACGGGATTAGCCTCAATACCAGCTCATGTGACACCTGGGTCATTTCGCTTGAGAGTACGTAACTCATGGTCTACAACTGCTGATCCTTGTGGCACAGTCGCAGGTGAGGTTGAAGATTACGACATAGAAGTAACAAGCGCCTGCCCGAGTAATTCCGTCGTGACCAATACCTCAGATGGCCTTGTAGGCTCATTGCGCTTTTGGATAGATCGTACTTGCGTGGGAGACACTATATTCTTTGACCAGGAGCTACTAGCGGACACTCTCACTATCTACAACAGCCCATTAAGCAATGCCGTCGCGATGACGATCTATGGTCACGATAGTCAGAACTTTACTATTTCTGGTGACTCTACACGGCAGCTTATGATCATTAATCAACCGACTAACCTGGTCAACCTTAACCTCGTCAACGCCAATGGTGCTGCACCTACTGGAGGAGCACTGATCAACAATAGCACACTGACGCTGAGACGTGTCACACTGGAACATAACAAGGAAGGTAATAGCCCTAAGCCACTGACCAACAATGGTGTCTTGATGATAGAACCAGGGGTAAGTGAAGTAAAAGAATGATGACAATAACTACGTGCTTTACGAAGCAATAAGTCTACTTGTTAGCCAGCTAGGCGGGTTAATCCCAGAAGGTCGTCGTAAGGATTGCACTCGCGCTACAATCGGTATCCACCTCGGTCAGGGTAACGGTGAGCGGCAACTGACTGTAAGAGACTGAGATGGCCGAACCCCGAAAATCTGGGCGAGTACTATACGCAAAAGTGTAATCGTCCAAGCTAGCCAGTTCGCCATCGACCCATA
>CAYMFD010000090.1:0-16133 GCA_964389475.1 uncultured Saprospiraceae bacterium
GCAGCAGCGCAGGGCTTTCTTAAACCTTTCACAAGCATAAGCAAGAAGAAGACGACTTACCTCACTCTAGAAAATGGAGATGAGATAGAAGGCAATGTCAAAAAATTTAAACTAGCCAAAAAAGGCCTCATCAAGGAACTACACATGGTCGTCAATGATGAAAAGGTAGTCTACGCTGTAGAGGACATCAAGATTGCATACTTCCCACAAAGTGGGCTAGACAAATTGAGCAAGGGGCTAGACTTTATGAATGATGCCACACAATGGGGTGATGAAGATCCACTATACGAAAGTGATCGTCTTAAAGATGGCTATGCCTACTACGAGAAGATCGATATCAGCCTCAAAGGTGACGATCGTAAACTACTGATGCAACTACTCAACCCATTTGCCAAGAATCGTATAAAGGTCTATCATGACCCAACTGCAGGAGAAAAAGGTGGTATGAGAGTAGGAGGTATCAAAGTACAAGAGTCTCAAGCGAGTAACTACTACATATCGAAAGATGGCGGGCAAGCTGCGCGACTACGTAAGAAGGACTATAAGAAACAATTTGACGACCTACTAGGTGACTGCCGATCTATCAAGAAGACGTACGGTAAGATGAAGTGGAAAAACTTCGAAGATGCTGTAATGGAGTACAATGCCAACTGTGCAGCAGAATAAGAAGAATGTGATTGGGTAAATGCGTTTATCCTCACGACTTTATACAAGGCTAGTGTCTCAGATGAGGCACTAGCCTTCTCTTTTTTTGTACCCTTCCATCGCAGCGAGGAAGTCATATGGAGACCAGGTGCAGCAAATAAGCCCTGACCTACAATCTATGACGTCGCCCTGCCAGTGAGGTCGTGGTCTTTTGTACTTTAGCGCCAAAGCTCAAACTATGTCAGACGATAAGAAGATTATATTTTCTATGGAGGGGGTCAGTAAGACCTACCCACCAAGTAAAAAAGTACTTAACAACATATGGTTGTCCTTTTATTACGGTGCCAAAATCGGTGTACTCGGTCTCAATGGAGCCGGTAAGTCGAGCCTCCTTAAGATCATCTCTGGCGAGGACACCAACTACGACGGCAAGGTCACCTTTGACAAAGATTATAAGATCGGCTACCTCAAGCAGGAGCCCGTACTCGATGAGGCCAAGACGGTCAAAGAGGTCGTACAGGAAGGAGTACAACATCTCGTAGACATCTCCACAGAATATGAGGCTATCAGTATGAAACTGGCCGAACCGATGGATGATGACGCCATGATGAAGCTGATAGAAGAGCAGGGCGAACTACTGGAGAAAATGGATCTATACAATGTATGGGATCTAGACCATACGCTAGAGCTCGCGATGGATAATCTACGGCTACCGCCTGACGATGCCAAAGTAAGCGTCTTATCTGGTGGTGAGCGACGTAGGGTGGCCCTGTGCCGACTGCTCCTCAGCAAGCCAGACATACTACTACTCGATGAGCCGACTAACCACCTAGACGCGGAGTCGGTACACTGGCTAGAGCAGTACTTGGCCAACTTCCCGGGGACAGTCATAGCGGTGACTCACGATCGTTACTTCCTCGATAATGTGGCTGGCTGGATACTGGAGCTAGACAGAGGAGCTGGTATACCATGGGAAGGCAACTACTCGAGCTGGCTAGAGCAAAAAGGTAATCGCCTCGCCCAAGAAGAAAAATCAGAATCTAAGCGTCAGAAGATCCTCAAGCGAGAGCTAGAATGGTCACGCATGACACCCAAGGCTCGTCAAGCCAAAGGAAAGGCTAGACTAAGTGCCTACGATAATCTCAAGAACCAAGAGGTCAAGGAGAAAGAGGCTAAGCTCGAACTATTCATACCACCAGGCCCAAGACTGGGAGACCAAGTGATCGAGGTCAGCGGTGTCAATAAAGGATACGGCGATCGTCAACTGATAGACAATCTAAGCTTTAGTGTACCTAAGAATGCCGTAGTCGGCATCATCGGGCCCAATGGTATGGGTAAGTCTACCCTATTTAGGATGATCATGGGGGAGGAGACCCCAGATAGTGGCTCCATCACAGTCGGTGATACCGTACAGCTGGCTTATGTCGATCAGTCGCATAAGGCACTAGCAGATGATAAGACCATCTTTGAGGTAATGGGTGACGGTCAGGACCTCATACAAGTCGGCAACACCGAGGTGCATGTGCGAGCCTATCTAGGCAAGTTTAACTTCACGGGTGGTGACCAGCAGAAGAAAGTCGGCGTACTCTCTGGTGGAGAACGTAATCGCCTCCACCTCGCCATAACTCTCAAGGAGGGTGGTAACGTCGTACTACTTGATGAGCCGACTAACGATATCGATGTCAACACCCTGCGAGCTCTGGAGGAAGCGCTTGAGAATTTCGCTGGCTGCGTCATGGTGATCAGTCACGATCGATGGTTTATAGATCGTCTAGCCACTCACATCCTCGCCTACGAAGGTGATGGCCAGGTGAAATTCTTCGAGGGTAACTATACGGCCTACGAGGCTTCTAAGAAAGAGCGACTAGGCGATAATGCACCTAAGCGTCCCCGATTTAAGAAGCTGCTGTGACCATACGTATGACCATCAACAGCGCTAGTCGATGACGTGGGTATACGCCGTCGACCTGATAGGTACGAGTGTATTTGCGATCTCAGGGGTGCTGACGGCGATGCAAAAGAAATTTGACCTAATCGGCACCCTGGTCATCGGCTTTGTAACTGCTATAGGCGGAGGTACGCTGCGTGATATGATGATAGGCCGGACTCCAGTGGGCTGGTTGACGGATCGCAACTACATTATTGTCATAGTAGCAGCTTATGTGATCGCCTATGTATTCAGAGAGCGGATACTAGTCCTGCGCAAGGGACTTTTCTTATTCGATACGATCGGGATTGGTCTCTTTACCGTACTCGGCATCCAAGTATCGCTCAGCAAGGGACTACTGCCCGAGGTCTGCCTGATGATGGGAGTCATCAGTGCCTGCTTTGGTGGCGTGATCCGGGATGTCTTGACCAATGTAGTCCCACTGATATTCAGAAAAGAGATCTACGCTACCGCCTGTATACTAGGTGGCATCGTCTACCTATTGGGTAGTATACTGACACCGTACGATACCATCAGCACGATAGCGGCTATGGCAACTGTCATGATCATACGATTACTAGCCGTCAAGTATCACTGGACATTGGGTGGGGAGTAGCACAGTAGCAATTATCTATCAGGAAATATATTATCATAGGCGACAATCAATTGCTTTTACTCGGTCAGTGATAATATCATCGCCAAAAATGAGTATTTTAGGGAGCTAACCCTGATACTCACTATGAGAGCACTTGCCCGATACATCCACACGAGTCTACTTATTACTGCAGGATGTCTTTGTCAAGCACAATCAATAGAAGACTACTATTCAGAAGAAGGGCTAACACAATACGTCAGAGCTGTCTCTGATATTCCAGAAGGTAATTATAGCATATCGTATCTTACGAAAGATACCGTCTGTGATATGCCAGTTTTACTATACTCCCTATACTTCAGTCCTTGCGCAGTATTGAATTTACATATCAATGATAGTAAAGTATCATTGGTACTTAGGTCTAGTGATGGAGGTTGTTCGATGCATGATCTCTTTGACCATGGTGCAATCGTGGGTGACACTGTATCGCACTTTACGGGCGGAGATATGGTGGTGCGAGATGTTCGGGATACTGTGCTGCACAATGGCGAAATAAGATCAATGCAGGTGACCGAGAGCATTGCGTACCCAGGTGTATACTTCCACATAGTACCTGGCATCGGAGACTTACAATCAGGTATTTTTGCGAATCCAAGGCCATCTATCTTTGCGTCAACAACGAATCTCTGCGGGGCAATTACGGCTCAAGACACTTTAATAGAAGTAGGGTGCCTGACTGACGAGGAGCTGTTCTGCGAACCGCCTTGTGCTGAATGGACGTACGAGGTAGATAGTCTAACCATGACACCTACACCTGAGCAACTAGGTAGTTCTACTCTGGCTGTGAGCTATGGAGATGGTAATATCAGCACAGCCCTCTCACCTCACACTTATCCAGACTCAGGTTGTTACACGGCCACACGTACAAGGGTCACAGAATGCGACACTGTCACATATTCCAATCAAATTTGCCTATGCACGCCTCAATACTGGCGGCTGGATAGCACCTACCGTAGACCACCGAGTTACCTACCCTACCAGTATTGGCTACGTCATGAGATCACTAGTCTCGATGGTCAATATCTATTGTGGGATCATGGCCAGCTAGTAGACTCTATACCTATTGCAGGTAGTACTAATGGTCAGCCCTATCACATACACCGTATCCAATACGTCAGTCCAGACACACTAGTATTCGTAGCTGGAGATAGCTCATATCACCGTAGCACAAAGCTAATGGCGGGCTACATCCACGAAGGCAGCGTCGTTATCACTGCCCAGATAGCCGATAGACCGATCTATTCGATACTCCGATCGGTACCCGACAAAACCATGTACGTGGAGTATTCTCAAGGCAAAGGTTTGATTAACTACTCTGCTGATCGTGGTGAGTCGTGGGTTACTGCTAATGTACCTATGCCTGACAGCCTTGCATCCGAGCAATCTTCCCATAGATTATTATTTCAAAAGAATGACCATCTAGTAGTTTCCAGTACTTACTGGGAGTGGTTAGATCCTACCAACAACTTATTAAGAACAATATCTGAAAGTACTGATGCAGGACTCACATGGACTCAACGAGCTTTACAGACCCAAGCGTCCTATTACTATGATTCTTATCATCAAATCTGGCGCATCGATCAAAACGAGCTTTCCGTAAGCATTGATGACCAAATCACATGGCATAGACGAGGCTCAGAAATTGAAGTATCATCCATTAAAATGTTTGGAGAGGACAAAGGGTTTTGCCAAGACAGATATGGGTCGATTTTCTACACAGAAGATGGCTTTCGCACACCAGCTATTCCCATAGGTAATAGATATGGACGGCTACGCGATATTACTATAGGTAGTGATGGGAGACCTTACCTCCTACAAAATGAGTATCCTCGACCAAGACGTGTATTTACATTTGACATCCAAGCAGAAGCTAATTGTCAGAGCGACAATGATGGAGACGGGCTACGCAGCGATATAGATTGCGATGATAGTGACGCTGATATCTACCAGGGCAATGTAGAAACGCCGTATGATGGAAAAGACAATGATTGTGACACTAGCACGCCAGACGATGATCTAGATAACGATGGCTATGGCATAGCAGAGGACTGTGATGATACAAATCCATCCATATACCCCGGTGCAGAAGAAATAAGTGATAATCAGCAAGATGACAATTGCAATGGCCTGATCGATGAAGTCAACACGAAAACTTCAGATAAAATAAAGAGCCAAGTAAACGTGTATCCAAACCCATCAAGCGATCTGTTACATGTACACTGCAGAGCAGTGATAAAAGAACTAGTTCTTGTAAGTCAAAATGGTAAAGTGGTACGTAGGAGCTCTAATCAAAACATGCTAGATGTCAAAGGCTTAGTGTCTGAACTCTATTTCTTACAAGTCATTACGGATCATACCGTATATGTGGAAAAGGTGATTGTACTATAGAGTCAAGATATAGAGGTGTACGATAGCGGCTACGGCTACTGTCATGATCATACTATTGCTTGCCGTCAAGTACCACTGGACATTGGGTGGGGAGTAAGAGAAAGTCAGGAACCGAAACTACGGTCTGTGTATTTGTACCGTAACTATAACCGTAGAACGATATGAGTTCGGCAGGTCGCGCCATGGATGCAAGCAGAAAGGTACAAGCCAATCGCCGGCTGCAGAAACAACGGCGCCAAAGGTATATAACCGCCCTAGATCGAACCTACAAGCGTGTGGCAACGACCGAAGTCTTTAATAGCGATCGCTTTCCGAAACGATCTGCTAGTAAGATCGAAGACTCTATACTACAAGTACGATCCAGTATCAAAAAAGGATCAACGGATCGGCTGGATCAAGACGATAATGACGGTAGGTCTTATCCGCGCAATCTTGTATTGCTTATTATAAAAGTCTATCTCAAGGGCACAAACCGTGACCTGCTAATCGCTAGATAAAAGGCCTGATGAGGTAATCCAGCGACAGTCCCTCGGGAAAAGCAATGGGCCTAGTCAACCCTTGTCTTACTAATGCGTTCTCTTCACTATGACGGAAACCACACACCAAGGCATTGCAGCCAATATACTTAAACGTCCCTTTGCGCAAATCGACCAGCTAAGTGCCAGAGACAAGGCCTACCAGACAGGTGACCCTGCACTGAGGCCCTTCTACAAGTATGATGTCCGTCTAGAAAGCTTTGACGAGGTTATCGCAGCGAGGCAGAACTACGCCACCAACCGGAAGACCCTACACCGTGCCTTGACGTCACAATACAACAGCGTAAAACTGACACCAGCGCAAGCAGACAATCTGCAGCGCCTTCTAGATGAGCAAACCTACACCGTCATCACCGCCCACCAGCCTAGCCTTCTCACTGGGCCACTTTACTTTATCTACAAGATCGCCTCTACGATACACCTCGCAAAGGACCTATCGGCCCGCTACGCTGACAAGCACGTGGTACCCGTCTTCGTCACCGGCGGCGAGGACCATGATTTTGAAGAGATTAACCACCTACACCTCTTTGGCAAAACCATCTCGTGGGATACAGCGCATGGAGGTGCTGTAGGTCGGCTAGGTGTCGAGACGCTAGAGCCCGTACTACAGGAAGTAAGCGAGATACTCGGTAGCAGTGCATACGCAGATGAGGCGAGGGACATACTACGTACTTCGCTAGAGGGAGCAAGCACCTATTTCGAGTTTACTAGGTCGCTAGTCCAGGCGCTATTCGGAAAGTATGGCGTACTAGTAGCGAGCATGGACGACCCTAAGCTTAAACGGCAATTCGTACCTGTTATCAAGCAAGAGGTCTTCGACCAGGTAAGTAAGCCCCTGATAACGGCTACGCAAGATGCCTTGACGCAGGAGGGCTTTTCCACGCAGGCACATGTGCGAGACATCAACATGTTTTACCTAACGGCAGACGCTAGAGAACGGATCGAGACGAATGGCACCACGTACAGCGTCGTCAACCAGTCGGTATCATGGACAAGGACGGAGCTAGAGGCAGAGATAGACGAGCACCCAGAGCGATTTAGCCCTAATGTAAACCTAAGACCCATCTACCAGGAGATGATCTTCCCCAACCTGGCCTATATAGGCGGGGGTGGTGAACTCGCCTACTGGATGGAACGACAGTCACAGTTTGATGCCCTCGGCATACCCTACCCGATGCTAGTCCGGCGAAATAGTGTGATGCTAGTCGATAACAGCAGCCAACGCAGCCTGGACAAGCTATCGCTCTCACTGGAAGACATATGGCAGCCTACCCACGAGATCATCAATACGATCATCAATGCTGCCAGTACGGTAGACCTAGACATCACCCAAGAGGCTAGTGCGATAGAGGCCGCCTACAAGGCCGTCGCAGAACGAGCGGCACATATCAATCCAGGACTAGGCAAGTACGTACTAGCGGAGGAGACAAAGGCGCTGAAGCAAATAGAGCAAATAGGAAGTCGGCTAAAACGTGAGATTAAAAAGCAAGAAGAGGTAAAGGTCAAACAAGTCCAAAAGCTCGTTGACAAGCTCTTTCCTAGTAACGGGCTCCAAGAACGGCATGACAATATCTGGCAGTACTACATCACCTACGGGCATTCGTTAATTGACTACCTTGTCGATCACTTAGACCCTATGGATAAGGACTTTATCGTTGTACAGTTGTTAGATTGATATGATCCGCCTACCTTGTAGATATGGTAGTAAAAATCAAGCAAGAAGCATACTTATCAATATCAGCGGCCCAAGTATGGGTACTTCTTCTACTCCTCTGTCCATTTTTGGCATACACACAGAAAGACTGCACTAGCAGGAAGATACTCTGTGACACTACTCAAACTATAATGCTCATACCAGGAGCTGGAGAGGATACTGGTGAGGCAGATAATACGTGTATCGTTGGGGAAAGCAACAGTTACTGGACGCAAGTCAACTTTTCAGAAGGCGGTCGCTTCCTATTTGACATCATACCACTAGACACTACCGCTGATATTGACTTTGTGGTATATAGCTGGGACGGTGTGGACTGCACTAGCCGCCAGCTCATACGATGTATGGCAAGTGGACCACAAGTATCCAACGGGGTACTTACCACAGAATGCCTAGGACCTACAGGCTTGCGTGAGGGAGAGACAGATGTCGAAGAAACTGGTGGTTGCCTACAAGGATCTAACAATTACCTAGCACCTGTTGAAGTCAATGACAATAGCTCTTTACTACTACTGATCAATAATTTTGGAATGGACACAACTACTGTAGAGCTATCCCTAGGAGGTACCGCTCAGGTCGATTGTGCTACCAGTACAGAAAACGTAAGTATTGACGTAAAAGGTAAATCATCCTATCAGATTGAGTACCGTGGATCGCAAGTAGTTCTACATGTAAAAGACGGGGCGAGTACTGCAACAGCGTACATCAGTGGCGCATCTGGTCAATTGCTGCAAAAGATACAGCTAGACAAAAGGACTTACTACCCGATTACAGGCTTACCATCAACTGGGATCTACTTCATTACTTTTGTCAGTGGTAGAGAAGCCTACACTGATCGATTTTACTACCGAGGTAGTAAATAACTAGCTATTAACGTACATCACCTCCTTGACTGCCTTAATAACCTTGGTAGGATTAGGCAGGTACTCATCGACATATGGCGCAGAGTATGGCAGTGATGTATCGGCGCTATTGACCCTTGTGACAGGTGCATCTAGGTAATCAAAAGCGTACTTCTGTAACTGATAGGCGATCTCTGCAGATACACCCGCAAAAGGCCAGCTCTCGTCCACGACGACTAACCTATTGGTTTTTTTAACGCTATTGACGATCGTTTCGTGGTCTAGTGGTCTGATGGTTCGCAGATCGATTACTTCGGCGCTGATGCCTTCTTTCTGCAACTCTGCAGCTGCGTCTTTACAGACCTCCATCATCTTATTAAATGACACGATAGTTACGTCTATACCTTCTCGTCTGATAGCAGCCTTACCTATCGGTACGAGTATATCGTCTCCCTCTGGCACCTCGCCCTTGAGGCCATACATACTCTCTGACTCCATAAAGCAGATCGGATCCTCATCACGGATAGCCGACTTGAGTAGACCTTTGGCATCCGCCGGATCGACGATAGAGATAACTTTAAGTCCTGGCGTATTTGCCATCCAGCTCTCAAACATCTGCGAGTGCTGCTGTGCTAACTGTCCTGCCGAACCAGACGGACCTCTGAATACAATCGGGCAGCTGTACTGACCCGCTGACTGAGATAGCGTCTTAGCTGCATTATTGACAATCTGATCAAATGCTAGTACCGCAAAATTCCACGTCATGAACTCCACGATCGGCTTGAGGCCATTCATAGCAGCTCCCACACCTATACCCGCGAAGCCCAGCTCGGCAATCGGCGTATCGATCACACGCTTAGGACCGAACTCGTCTAGCATACCCTTACTTACCTTGTAGGCACCATTGTACTGCGCTACCTCCTCTCCCATCAGGAAGACTCGCTCATCACGACGCATCTCTTCTGACATCGCCTCATTAAGGGCATCTCTTAGCGTAAGTATTCTAGACATATCGTTGCTTTTGTATCGTATAGACCTAGCAGTAGCGCTAGTGTGCCACAAATGTAGACACGTAGATTAAAACACCCTAGATCTGAGTGATGTTTTGATGAGATCCGATAAAAATGTAGTGATCGTGGCCTCCTAGTGCTTCACGAACTTGGTAGCGACTAGTCCGTCAGCGGTAACAACCTCCACTACGTATACGGATGGTTGCAGGTAAGATACATCAACAGTGTGTCCGTTGCTATCGCCTACCTCTTCTGAGAGAAGTAGTGATCCCATCATATCGTAGACTTGTACACTCGTGAATGTACGACCGCCATTGAGGTGTAGTCTCAAGTCCGTATCTACAGGATTGGGATAGACTATAAGATCAGACTGCTTGAGCGGCTGTAGGTCACGATCGAGATGAAGCGTAACAGAAGTCTGTGCTGCAGGCAGTCTAAATGCACGACCAGCACCATCCGTAATGATTTGATCCTCCGTCGCAATCTTGATCTGTCTCGTTTGAGTATAGATATTCTCACGCAATCCCTCAGCATCATCTTCTACGATAAAGGATAACTGACCTACAACTCCGAAACCGTTGGCATTAAAACCATTGGCCTTCCCAAAAGCTGCCTCTACTCGACCGTCACGTGGCGTTACAGACATCTCAAGCGTGGGACCATTAGAAGCGAACCATGAATCATTCAGAAAGTCGATGACCAATGAACTACTATCAGCGAAACCGGGGTTGATATTAAAACCTAGAGCAAAACCCTGTAGGTTTTCCACTGGGAAGCTCGAATTACCTAGTACAATATCGACGACTAGCAAGTCACCACTATCCACATTGGTATTATGTGGTATTAACGACAGTGGGTATTTCTTAAGATCTAGTAGATCCGTAGGCACTAGCGTGTGTACATCACTGTACTGGCTAGTAATAAGCGACGCATCAGCTACATCAATCGTACCATCGCCATCAGCATCTATATGCTTGTAATTGATCCCAGTTGACGTTACTAAATCCCAGTCGTCTGAGGACTGACCTTCCCATTTACTATAGCTAATATCCGAACGAGCATCGCCACCCTCACCTAACGCATAAGCGATAGGTAGTATATCTCTGACATTTACTCTGCCATCTAAGTCTGTATCACCAGCCCATACACAGTCTTGCAAGCACTTGCAGTCGGTATTAGTATCATCGTACACCTCCACCTCTACTACATAATCGACGCAAGCACCGCTCACTGTACAGTAGCGAACTGTCATACTGTCTACACCGATAAATCCAGCATCTGGCGTATAAACTATAAAAGCCTTACCACTGACATTGTCACAACCCACAGACACCACAGAGGTGGATCCAAAAGCCATAGCAAAACCATGATCAGGGTCTGTCTGAACATCTAGAGTGTAGCCACTACTCTCTACATCATATCGTAGAACGAGGCTCTCATCCTTAGGCGTAGTGAAAGCATAAGCTTCATCTCGTGGCGCTTGATCTCCGACGTATATTCTAACATTGGCCTCATGCAGACCAAAGCCATTATCTACTATATAACTGTAATTAACTATTCCGGTGAAATCTAGTGGCGGTGAGAAAGTAAAAACACCGAGAGAATCTCGAACTATCTCAGCCGAATGCCAATCGAGCACCACATTACCTGTAAAGTTATCATTGGCCCAAGCGTCAAAGGTCACCGGCGTGTTTACTGCAGTAAAGACCTCATCCTCTACTACCAGTGGAGCGGTAATGTAGTCATTGATAGTGATAATCACCTGTCTGGTAAGACCACTACCGTCATCGAACATCAGTGAGTCAACACCAGTAGCATTTTGAGTAGGGAAGTACTTGTAGATCAGTCCGCCTGCTTTCTCATCTATGGAACCTAGCACAGGCGTAGATGTCGGCACCATGCCATAGTCAGGCAATCTGATTATCTGAGCTTCGGTATTACCAATCGTGCTAGTCTCTGTGGTATGAGAATCAGGGTTAGTCTCTGGTGTCACCACATATATAATACCGTGTCCACTGCCACCCAGAGAATCGGCAGAAGCGTACAATATGTAATCTAAATTGCTCCCGTTAGCAGGCACATCATATGCAATAGTAACGCTGTCAACGATACTTGCTGTACCAGACTCAACGTGAACTATCGAACTAAGCTGGAGGCCACCCACGCTGCTACTATCATTGTCTAACGGATTGATGTAAACTGTCGAAGAATCTACAGTGACGTAGTCATCCTCACTAAGAACCACTGCATCCCCAAACGTTGCATTAATGGTAGTCGTCATACTAGCCATAAATAGTGGAGGAAGTGATGTCCTTGAATAGTAAGTAACTACAGCTGTAATCTCGCCAGTAAAACCAGCATTGGGGTGTATGGTAAGCGTATATTGATCATTGGCAGGACCTGCTGCATAAGTAGCATAACCATTATCAAAAGAGTGTGGAGCAATCTGCTGAATGCTATTCAAGGTAACTTGAATAGGTGTATCTGTAAGTGAGTTCACGTTAATCTCATTGGGGTTGCTCTGAGCATACACACCTACTGTGCTCATTAACAGTACCGTACAAATAGCACAGAAATAAATACCAAAGCGGTCCAACATGTTAAGCGAGATTTGCCTCTTCATATATAGAGCAAAAGTAGCGAATCTAAACCGTAGATACTGTACGCTTATGCTATAAAACGTCAAAAACCAGACACGAACCATCTCATAGTGAGAACTCTTACATATGTACAATCGTCATATGATGAAAAACATCATATCTTGTTACTTAACAATCGTTAAGTAACAAGATGGTATTTTCGTAGTGAAATGAGAAACACGAAGTTTTACAAAACCGTACTCGCCCTCACCACATACGAACGGAAGAGCCTCGTCAAGTTTTTCACTTCCCCCTACTTCAACGTTAATGATAGACTCACCCTCCTACTGGGCTTGGCCATCGAGGCGATATCGTCGGGTACCGAAGATCATCAGAAAGAGGATATCTGGCAGAAAGTTCATCCAGACCAAAAATTTAGCGACGTAAAGTACCGCAAGCTCTTCAGTGATGCCCTCAAACTAATCGAGCAGTGGTTGGCTCAACAAAGCTTCGAGAGTCACCCTTACTACATAAATACACACCTGCTCAACGAGCTAAGTTCTCGCAAGATGGAGGCACTCTACAATGTCGCCCTCAAACAGTCAGATCGTATAGGGAAACAGCAACTCGAGAAGTCCTCGATGTACCACCTGTATAATTTTAACAAGTGGAAAAACAAGTACAATTTTACTACTGAGTTTTCAAAAAAGAAGACCAAGAGCATCGAGGACCTACAGTCCAATATCGAGAATCTCCTGTCCAACCTCGACATCTTTTACATCAATGAAAAACTAAGATATTACTGTACCATTCTCAGTTGGCGACGTTTGACTAAATACGACACCGAAATCGTACTTATTGACGAACTTATAAAGGTTATACACAACTACAACCTCCTAGAAGTGAAGTCAATAGCAGTCTACTACTCTGTGATGATGTCGATGGTAGAGCCGGACGATGAATCACATTACTACAACCTCAAAAAGCACATACAAGAGGACTTAGACATCTTCTCCAGGAACGAGGTGCGGGACATCTACGATAGCGCCGTTAGCTATTGTATAGCCAAGGTCAACAGTGGTGTTTATAAATTTACCGAAGAGGTACTTGACATCTACAAGGAGAGTCTGCAAAGTGGGACGCTGTTTGACAATAATAAGATATCGCCAACCACTTTCCGCAACATCGTCTTCTTCGCTTGTCGGGCTAAGGACTACGCATGGAGTATTAGCTTTGTCGAGCAGTACGCCGACCTCCTTGATGACCGACACAGAGAAAATGCCGTTAACTTTAGCCTAGCTCGTATCTACTTTTACCAAGAGAAATATGACGAGACCGTCTACTATCTCAACCAGGTTGATTACGAAGATCCCGGCTACAGCCTCAACTCGAGAGCCATCCTCATATCAGCCTACTACGAATTGGACGAAATGGAAGCCCTAGAGAGTCTTCTCAATACCTTTAAGGTCTACCTTACAAGGGCACAGTCGATACCCGAACGTAAAAAACGCAACTACCTCAACCTTGTCAAATATACCGGCCAACTCATCCGCATATATGGTTATGATAAGGCCAAACTCCTGCGACTTAAAGAAAAGATCAGTGAAGACAGCCTAGTCAGTAAGCCTTGGCTACTGGAGAAGATCATGGCGAGACTGGATAGGTAAGGCGTGCGATTCTAGATGTCAGATATAAGATATCGGATTTCGAATATTAATGAATTTATGAACCCTCAGGAATCTGGAAGTCAGGTCTAGCTAAAGAACTCGATTACAAGCTACACCTCCAGCATTTCGACGTCGCTACGCTTGCTCAATGACCTCGATTAATGTAGGCAATCATGTACGGACTCTCAGTTCGACAAGCTCACTGTCCAACCCCCTCTATCTACTACAATCTGGCTCGGAGGCAGCCTCTATCTTAAAAGAAATGGGAGTTATAAAACTAGACAGGTCTCTGGCTCAGCGCCTATAAAAAGCACCCCCTACCACAAAGGATAAGAGGTGCCGAATGCATGGGATGTAGTCGTACAGGCATGTTGCCCATTGTATAGTCGGTAGTGCAAGTAAGGGGCCACTATGCCGAAAAACTGTCTACAAATAACTATCCTTGTCTTATGAAAAGAAAACGTATAACAATTGATACGTTATATAACCAGCTTACCACTAGCCGTCTACAACGATGATAAAAAACACGAGTCACCACAGTGTGCAAGAGATAGAATCCCTCATGGATCTACTGGACCGCGGCATAGCACTGCGCAACTGTGCTATACAAGGTGTCGACCTCACTGCAGTAGATATCAACTGGCGGTCGCTTGATGTCAAAGGAGCAGCCTTTCTCGGGTGTCGGCTACGACCTAGTGACACGGAGTATCTGCTGTCCGCTGGCGCCATGCTATTCCCTACCTGTGACGACCTACCCTACCAGCCCTATCGCTCTCAGCTATATGGCTGGGAGGAGCTGCTCGAGGGCTCGGATAGTGGTAAGAGTAAGGACCTTATAATCTACGAACACTTCAGCAGCTTTAGGTTTTCGCCATCGATCACAGAGGCCCTTTACCAGCGTATACATGACCATGCGATCGATGATGCCCTAGGCGACTACCTCCAGCCACGGGCCGATAAGACCTACAACCGCAAGTGTGTGGGTATCATGGGTGGCCACGGCACCCTACGTACCGATCCTAACTATGCCAAGGTCGTCCGTACCGCCCACTTACTCAGCAAGGCCGGTTACCTCGTCGTCTCTGGTGGTGGACCAGGTATTATGGAAGCTGCTAACCTAGGCGCCTATCTAGGCAAGTACGACGATGATGTGATCGACGATGTGATAGCTACGATGAGCAAGGCACCACACTATACCGATCCTGGATACAGCGATGCCGCGATTAATGTATTGCGGACTTATGATGACGGCTGTGAGAGTCTAGCTATACCCACTTGGTTTTACGGGCACGAACCCAGCAATGTATTTGCCACTCAGATCGCCAAGTACTTTAGCAATAGTATCAGAGAAGACAACTTGCTGGCCATATGCCTGCACGGTATCGTATTTGCGCCAGGGAGTGCGGGTACGACGCAGGAGATCTTTCAGGATGCCGCGCAGAATCACTACACGACATTCGACTATGTATCGCCAATGGTGTTTTTGGGTGAGGACCGATATACCAAGGAGACTAATCTATATGACACCCTACACCAACTGGCTGCGGGGAAGGAATACCAGCAATACATCATCCTTACAGACACCCCGGCGGAGGCTGCAGCAGCCATCACCGCCCACCCTCCTATACCTGTCCAATAAAGCAGATTACAAATGAAAATAGCACTAGTCGGCTACGGCAAAATGGGTAAGACCATCGAGCGAATTGCCATAGAGCGAGGGCATACCATCAGCCATCGCATAGACCTTAATAATGCGGCTACCCTAGCTGATATCACCCCTGACACTACGGATGTCGCCATAGAGTTTACATCGCCTGAGTCCGCCCTAGCTAACCTCCGCACGCTAACCGACAACTGCGTACCTACCGTCTGTGGCAGCACTGGCTGGCTAGAGGCCTACGATGAGATTAAGGATAGTGTCCTTGATCGAGGAGGGGCTTTTATATATGCCTCCAACTATAGCATAGGTGTCAACGTCACATTTGCGGTTAATCAATACCTCGCACGGCTGATGAGTAAGCACCCTAGCTACAAGGCACATGTACACGAGGTCCACCACACCTCCAAGGTAGATGCCCCTAGCGGTACGGCCATCACACTGGCAGAAGGCATCATCGATAATAACGATCAGGTGTCATCGTGGACCAAAGGACCAAGCGATGATGCAGGCACTGTA
>CAYMFD010000091.1:0-4951 GCA_964389475.1 uncultured Saprospiraceae bacterium
ACCGCATAAGTCACCACCGCCGCATAAACACCAGCCAGCACATCATCTAGCATGACCGATGTAGGACCGCCCATATGCTGATCGATGTACCCTACACCTAATGGTTTGATGATGTCAAAAAACCGAAAGGCGACGAAGGCGACAACAGCCGTCTGCCACTGAAAAGGCACTAGCACTAGCGACAGCCACATACCCACCCACTCATCGATGACGATCTTACCTGGGTCATGCCCCCACTCGTCAGCAAGCACAGCACATGACCAGTGTCCGACTAGGTAGGCGACTGCACTCATAGCGACAAGTAGCGTGGCCGACACTCTAGCACCCATGTAGGCCATGGCGTAGATAATAACCAATGCAGCTACACTACCCACCGTACCAGGCGCCTTGGGTGCAAGCCCACTGCCTAGGCCTGTCGCGATGATTTTGGCAGTTGTTTTACGTAGTGACATATGGACAAATGTAAGCTCTCTACCTATATCGGCTAAACCACTTTAGCAACTAGTGGTTACATAAGCGCCGAAAGGAAGAAATACATGAGCAGCAAAGAGAAAAATCTATCAGAATACAAGGTCAGCGAGGTCGGCGATATGTCAGACAAGAAGTTTGGCATCATCGTCTCAGAGTGGAATGATGACATTACCTCTGCGCTTAAGGAGGCTTGTGTCAATACGCTGACGGACCACCAAGTAGATCCGTCCAACATACATGTAGCCTACGTACCTGGTACGTACGAGTTACCGCTAGGCGCCAAGATGGTACTTACACAACATAGCCCGGATGCCGTGATCTGTATAGGCTGTGTGATCAAGGGAGAGACGGAGCACGACCGATATATCAATCAAGCCGTCGCTGGAGGTATTATGAACCTCAATCTCGTATCGGGTAAGCCCATCATCTTCGGCGTATTGACCCCCAATACCAAAGAGCAGGCGCTAGATCGAGCAGGGGGCAAATACGGTAACAAAGGCGTAGAGGCTGCCGTGACTGCTATGCGGATGCTAGGACTAGAGGTAGCTGTTAAGGGTGGTAAAAAGAAGATAGGATTTGGCAAATAACATACAGCAACCCGAGCAATCCATCTACCAGATGGAGATCACCCCGACCAAACAGGCGGGCATCATACTAGCGATGATGCTGGTCTTTAACCTCCTGTGGGTGATAGCGACCAGTGCTGGCGTAGACCTGGAGCAGCGCTTTCCGTGGTTAATCGCTACGGCATTGATGCTTTTCTTTGGGCTATTTAACAGCGTATTTAGTCTTACCTCCTCTGACCGTATGGCATACTGGCGCAATAGTATCATCGCCTATGCCGTCATCTGTGCGAGTGGAGGCGTACTAGCCTGGCTGTTTAGTGGCCTGACCATGGATGAGGCAGGTGCCTTTAAGTGGATGTACTTCATTATGACCTTTAGCTTTATCACCTTTCTTACCATAGTTAACCTCATGCGTAAGATCGTAGATATCGCTCAGAAACAAGACAAGCGACTGCGTGGGGAAGAATAAGTGTCATTAGTCGTACAAATACTTGTGCTGATCCCATGCTAGGCCCCATTGGTAAAATAGGCGATCCTTATCGGTATCAATGTGGCACCGAAGGCCGTTCCATACTAGAATAAACTCTCAATACAATACTCTTATGCTTAGATATCTATTAAGCGCCATGTTAACACTGGCCTTACTCGCACCCTCGTGGGGACAAGAGCGAGTGACCGTGAGTGGCTATATCACAGATGGATCCAATGGGGAGACCCTCATAGGGGCTAATGTGTACCTAGAAGGGACTACAAAGGGTACGACGAGCAATGTCTATGGATTTTACTCTATATCAATAGAGCCAGGCACATACACCCTAGTGGGCAGCTACCTAGGTTACGAGGACACTGCTACTGAAATAGGGCTGGACAAAGACCTCACTATCAACATAGAGCTATCAGAAGGTGGAGGAACAACCCTAACCGAGGTCGTCGTAACGGCTGAAGAGAAAGACCAAAACGTAAGGAACGTGCAGATGTCTGTTGAGAAGCTAGACATGCGTACGATCGAGAAGGTACCTACCCTACTGGGTGAGACCGAGGTACTAAGGACCATACAGCTACTGCCAGGCGTAACTAGCGTAGGTGAGGGTGCCGCAGGCTTTAACGTACGGGGTGGTAGTATCGACCAAAACCTCGTACTCCTTGATGAAAGCCCGGTGTATAATAGTAGTCACCTATTTGGTTTCTTCTCTGTGTTTAACCCTGACGCCGTCAAGGACGTAAAGCTCTACAAGGGAGGGATACCTGCTAGATATGGTGGTCGCCTGAGCTCGATACTAGACGTTCGGATGAAGGAGGGCAATAAGAAACAACTAGAAGTCAATGGTGGTGTGGGTACGATATTCTCCAGACTTAGTGTCGAGGCGCCTATCGTCAAGGACAAGTCGTCATTTATCATCGCAGGTAGACGGTCCTACATCGACGTACTAGCAGCACCGTTCTTACCAGAGGAGCAAGGCGAGACCGTCCTCAACTTTTACGATCTCACGCTAAAGACGAACTATAAGATCAGCGACAAGGATCAGCTATTCCTATCCGGCTACTTCGGTCGTGACAACTTTGGGTTTGGCTCAGCAGCAGGGTTTAACTGGGGTAATAGCACGGGTACGCTACGCTGGAATCACCTGTTTTCGCAGAAGCTATTCTTTAACCTGACGACTTACTACAGCAACTACGACTACCAGATCAACTTTGGTGATGACGATCAAGATAGTTTCGACTGGAGTAGTCGTATCATTAATTATAGCGCCAAGCCCGAGTTTTCGTACTTCATCAGCCCGGACAATGTACTGCGCTTCGGTGGACAAGGCATCTACTACACCTTCGAACCCGCCAATAGTATCGCTGTATCCAATGGCGAGTCGATAGATATCAGTATTGACAACCAGTTTGCCCTAGAGAGCAACCTCTTCGTAGAGCATGAGACCACCCTGTGGGACCGCCTCAAGCTTAACTACGGTCTGCGCCTCAGCCGATTTGACTATTTCGGGGGCAGGGACGTGTATACATTTGAGGAGACGCAGCCTGGCCTCGAGAAAGAGCTGGTTGACACGAGGTTCGCTGAGCGATCAGAAAACGTACAGAACTACATGCGTCTCGAGCCACGTTTTGCTGCTAATCTCACTGTGAGTGACAACAGTTCTTTCAAAGCCTCCTACAACCGTACGGCTCAGTACATACACCTACTCAGCAATACCACAGCCTCTACGCCGGTTGATATATGGACGCCAAGTACCAATAATATACGACCACAGATGGCTGACCAGGTGGCGCTAGGTTACTTCCAAAACCTCCAGGACAATACGCTAGAGTTGAGTGCCGAGGTCTACTATAAGACCTTCGATGACCTCATCGACTACATAGACGGGGCTGACCTCATCCTTAACGAATTCGTTGAGGGACAGACGACATCCGGTGACGGTCGTGCCTACGGACTAGAGATCTCTGCCAAGAAGACAGCGGGTAAGGTCTCAGGTTGGTTGAGCTATACCCTAGCACGGACAGAGCGACTCGTCGAGGGTATCAACAATAATGAGTGGTACGCTTCACGATTTGACCAGACGCATAACCTGAGTCTTACCGGATTTTATGATATCACGGACAGGATCGCCTTTAGTGCCAATTTTACCTATGTGACCGGTACGCCAGCAACCTTCGCTACCAGTCGATACATCCAGCAAGGGATCTTGATACCCAACGTAGATAATAATGCTCGTAATAATGTGCGGATCCCCGACTACCACAGGCTAGACCTCAGTGTTACGCTAGATGGCAAGGACCGACCCAATAGAAGATGGGATGGCCAGTGGGTCATCGGCGTCTACAACGTCTACTCTCGCCGCAATGCCTTCTCCATCTACTTTGGTCAAGAGGATGGTCGCTTTATGACCAATGAGCCTATCACGACCAATGCGACTCGGCTATCTGTGATCGGCAACTTCATACCGAGTATCTCTTACAACTTCACCTGGAAATAAGCCCCGATGAAAAATATAACATACCTATACGCTGCCCTAGGCTTAATCGTCCTAACCATGGCGAGCTGCGAAGACACGATCGAGGTGGACTCAGGATTTGAAGAAAGCCAGATCGTAATCGATGCATGGATCACTGACCTACCACAGGACCAGACGATCATCATCACGCAGACGCAGGACTACTTCGACAGTCGTGTACCTACACCGGTAACCGATGCCATCGTGCGGGTCGAAAATGGTGGAGAGACTTTTGAATTTGACCACACCACGGACGGCAACTACGTATGGCCCTATGACGGTCGACTGATAGCTGAGGTAGGCGACGTCAGCACCCTTACGATCGAAGCAAACGGTAAAACTTACACCAGTACCGCTGTCAAAAATCGAGTGCCAGAGATCGACAGCATCTCCATAACATTTGAAGAAAGCAATGGCCCCTTTGAGGAGGGTATCTACGGCCAGGCATTCGCCCGCGACTTCGCCGGTACGGGAGATGCCTACTGGATGCGATCGTACTACAACGATACCCTACTCAACAAGCCAAGCGAACTCAACCTGATATGGGACGCGACGTTTGATCCAGGTTCGGGTCTGGACGGTGTCTACTTCATACCCCCTATACGGCTAGGCATTATGCCTACTGATGATGATGGTGGGACCATACTGTATCAGCCAGGTGACGAAGTACGGGTCGAGCTCTGGTCTATCAGTCCGCTGGCATTCAACTTTATGTCTATTGCCGTTGAGCAAGCGACCAATGGTGACAACGGTATATTCGCCCTACCCCTGGCCAATACGAGAGGTAACATAGAGGCGGTAGGTAGTGAGGAGACCGTTATCGGTATGTTTAACGTAGCGGCAGTGAGTGTTGCAGAGGAGACGGTGGAGTAGGTGATTTTGAATGTCGAGTGCTGAATTCAGATGTCAGACGTCAGA
>CAYMFD010000091.1:5051-14131 GCA_964389475.1 uncultured Saprospiraceae bacterium
CTGAATTCAGATGTCAGACGTCAGACGTCAGATATCGGATGTCGGTTTACTCGGCACCCAGGTCCGCTTAGTGACTGTAGCACTGCGAGACTCATAGAGCAAAACCTGTGACCTCGACTTATTGCCCACAGCATTTGATGTACCTACAACTCAATGGCTTGATCGTATCCCTGCAAGGATATGAAGTCATGGTTGATAAGACCGGATACATCAAATGCGAAAGCACGACTGGGTAAGCCACGGCACTCTTCATCATTGGTCAATAATATCCTCATCTGTACACTCGTCTGGTCCTGACCGACAACGATATCACCCTGCACAAGGGTCGCCAACCACGTGCTACCGTTGCATCCATTAGACTCTAGGGTGACCTCCAGACAAGCGTCGTCTTTGATACTAGCTTGCATGATGGTAAAAACCCCGCTTTCGCCTGACTGATATAGTGCGATATCGTCCACTATAGTAGCGCATGGGTCTGGCAGAGATGGATCAACCAGGTCATCCTTATTGCAGGATAGAATAGTCATAACACATGCCAAAAAGATAACTGACTTCATAATCTACACAATTGCTTCTAGAGAGCTATACGACCTACCGACCACCATAGGTTGGGCTTAGTACCAGAATGAGCGAATGACGCAACTGCTGCAAGACATACAGATACCCAGCGACCTACTTAGTCGTCTCTAGCCCCATTGCCGTAAAGACGGCATCCACGGGTTCCCAGAGCTCTATCTTATTGCCGAAAGGGTCCTTAATATGCACAAACTTGCCATACTCATACGACTCGATATCATCGCAGACTTCTACCCCAGCCTCCAAGAGTTGCGCCACTAGAGCTTCTATGTGCTGTACCCTATAGTTGATCATAAAATCAGGCCCCTCATCATCCATCGGTGGACCGCCCGGCTTCATAGGGCTCCATTGTAAGTAGTTTATCTGCGCTGGATCATTTGCGTTACGCGACTCAAAACTAGAACCCCAAGGATTAACCGCCAGGCCTAGATGCTCTGCGTACCACGCCTTTGTCTTGTCCGGATCCTCTACTTTAAAAAAGATGCCACCTATGCCAGTTACTTTGGGTGTGCCCATATTCTCACTTTTTGGTCAAATATTAACAAGCTACACAATTTAAAAAAAGTAGAAAGCTAGTAGACCTATTTACAAAATCATAAAAGCATCATTTATGGAACTTTTTTACTTAAGAAAGTGACCATCCAGACCAAGGACGTCATAACAGCATCTTATCATAATTAACTCATCCACAAATGGACTTAAGCAACATCAATTTATCCGCATTATGGGACACTGTATTAGCATGGTCTCCTAAGATCGTAGCCGGTATCCTCACCATCATGATTGGTTTTTGGATCGTCAAGATCATCACAAAAATGATGCGTCGATCACTACAAAAATCAGGCGTTGACGCAGATCTAGTACCTTTCCTTTCATCACTTGTATCCGTACTACTAAAGGTACTCGTCGTGATCTCTGCCGCAGGTGTAGTAGGTATTGAGATTACAGCCTTTGCAGCATTGATAGCAGGTGCTGGTCTAGCAATAGGCGCTGCTATGTCAGGTACGCTGAGCCACTTCGCAGCTGGTGTAATGGTACTCATCTTTAAGCCTTATCGAGTAGGCGACCTAGTAGACATACAAGGTACAGTCGGTCATGTAGATGAGATCCAAGTATTCAATACGATAATCAACACACTTGATAATAAAAAGGTAATCATGCCTAACGGTATCGCAACTAGCGGCATAATGACCAACCTCACTGCTAATGGTAAACTACGTGTAGACCTTAACGTCGCTATGCCATACGAAGAGGACTTTGATAAAGTACAAGGTATCATCCGTGGTGCACTCGATAAAGTATCAGAGCGACTACCTGACGAGCCTACTATCGAGATAGAAAAATTTGATGCTAATAACGTACTACTAGCGGTACGACCATTTGCAACAGACGCTACCTACTGGGACGTCTACTTCAACTCTTACAAAGAGATCAAGAAGGCATTTGGCGAGGCTGGTATCCCTGTGGCTTACCCACAACGTATCATCAAGAATGCATAAGTCAGCATAGCTGACATAGTCAATTCCCATGTGGGCCATCTCTTGAGTGAGGTGGCCCATTTTTGTTTGCCAAAGATCGCCGTCATACAGTATTTTAACCTGATGTGTTATTCACATCTACACCCTTGATCAATAAAGCCTCTACCCTACCAATCCCTGCATGATCCCCGATGATATACTGACCACGGCTGCCAGCGCAAGAGCCCACCAGAAATTTCTCACCTCAAAACTGGGTAAGAACCAATCAGCCACCTGAATGAGGATAGCATTAAGCAGCCAACTAAAAATACCAAGCGTGAAAATGCCCAAGGTAGCAACCCGCAAGACGTTGCCAAGCGTAAGATCGAGGACGGCTACGACGACGGCGACGACTAGTGCCTGTATGAAGCCCTTAACCTCGACACCCGGTAACAGGTAAGCGCCTATAAAAAAAGCCGCAGCAGCGATTAATAATGAGATGATCATTGGTAAAACGTTTTGATGAGTATTACTTGTATAACTCCTAGAGTTAGCAAATTGTGCGGATTGGCAACTTAATGATTACCACGATGCGAAAAGATCAGACGCTGCCAGCCTGGATAATGGCTGTACTCACCGGTGCCGTGAAGTAGGCGAGTCACACCTAGGCCATCTCCCTATATTTGTGCCAATGCACCACCACTACATCCTGCACAAGCCGGCGGGCTACATATCCCAATTCGTCAGTAACGAGCCTACTCGTCGTAACAAGAAAAAACTTGGGGAGCTATACGACTTTGCAGAGGGTACTATGGCCATAGGCCGTCTGGACCAAAACTCCGAAGGCCTACTCCTCCTTACGACCGATGGTAAGGTAAGCGAAGCAGTCCGTAGCAAAACGGTCGAAAAAGAATACTACATCCTCGTAGATGGTATGATCACTGATGAAGCCATCTCACGACTTACCACAGGCGTAACTATCTCGATACACGGCAAGCGATATACCACCCTCCCCTGCCATGCTCACCGCCTCAAGGGAGATCCAGGCTTTGCGCCGAGAGCAACGATGATGCGTGGTGATAATCATGGCCCGATGTCGTGGGTATCTGTTACAATTACTGAGGGCAAATACCGACAGGTACGTAAGATGAGTGCCGCTGTCGGCTACCCTGTCATTCGACTCGTTCGCGTCCGCATAGGACATGTCCTACTTAAAGATATGGCACAAGGAGCCGTAATAGAGGTTGACAAGTTTGACATCTAATGCCATAGGATCAACCACAAAAAGAGCAGGACTGCAACTAATCATAGAGCCACAGTCCTGCAAGTATACCAAGATTATGGTGCCACAGGCGTCAATAGGTCGATATGCTCCTCAAGACTAGCAATCAATCGATTAATCACCAACTGGTGAAAAGCCTCTGGATCACCATCTACCTGCACCCGCTCTAGCGCATCAAAGTAGGCAAGACGAGATGGCTGATCACCCTTGAGAACTGCAATCGGGTAACCATGCATGAGTAAAATGAGATTCATCACTAGTCGACTCGTACGACCATTACCATCGATGAATGGATGAATAGTCACCAGTCGCTCATGCATCTCAGCCGCTATAATCACAGGATGCCCAGACCGCCCATACTGCTCAAAAAACATAAAATAGTCATGCATCAGATCCTGCACCAGCAAAGCGTCAGGCGGGATATGCGCTGCACCCAGTATACGTACATTGACTTTGCGATACCTACCCGCATTATCACGATCGATACCCCTCAGCACCAGGGCATGTAGATCTAGCAAAAGCCGTCTATCAAAGTAAGCTCGCTGACCCACAAGGTCGTACATCAGGCTGATCGCCTCACTATGATTAATTGCCTCCAGGTGCTCATTGACGGACTTACCACTAATGGTGATGCCCTCCTTGACCACCATCATCGTCTCGCTCAGGGTCAAGGTATTACCCTCGATCTTATTGGACTCGTAGGTGTACGACAGCGCAAAATGCTCTCTGACCTTGCTGGTATGGGTAGTAGACTCAGCACCGGCAAGTAGTACATACTGTCGCTGTAGGTCATCCAGACGGTCAAGTAAGACCTGCGTGCTATCTGAGATCTGAAACTGATCCTGTATCTGACGCTTAGTAAAGTATTGTAGTCTAGTCTCTGCCGCTAGCAATGCCTCCTGCCCATAGCTTTCGTCTCGCACCAACTCATACACCCGCTCTGCTAGTTGCAGCTTTTTGAGACTACCATAGTCAACACCATAGCAAGCCGCCAGTAAGCCAACCTGCTCATCTGTAGGTATACGGCTACCCTTCTCAAACTTTGAGATCAAAGACTGATCTATACCCGTCCGTGCCACGACCTCCTTCATCTTATACCCAGACGTAGTCCGTAGCTCCTTTAGTCTTGCTTGAATAGTGCTCATATCTCTTCCTTATAACACAAAGATATAAATTATGACATAGATTGTCAAGACACTATTATGAATATTAGTTGATCGTTACTGTAACTGTATATGTGAGGGTCCTGGCAAAAGAGCAGACCTTAAGGGGTTAGTGCAGAAAGGTGCGGGTAGTAGTCTTGCCATACAGGGCACCAAGTCCAGTACTACTAGACCATATGACATGTGACTAGTCGTCGGCGTAAACGATATGCCTAGGCTATTGTCGGCCATGAAATAATGTCTTCCTCATTAGCCATACCAACGGTGACTTAGGGCCAGCCGATACACTCTGCATTGGGCTAATTAGCTCAGTATGAATATGCTACCTCCGATTAATTGTCAGCTTGGATTCTTGTCAACAAATACCACTTACCTCTAATCTTGTCTAGTTACCTTTCTCAAGCTTATCAAGCCTTGATAAAATTTGCTCTAATTTATCTTTAAGCTTCTGATTCTCGTCAGCTAATTCGCTGTTCTTGTCATCTAGCTCCTGCACAGCTTTTACCAATGGGACAACAAATTCGGCATATGATATACTGTAAAGGCCGTCAGCACTATCCGGGCTTTTCACTCCTTGAAAATCAATACCTACTCTTCTAATGACTTCCTCTACATCTTGAGCGATAAACCCAACTTGTGTAATACTTGACAGCCTAGTTCTTGCCACATTAAGTGGGTCTGAGCTGTCACTACTTACATCTTCTCCCATCATATTGGCGAGCATACCGTAGTCTACCTTATATGATACTGGCTGCAGCTCTCTAACGAAGCTAAGACCAGCAACATCGTGGGCTATTTCAGATTTCACTCTTCTATCAGATGGCCAAGAATAGGCTACATTACCCACAACACTAGTCACTGCAGTATTCCCAAGTCTTACATAGTTACTCTGGGGTGCCCTAGCCTCATGCCCGATTGCAGTTGTATTAGTTAAGTTCGCCTGGCCGTTGGCAGGACCAGCACCATAACCTAGTGCAGAATTACACTCTCCTGTGAAGTTTTGCAATCCTGACCATCTACCGACGAAAGTGTTCCTGTCACCTGTTGTAACATTGAATCCAGATTGATTACCAAGTAGAGTATTGTTCACTCCAACCGTGTTATTAAAGCCTGAACCGTCTCCCACGAAAGTATTGTTAAGGCCAGTCGTATTGTTCTCTCCTGCCCCTGAACCTATACCAACGTTATTAGATCCAGATGAATTACGAAGAGAATTTTCACCAACAGAAGTATTACTATCTCCTGTTGCGTGCTCCATTGCTTGGTGGCCAACTCCGACATTACTATCGCCTGTCAAATTATTTCTACCAGATAATCTCCCTAGGTACGTATTAAAACTGCCATTAGCCATTTGACCAGACAGGTCTCCGACAAAGACATTGTTGTCACCGTCCGTATTGGCAAAACCAGCCACTCGACCTAAAGCTACATTATAGTTGCCTTCCGTATTACTCCCCAATGCACTAAGACCAACCGCAACATTCCTTATTCCACTGGTATTGGACAATAATGCGGAGTGCCCTAAGGCTGTATTTTCAACCCCCGTCAGGTTGTCGCGTAATGTTCTGTTTCCCAACGCAACATTAGCACCACTCGTACCAGTGGTGCCAAACTCTCTCAGACTTTCAAAACCTATAGCCACATTATCGTTTGTACTAATACTCTCCTGTAGTGCCCCTCTACCAAAAGCTATGTTCCGACTTCCGGTAGTGATTGATTTTCCTGCCAGTTCACCTACTATCGTATTGTTCTCCCCTGACAACAACACTGAGCCCGCACCTTGGCCAATTACTGTATTTTTTGAGTTCCACAAACTCAGTACTGGAGTGCTGTTCACCAAGCCAATCTCAAAATATTTAGTTCCTGAAATCCCAAACTCAATTTTATCAGAATCAGAACTAACTTCTACATCTACATAAGTGTCCTGATCTGCGTCTTCTAGTTTGTTTAGCACTCCAGAGGGCAAAAGCACCGTATTCGAACCTGAAAGTGTCAAATCGTTACCAACGATACTTAACGATTGTATTTCATTAACTGGATCAGCATCTGCATCAGTATGTGCATCCACATAGGACTTGTTAGCACCATCACTTGATAACGTTGGACTAGCAAGATTTATCAGCTTATTACCCGTCAAATCCAAATCCACTGTGGCACTATGGTTACCTAAGTTATCCGCACCTGCTGGTAATGTTATCGATCCTCCGCCGCTAGATAGACTTATATCTTGTCCGCTAATGCTTATCGTCTGAAGCTCATTGACAGGGTCGGCATCGGCATCGTCGATCGAAATTGCATCCACATACGCTTTATTGGCTACATCACTAGCGTTAGTTGGTGATACTACGTTTGTAATACTGAAATTAGCTGCATTAATGTTTTGAGTTGCTGTATGATTCCCAAGGTTATCTCCTGATGAAGGGACTGTCACAGTGCCACCATTATTAGAAAGAGAAATATCATTCCCACTGATAGATATAGTTTGTATTTCATTTATTGGGTCTGCATCTGCGTCAGTATGGGAATCTACGTAAGCTTTTGTCGCTGCATCAGTACCCAAACCAGGCAGGGCAAGATTGATGAGTTTATTATTAGCTAAGTCTAAATCGGTAGTCGCAACATGACTTCCTAGATCATCTCCTCCGCCCGATGGAAGAGCTACGGTACCACCACCATTAGACAGACTAATATCTGATCCTGTGATACTTAAGATCTGAATCTCATTCTGTGGATCATCATCCATATCCAAGGTCCCTAGTTCAGCCTTAGAAACGATTCCACATTCATCTATTGTCAAAACTTCTGTACTACCAGATGAACTTAGATTTGGCAGCATTAAATCATCTAGAATCCTGACATTCGGATCGCTTCCGCATGGAAAACACTGTTCTACCGACAACCTTACCTCAGTCTGACCTGATGCAGAACCTTCACAGATCAATACAGTAATATCTGTTTGAGGAGTTGCAAAAGGAATTAAATAATTGCTTTCATTCGGAGGTCCGCCAAATGAAGGAGGATTGAGGGAATATTCAGAGCACGTTATTGGATCAATTACTTCAATATAATCTGGCGTAAAGTCTGGTAGTCCAATTACCGATAAATTAATACAAGAATTCTGAACACCAGAATTATCAACAAAGTCTATTGACACCTCTCTACAGTTAACATAGCCACCGCAACCGCAATTCGCTTCAAAAGGTGTTAAATTCACATCAACGCTACTTACTAAGTTTAAAGAAATTGGAGAATTACATTGAGCATATAAATCAACACATCTGACAGCTATTAAGCTGACTAAAAAAACTTTAATAAGTAAAACTATATACCTACTCATAACTTTAATTTATATAATTTTTATTGCTAAAATAATTTATCTAATTTATCAACTATACTACCACCAATACACCACATTTAAAAGCATTATTAGCCTATAAATAGTGTAGTATAGCTTATATCCTTCCCAAAATCACAGTACATCCCGCTCCCCTTCCACCCTACTTACATTGCAATTACTACCAGCTATCGTGACCTCCACGAGCTGTAGATACACGTGAAGGCTGGCCTCGCGGCGGGCATTTATGATGTCAGTAGTAGATATGGATGGGTGTATATCCGCATGACTAGATACGAGATGACCCTTTCGTTGAGAGAGTACACCATTGATTGGCTTGGGTCCTTCCCGGTGGTAGGCTTGCATAGAGGTTTCATTAAGGCTCTTGCAATTTGATACTTCTGAGCAGCTAAGTGGCAAGTCGATTGGTAAATGGCTTGTCTCCATTGGTAAGCGGTTAATTTTATGTAGCATTAGGCACTGTCTTTTCGGTTTTAACATTTCGAAGGTTGAGGCGGCATTCTCAATAGCCCGGCAACTGATCCAAAAACTCTTGCCTTCTACGCCTTGAAAGCGGCAATACAGTGCCGTCGTCTAGGACGATGGAGCCACCATCAGATTTGACGTATCGGCCTACGTGAGACATGTTGATAATGTGGCTTGCATGTATTCTTACAAATTGCTCATTTTGCAGCTGCCGCTCGACTTCACTCAGTGTCTTACTGAGTAGGTGCCTTCCGGTTACCGTAACGACGAGGCAGTATGCACCATCAGCGGAGCAGTAAAGTATGTCGTCATGCTTGACGATATCGACACCATCTTTGGAGTGGAGGCAAATCTTCTTTGGCTTAAGGCCACTAGCTAGAACTGACCCTCTGTGAGCATCTCTTCTGAGTTGTCGCTGCAGACTAGCCTTGTGTAGGGCATGGATCAGCTCCTGAGGCTCGACTGGTAGAAGGAGACAATGGAGGGCATCGCATGCGAAGGCGTGCAAAGCGTCCTTCGGATCACTTGCGAAAAGCAACAACTCTGGCTTAGATGGACTACTTACGATAAAATTGCATGGAGTAGAGCTCTGTCGACATAGGTCTGATAGCACTACATCAGCCGATAAAGTGGCGTCAAGTTTCAACTCCTCAACGGATGCATCATATACCTTTACAACAGAAACATCTGGGCAATATTTGTTGATCGTATCAACCAATATCAGGTTCACCTCTCTATCACATATTAAGATTGCATTCATCGTAGGCTCATTAGGTATCGCT
>CAYMFD010000091.1:14231-15800 GCA_964389475.1 uncultured Saprospiraceae bacterium
CACCTCTCTATCACATATTAAGATTGCATTCATCGTAGGCTCATTAGGTATCGCTCGTTGAAAATCTCATAGCAGAGACTCATCTACGATCCAAACTTACCTTGACATGCCAGTGCTTTGCAACACAAAAAAACTGTTTTTTCCTACTCAAAATACAGTGATCGGTTAAACAAAATAGATCACAACACCTTAGCTAACAGGTCATTAATTAATAATCACACTCTTTAAATTTCCTTCTTGAAAAACTTGGTACCTTACGCCTGAGAGAGCCCAAATGATTCTTAGATGTCTGCCAGCAAGCTAATATCCTTACTGTCCGTTCTGAAAAATGACGAATGGTCTGCCCTAGGAAAGCACTTATCTGGAGTGCACCAAGAGCAGTCCGATATCATGTCTTTATATCTGTGGGCCAAAAAGCGAAGGGACAAACTAACGGACTACGATAACAGCGATAGCATAAGGTCAAAATACTTTAGTACCATCAAACCTAAAGCATTTGGAAACCTACAATCCAAGCTCTACGGGCAAGTGGCGGCATGGTTAGCGACATACGATCTTATTAATGATCAAGACAGATTGCAAGCAGAGACACTCATAAGTCTCAACCGTCGAGGCCTACATGAACTGCATGCCAAGGAATATCGCCGCACCCAGTCCACCCCAAGAAGCGACCTCACAACAGATCAGCTTACCCAGCGAAACCGTGTAGATAGAGATCGATACTACAGCAACAATCCTTCAAAATATCAAGATAAAAATGAGTTAGTTGACCTATCGGACAGCTTACTTGAGGAACAAGCCCTAGTCCTCAGCCTTGTAGAGCTGGAGCACCATAATTGGTCAAGACTGATAAGAGCTGATTACTCCGACAGGATACAACGGCTGCAGCAGCTGCAAGTGACCTTACCACCGCATAGGTATGCCTCGATCCAAGAATTACTGCAGACGCTAGTAACGTACCAAGATGATAGTGTGGTCCAGCAATTATATCAGGCGCTAAAAGCAGAACCTAAGCTCGCTACAGACAGATGGCTACAGACGGCTTACTCTTACCTCTATGTATATTGTAAACGGTACTGGACGAAGGGACTAGTTAACGATTCTGGGCTGATTATCGACATATTCCAACATGGATTGACAACCGAGGCGCTGTACGTAGATGGACTACTATCTGATACGAGGTTTCGTAATATCGTTAACTCGTTAGCGGCCTTAGTGGGTCGATCTGAGTCAGAAGCCTTCATCTCAGCGAACATTGACCGTGTCACAGCGGGTGACAAAGCAGAGTTACGTCAATTCTGCATGGCTCTCGTTTGCTACGCAGAGGGCTCGTATACAGAGATTACAAACTATCTACGCAGTCACCACCACACCGATCCCGGTATAAGGATTAAGTCTGCCGCACTCATGCTAGTATCCCTTGCTGAAGATGTCAACGACAATTATGACCTACTGATAAACCGCATCGAGAATTTCAGAAGGATGCTTGCCTACAATAAGGAGCACATCTCAGATCGTAATGCTAAGGGATATAGAAACTTAGCGGATGTAGTAGAAGCCCTGTTACAT
>CAYMFD010000092.1:0-15767 GCA_964389475.1 uncultured Saprospiraceae bacterium
CGTTAGCTACATCATCGTTGTCTGTATCTTCTGATACGTTACCACTGATCGTTCCTAACTGCTCCTCTACGAAGTTGTTATCCTCATCATCCTCACCGATCTCGAGTGTCACCTCAATGCTATCATCGTTAAGTGCATCTACTGCATCGTCTGTATCTTCTGGTGACTCATCACCGTCAAATACATCTACGAAGTCTTCGTCGATCTCTGTCTCGTCTTGCTCAGTAACTGTGTACTCGCCTGCATCTAGATCTGTGAACTCGTAGTTACCGTCTGCATCTGTGGTAGTAGTTTGAGTGTTACCACTTGCATCAGTCAGTGTAATTGTTACACCTGCGATGGGATCGTCAGCAATATCATCGTTGTCAGTATCCTCTGATACGTTACCGCTGATTGTACCACTTGGTACTACAAAGGCATCATCACCATCATCTTCATCATCGCTATCCTGGTTATCATCAGGATCTTGAGATCCGACATTACCATCACCATCCGTATCCGCTGGATTACCAGGTGTTGAATCAGGATCAAATTGATCTGATAATTGGATTCTTGCTAGGTTGACATAGCTAGTATTTCCAGCTGGGGCTAGTACCTCAGCGTCAAATGTAAACGTTGCAGTTGCTCCAGAAGCAATAGTCTGGTTACTCCAGTTTATAGCTGTTCCTGCACCATTGAGTATACCAGGAGCACTAATGTTTGAGATGTTAGTATAACCATTTGGTAAACCATCTCTTACTCTTACACCTGTTGCAGCATCAGGACCATCATTACTTACAGTGATTGTAAATGTCACAACATCACCTACACTAGGAGTCGCATCATTGACAGTCTTAACTAAGTTCAAGTCAGCAACTTGCGGTGTGATCTCTTCTGGATCCTCATCATCCTCTGACTGATCTCCATCATCATTATCTGGTGTAGAATCTGTATCAAACTGATCTGCTCCAGTAACCTGTGCTACGTTAACATAACTAACACCTGCAACTGGCGCCTCTACTGTGGCGTCATAAGTTACAGTTATGCTAGATCCGTCTGCTATGCTTAAGCCTGTCCAGTTGATCACTCCCGATGTCATAGAACCACCGTTACTGATATTAGTAACATTGCTCAATCCATTAGGGATGATGTCCTCAACTGATACGCCTGTCGCATTATTAGGACCTTGGTTAGTTACAGTAATTGTATAAGTAATTACATCACCTACGTTTGGCGTCTCATCACTTACCTCCTTAACTAGCTCTAGATCGATCACAGATGCAAAACCTGCATCACGTGTAGGATCGTTGTCGCCAGGATTTAGTGTAAATAGAATGGTACGTCCAGCATTATTGATATCACTATCTGTAGCGTCATTCCCTTCATCCTTTAGAGTTACTATAGTATTAGGAACGTCAGCTTCGTTTACATCAATTCTGTATTGGCCTTTACACACCTCGAACATATAAGATCCAGGTATACCATTCATCGTAGATGTCACTGTTGTAGCGACTTCAGTATTGTTATCATCAAGCAGTCTGACTTCTACACCATTTATACCTGCTTCACCAGCATCTTGGATACCGTTGTAGTTATCATCACTCCATACGAAGTCACCTACTTTGGCTTTGTCCTCGATGGTGATCGTCACTTGTGAAGTATCAGCACAACCAGTGTTGAAAGAGTATACAATCACCTCGAATGTATAGTCACCAGGTACATCAATATTAGCTGTAGGATTAGCTAGTGTCTCATCATTGAGATCAGCTGCAGGAGACCAGATATATCCAAGCTCGGCTGTAGGGTCGTCTAGAGGCGGTGTACCTGTTGGGTTACCACCTATCACGAAATCCTCACCTTCACACTGGAAGCTATCAGCTCCAGCATCAGCAGTTGGGTTTTTATTGACGTCAACAGTTACTGAAACGAAATCTACTCTTGTACAACCATTTTGAGACACTGTCAATCTATACGTTGTATTGGATCTAGGTGAAACCAAAACGTCTTCGCTATTCGCACCATTATCGATAGAGGTAGGATCACCAGCCTCTACAGTCCATGTGTAGTTACCTCCAGGGGTACCACTACCGTCAAGCACGACATCGCCACCTCTACATATACTCTGATCAGGACCCGCTATCGCCTGTACCTCTTGAGTAATGATGATACTGTTAACAGTTGTTGTAGAACACCCATTTTTAGTCACAGTCAAAGTGACATCATATGATCCGGCAGCTGGCCATTGCACAACTGCACTAGGACCAGTCGCTGTAGCAGGTGTACCTGAATCAAATGTCCACTGATAGGTAGCACCACTCCCTGCATTATCCGCAGTAAGCTGCACATCCTCTAGAGCACATATTGTAGGTATACTAGTAATTACAGCAATAGGATTGTCTTTAAGTACAATCTCAATTTGATCTGTTGCAGTACATCCTTTTGAGTCTGTAGCAACAACAGTATAAACAGTGTTGTCACTTGGCGATACAGTAGCTGTACCGTTAGGCATATTGACACCGTCTAACGTGTAAGTGTAAGGGGCTGTACCAGTCGCCGCAGATGCAACAAGCTGATAGTCGTCTCCATCACAAATCTCCACATCAGCACCTAAGTCTAATGAAGGATTAGGATTGACAATAACGTTAGTCGTTGCCGTAATCACTGTACAGTCATCTAGAGTCTGTGTCACAGTATACATGCCAGCGTCATTCGCGTCGACATTGTTAATAGAGACATTATTGCCGCTCACAGCACCATTAGGTGTTGTCCATGAGTAAGCAACGTTGCCATTACCAACAGCAGTAATGTCAAGCGCTTCGCCTGCACATAGCTCAATAGTTGCTGGTACGACTAGATCTTGCTCATACTCATAGTGAATCACTGCAGCATAACCTGCAATCGTTCTCACAAAGTTGACAGCGTTACCACTACCCGAAAAGCTAGAAGAGACATCTGTGTCTCCTGTAAAATCAACAGTACCATTGCCAGTGAATGCGCCTACGTTAGTAGTCATAGCCATATCCTCATCATAAGCTAGAGCATCACCTCTAAAGCCTGATGTACCAGCATAGTCAAACGTACCATCGTAAGCAGTAGCATTATCGCTATCGCTCAAGCTAATGTCAAGATTCAATGTAGATCCTAAAGGAGTGCTTACGTCAACATCGTATGTGCCATTGAAGGTAGGGACCACGGTACCACTACCAGTCTGCTCTAGTCCGTAACGGGTAGATACTCCAGCCTGATTTTTAACGACCACTTTAGTAAGCATTCCTGCCTGACCATCAAATTGAGGTAGGCTGATCGTCTCAGTCCAGTCAGTGGTTGCAAGATTAAATGAACCAACTTCTGTTCTGACAAACTCATCATCTACTGCAAGCAAGAATTCTTTGTTACCGACAATAGATACACAGCCATTAGCATCCGTAACCTGTAGGTAGTAAACTCCCGAGTCATCAATGTCTACATTGGTAAGATTTAGCGTTTTACCGTTTTGCGTAAAGCCATTAGGGCCTACCCACTCATAAGTGTAGCTATTAGAACCCGTCACAGTAACCGTCACATCGTCACCAGCACAAACTCTCTCAAAATCGTCATTAACTGATGCCTCAGGACCTTCGAAAGTTATTGTAACGTCGTCGCTAATAGCGCAACCATTGTTAGTTGCGGTTAAAGTAAGTGTTACACTTCCATTCTGGATATCAGTCGCAGAAGGTACATATCTAGGATCTAGATCATCATTAGCTGAGAAAGTACCTGAACCAGAAGTCGTCCAAAGAATAGTTGAAGCAGCAGGACTGACCTGACCAATAACCTTTGGCGAGGCGTCAGATGTACATATTGTAGCATCTCCACCAGCATCAACCACTGGATCAGATATAGTAACTGTAGCCGTCGCACTACTGCTGCAACCATTACAACTCGTAACAGTAACAGTATAGTCAGTATCTACAGTAGGATCTACTGTGATCGTCTCTGCAGTACTACCGTCTGACCATAGATAATCTAAATCTGGAGTAGTTACTGGCGTACAAGTCGTACTTACATTAAAGTTGATATCTGATCTCTCAGCATCATAGTATCCATCTCCTCCTGATAAGCTCACCCAGGCAGAAAATCCGAAATCCAACGATACGTTATTTCCACCATTACCTAGCTGTGCAGGAGCTCCTCGACCTCTTAGGGTGATCGTTCCATGCTCTACAGATTGATAAGTTCCGTATACAGAAGTATAGTATTCTAGTCCTGTAAAATTAGTGGCGCCACACCAGTGCTCTTTGGGAGTACCTACAGAAGTCTTACCACTCACGAATATTGAAAAGTCAATAACATCCGTACCGTTCTTCTCAGTGGCTGTACCACTGAAAGTAAAAGTACCATTATCACACTCTACCAATTTATTGTTAGTTGTCATCTGATAGAGGACAGACGAACCGTCATGTACAAAATAAAGCACATGAGAGTTAGGTCCTTGATTACAGCTATTTGTGTTTGTTACTGTCCTTTCACAACATGAAGCACAATCTGCATTATCTGTAGTACTAGCTGTTAATGTGGTACTCTGACCTTCGCAGATGTCATCACCCATAACAGTGACTGAAGGAGTAGATATATCTTCGAGTACTTCTACAGTCTTAACGATTGAACAAGCATTACCTCCTGTCACTGTGACCGTATAGATACCCGGTGTAGTGATACCCGTAGGGTTGTCGCTATTAGAAGAGAAGTTACCAGGACCTGACCAATTGTACGTCATACCGAGTGGTGAAGCAAATAGATCTACTGAACTATTATCACAAGTAAGTACACCATCTACACTAGCGATAGACATGGGTAGATCCGTACTACCATCTACGATAGTTGACGCGACAGCTGTACAACCTGTAGTTACGTCTGTTACTGTTACGGTATACTCACCTGGCATATTGATACTAGGATTCTGCACAGCAGATGTATAACTATCTGGCCCAGACCAGTCATACTCTAGTCCACTAGGTGTGGCATTTAGCTGCACACTTGTATTATTACAACTAAGCGTACCATTATTAGATGCTTGAGCGGTAATCTCATCACTAATAGTAATGGTGACTACGTTAGATTCTCCTTCGTAAGCAATGCAACCATCTCTCCTTGCACAACGTATGAAGCACGTCGTCTCTGTAAGCGTAGGAGGGTCGTAAGTCAGGCTGTTCGCACCTGGGATCTCTGTCCAGTCCCCGAAGTTGTTACCAACTGGAGGTGTACAGTCTCCTGTACTTTGCAACCATACATACTCTAGAGATAAGTTACTCTGACCACCGCTTGCTGGCGATACACTTTGCAACATGGCTGGATCAAAAGCACCACAATTATCTTGGTCTGCAGAGATCTCGCCACCATTAGTAGCATTTCTGAATATGTCTACAAAGACATCTGTCGTACCCACACAACCATTAGCATCTACAACGTAGAAGCAGAATGTTGTGTCTTTCCAAGGTGTAAAGTTAAAAGTACCATTTTGCACTGGTGAGTTGTCATCACATACAAAGTATGTATAACCGCCTGCACCACCTGTAGCAGTAAGGTCGATCGTAATTGGGTTTCTGATACAAGTAACCACATCGTCACCAGTAAGTACTGGTAGATCGTCTACTGTTACGACAACCTCATCTGTACCTGTACACTGTGTAGCGTCTGTAACGGTTACAACATAGGTGTCGGTAGCATTAACCTGCACATCTATAGACTGACCTGACTGGCCAGTTGACCATTGATAAGTCGTACCACCACTTGCCGTCAATGTGACCAATTGCGGTCCGCATATCGAGAAGTCAGGTCCGATATTAGCAGATACATTTGACCGTACCCATACCTTATAGTCTTCCACCTCTCCATCATTACACCCTGGATGATCACAGTATAGGCCCGTAGGACCCTCGTTCTGATCAGATGTTATGATAAAACGTGCATATGTGAACCCACAGACCGCATGACTTGGTACCGCTACACTGTATGTATTAGTACCAGAAACCTGTCCTACACCTTGACCTACTTCGTCGTCATTTATGATCTGCTCAGACTGATCGAACTGTCCATTACCATTCCAGTCAATCCAACCTGATATGTAAGCATCACTCTCGTCTGCACTAAACTCTATTTCTATGGTTTTGTTAGTCCCCTTTCTGAAGTTAGGACCGCCAACGAAGACAACACCGTCTTCATCATCTGTACCATCATTATCATCTCCAGAGGCGGTAACGTTATTCTGTGTACCATTATCCGCATCTACGAACTGGCCTAAGAAGGCTGGAGAGCCACAATCAACAGCAAAAGAAATATCACCATAAGACAATGGTGCATCACCATAATCGCATCCACTAACACAGCTTGACTGTATTGTATTAAACGACAGGTCTATTGCAGATGTAATAGTGTTGAGTTCTATTTCTAAAGCTCCAACATTTGACCAGTCTATGCCTGAACCTGCATTCGTTGTAAAACTACTTTTAGAAAAGTATAATGATTGTTCATCCATGGTCGTCGCCACAACTCTGATTGTTGAGGTTGACCAGTTGCCAGCATCTGTGTATGCTCTTATTGAAATATCAAGCTCCTTTGGTAAAAAGGTGCTACCATCGATGAATATATCGAAAGAAAAACCTTCATCATCTCCACTGAGATCAACACCACCCAAGCCAGTAGGATCAAGATTATCACTACCGTCTATGCCGTCATATGTTAATGTCAATACACTAGTAGAAATGGCATTATTACTAAATGACACTCGAGAAGTCGCACCATCCACAGAAGCAGAAGCTCCACTATTAGCAGTCAATAATTCTAGCCTAAGATCAATCTCTCCCCCTATTGCACTAGAGGATAGTGCAGAGCTGAATGGAATCGCGGGACCGAAATTAAGATTAACGTCTGTCGATGCTCCGCTTAAATCATCTAGATCACATGTAGGTTTTGCTACATACCCAGCATCTATTGTTGGGTTATCCTTATTAATACCAGTTGAATTTACATCGATAGACACTACTGATGATAATCCATCAAAACCAGCATCACTGTTATTATCAGTTTGCACTGACTGATTAGGATAAGTCAATACCAGGCTAGAAGATGAGGTAGGAAACTCTACGAAATAGTCACCAGTATTATCGATTACAAAATTGTAATAACCAGGATTACCAAACGCGTCGTTTGCTGTTGTAGTATTATCAACAACAACGTCGTCGCCACCACCGATAACGCCGTCAGCACCAGCACTCCAAAGCACGACTGGTACCCCGTTAATACCTTGGCTTGTAGACTCATCGAAAATCCCATTGGCGTTGGTATCATTCCACACAAAATTACCAAGAGAACCCTCACCATTACACTCTACAGTTACCATAAGAGCACCACCTAGAACGTATGACTGTCCACAACCACTACCATTAGGGTTGTTAGCACTGTCAGTAATAATCTCTACAACTACCTCGTCTGCCGTACCAGGCACATTAGGTAATGTTGGCACCTCTACAATATCAAGGCAGCAATTATTAAGGTTCGCATCAGGACCCGTGATTGTGGTCTCTCTAGTCACACCACCCGCGGTCGCTCTTACTGTAAGATATCTGCCATCAGTTGTGATCTCGGAGATAGGGATAGAGACATCAATATCTCTAACCTCGCTATCAGTTGGAATATCAATTGTCAAAGTTTCAATATCACAATAGCTATTCAATTGAGTATAAACACCTCTCTGATTTACTCCAGTGTCAACATTACGAGTTACGAAAGCAACAAGTGATTGGAGACCTCTATTATTACCACATGAGTTATTATTATCGTTTACTTCTATAGTTGAAGCACTACCATTAATGGTTCCTCTGTAGACATAGACATTAGGACTATTACCTTGAATGAGAACTTGAGGTATTGTAATTGTACTTCCATCAACGATTACTGGGTGAGTGGAACCTGGATTTTCACTCTTGTAAACTAACTCTACAGTGATTTCGTCAATGTTACCACTATTAGGAATACTCAGAGAGATATCAGGTGTGTTACCACAAAAGTCTGAACCAGCTCCTAGGATCTCAATCGTCTGACCATCTCCACAGTCAGTAGAAAAGTCTGGTCCTGATTGAGCTAGTATAGCGCTAGCACAAATGGAGGTGATTAAAAAAGTACTTAGCGCATATCGACATACAAGACGCCAATATGCTGAAGTAAAATTCTGCATAATAAAACTCATTTTAGGCTTGGAAAAAAACAGAAATAGACCACCCAGAGCTCGTCTGAATAGTCGTAAAAAACTTGTGTTAAACTTAGTATTAGAAGGGGTAGCGCTAATGCTGCTGCATGATGGACATACAGCACTACGCAGAAAGATTCTACCACGTACTTCACCAGGTGAAGCGGTTCTTAATTTACTCATCTTAGGCTTTGTTTGACGCATCACTTACTCAAGGCGATGTGGCTCAAATGAACCGCCGTCATTATATCAGACACAAAGTTATTTCTAGACCCCTACGTCGAAATCATATTTTTTCGTTGTGCCAGCTATTTGACTAAATAACAGGGCACTAGTCACTTCTCACACCAACTACTATACCACAAGTAACCTATGTGCGGGATTACATGCATACTTGATTATCATAATATGACTAGTAGACGACTTTAAATAAGGAGTATTGCTAGGTATTCTTTATTGATCGACACTCTGCCCCAACTTTTGAGAAGCTCTACGGTTATATTTGCCTTCACATATAAAGACTTATGGAAAAGCAAAAACACATCTACTTAGATAATAACGCAACTACACCTTGTGATCCACGAGTGGTAGACGCCATGTTACCTTACTTTCACGAGATCCCGGGTAATGCAGCGAGTCGTAATCACCCATTTGGCTGGAAGGCCGAAGAAGGTGTGGATTATGCGAGAGAGCAGATAGCTAACCTTATCAATGTAGATAGTAAGGAGATCATCTTTACGAGTGGTGCTACCGAAGCAGACAACTTAGCCATTAAAGGCGTATTCGAAATGTATGCCCGCAAAGGCAATCACGTGATTACACTTAAGACTGAGCACAAGGCTGTATTAGATGCTTGCAAAAAGATCGAGAAGCAAGGCGCTGATGTGACCTACCTCGACGTAGAGGCTGATGGCTTGCTTGATATTGCCAAGCTAGAAGCAGCAATCACAGACAAGACTATACTCGTATCAGTCATGTGGGCCAATAATGAGACTGGTGTCATACAAGACATGAAAGCCATCGGCGAGGTATGTGCCAAGCATGGCGTACTCTTTATGAGTGATGCCACACAGGTCGTAGGAAAAATACCTGTTGACCCCAAAGCTATGGGAATACACCTGATGGCCTTTACGGGACATAAAATGTACGGACCAAAAGGTGTAGGAGCCTTGTTCGTCAACCGTAAAAATCCACGTGTGAAAGTCACCGCACAGATGGATGGCGGCGGACACGAGCGGGGCATGCGATCGGGTACTCTCAATGTGCCTGGTATCGTGGGTATGGGTAAGGCTGCTGAGATAGCTAGCAAAGAAATGCATGCTGATGCCGCACGCCTGAGTGTCTTACGGGACAAACTAGAGACTGCTCTTAAGGATAATCTCGAGGAGGTGTATGTGAATGGTAGCGTAGAGCATAGGATGCCACATGTGACCAATATCAGCTTTAAGCATGTAGAGGGCGAGGGTCTTATGATGACCTTTAACCAAAACATCGCTGTATCATCTGGGTCAGCTTGTACGTCTGCATCCCTAGAGCCATCGTACGTATTAATAGCCTTGGGTCTAGGAGATGACCTGGCGCATAGTAGTATACGCTTTAGCCTAGGTCGCTTCACTACCGAAGAAGAAATAGACTACACGATCGATGCCCTCACTAATGGCGTCAACCATATGAGAGACCTCAGCCCGATATGGGAGATGTATAAAGATGGTGTAGACCTAGATGCTGTAGTCTGGGCAGAACACTAAGCAAAGAGTCCCAAGGCAACTACTTCAGTGGTGGTCTCTGGGAACTACTCCTTAAACCAACTTGTTGAAAATAATAACCGATAACAAAGCACAACTATAATATTATGGCATATTCAGATAAACTACTCGACCACTTTAAGAATCCTAGAAATGTAGGAACGCTAGATAAAGCTTCGAAACAAGTAGGTACAGGTCTAGTAGGTGCACCAGAGTGTGGTGATGTGATGAGACTTCAGATCGAGGTAGATGACGAAAGCGGTACCATCAAGGACGCTAAGTTTAAGACTTTCGGATGTGGGTCAGCTATCGCATCATCGAGTCTAGCAACAGAGTGGCTCAAAGGCAAAACAGTGGACGAAGCCCTATCTATAGACAACATGGCTATCGTAGAAGAGCTAGCATTACCACCTGTTAAGATTCACTGCTCTGTACTAGCGGAGGATGCTATCAAAAGTGCTATCGCTGACTATAAAGAGAAGCAAGGAGTCGAGGCAGCAGCCGAGGCTTAGTCATTAAACAGTAAATAATAGTCATGGTATTCGTAGCAGACAGCGCCAAAGAAAAAGTCCAAGAACTCTTGAGCCAAGAAGGTCTAGGAGAGGATTACTTCGTGAGAGTAAGTGTTACCTCTGGTGGTTGCAGTGGTCTAAGTTACAACATGGACTTTGATAATGAGTCTCAGCCTACCGACCAAGTATTTGAGGATAATGGTATGAAGGTAGTATGTGATCTCAAGAGCTTCTTGTACTTGTGCAACACGACACTAGAGTTTAGCGGTGGCCTTAACGGGAAGGGCTTTTACTTTAACAATCCCAATGCCGCTAGGACATGCGGGTGCGGTGAGAGTTTTGCCGTGTAGTCACGTATCTGCCTTTGGCGAAAAATTATAAAGACCCTTGATCAGTCAATCTTGGGTCTTTTTTTGTGCCTATTGCGGACGTGAACACTTGACCATACAACGCCATTACCCATAGAGTACTATCTTTAGATGAAGATGGATCAGGTAAATCCGTCTCACTGTTCCTACCCCTAGACACCATACTGATATGACTATGCAAGTCCTGACGAAGCCAAGTATTTTAGTGATCACCGCAGTAATGTCGATACTATTTGCATCGAACGCTGTAGGGCAATCCGGACCAGCTGCGATACTCGATCAACTCCTCAGAAGTAATCCTAAAGTAGCCAGCGAATTAAAGCGTACCGATCTGGAGAGCCTATACTTGACAGATGACTATGTGACCGCGCATAATCAGATCCACCATTATTACTTTCAAAAGAACATAAGTGGTATACCCGTCGACAATGGCTACTTACACCTACATACATCACTAACTACCGATGAAATAGTGGCTGCTCATACCAACCACCTCGACGTATCGAGCAAAACCGAGCCGTCACCAGCACTGACGGCCTCACAAGCTGTAGAGCTTGCCTTTGCCGATATCAGCCTAGATGCAGCTATCACTGAGGGCTCCCTCAGCAAAGATGAGAGTACTAACCAAAAGCAGACTTTCTCACCTACTACCACAGGCGTAGAGACCATCAAAGCACAATTATATTACATAGTTAATGCAGAAAATGCCCTTGCCCTCCACTGGCTAGTTGATGTGGACACCAGAGCACCAGAATACCACCTGTGGAGAATATACGTAGATGCGACTACAGGTCTAGTTACTAAAAAACATGATCTCGTACTGTCATGTGATTTTGGGTATGGAGCAGAGCACAGTCACTCTTGTGTAGACCATAATCATGGGACACATGGGTCGCGGAGTACAACAACAGCTGTAATGGGTGATGCCTATCGAATCTATGACATCCCTGTAGAGAGCCCAAATCATGGTACTCGCATACTAGCGACAGATCCTGCCGACAGTCTCGCCTCACCATATGGCTGGCACGACGATAATGGTGTCACCGGGGCTGAGTATACTATCACTCGTGGTAACAATGTACTCGCTCAGGATGACATCAATGGCAACAACGGTAGTGGCTACAGTCCTGATGGCGGTCCTAATCAGCAGTTTGACTTTACCCTAGACTTTACACAATCGGCCGGTGCTAATACAGCTCAAGCGCAGAACCTCAATAGCTCGTTGACCAATCTCTTCTTTTGGAATAACAAGATTCACGACTTATTCTACCACTATGGCTTCGATGAGGTGAGTGGTAATTTTCAGGAAAACAATTATGGTCGTGGTGGCAATGGTGGAGACTACGTACTAGCCGATGGCCTCGATGGATCGGGGAGTAACAATGCCAATTTCGGGACACCTGCTGATGGTGGCAACCCTAGGATGCAGATGTTCTTGTGGGGATCAGTAAGTGGAGGCACCACCACCATGTCTGTCAATAGCCCGTCGTCGACAGCAGGATCCTATACGGCTGTAGGTGGGAGCTTTGGCCAGCTTAACTACTCTGTGACGGGGGATCTTGTGATCGTAGACGATGGTGGTGCCAATAGCTCTCAAGGTTGTAATACCCTCACCAATGGTGCAGCTCTATCCGGTAAGATTGCCCTGATCGACAGAGGTAACTGTCAGTTCGGTACCAAGTCCCTTAATGCTCAGGCTGCAGGTGCTGTCGCTGTGATCATCTGCAATAACGATAATACAGCCCCTTTTGCTATGAGTGGTGGCAACGACGGAGGCGCCGTCAATATACCAGCAGTAATGATGAGTCAAGCCGACTGCGCTACGATACGGGTCAACATACCAGGTACTAATGTTACAATCACCACTAGCGGCGCTACACCACGCCTCGATGGCTCTTTTGATAATGGTATCATAGCTCATGAGTACGGACACGGCATATCCAATCGCCTAACAGGAGGCCCATCAGCTGCTAGTTGTCTCAGTAATCAAGAACAGATGGGCGAGGGCTGGAGCGACTTCTTCGGTCTGGTCATGACGCAAGAGACTGGGGACACTCGCAATACTAGCAGAGGTATAGGCACCTATGCCACTGGAGCACCTGTCACGGGAGGAGGGATACGACCATTTCCATACACGGCAGATATGACCGCAAACCCTAGTACATATGATGACATCAAGACCTTCTCCGTACCCCATGGTGTAGGCTCTGTATGGTGTACCATGCTGTGGGACATGTACTGGGATCTAGTAGATCTCTATGGCTACGATCCGGACCTTATCAATGGTACGGGTGGTAATAATATCGCGATACAGCTCGTGATGGATGGCCTCAAGCTACAGCCCTGCTCACCAGGATTCGCTGATGGGAGGGACGCCATAATACTCGCTGATCAGATCAATAACCAGGGAGCCAATAAGTGCCTGATCTGGAATGCCTTTGCTAGGCGGGGGCTAGGTGCTAGCGCATCACAAGGAGGTACGAACAGTAGGGCAGATGGTACAGAAGCCTTTGACCTGCCAGATGGCATACAGCTCATAGACAGCGAGACCACAGATATCGTAGAGGGTCAGCGCATGACTATAACAAGCACTGCCGTCTGCGACTGTACACCTAAGACCAATATCGAGATAAGCAGCACGGTCCCTCAAGGTCTTACCATCAACAATACGCTTATCGGCTCTGTCAATGGCAGTACGGTCAGCAATAGCGTAAGCTCACTAGGGACGGGTGACAGTCTACAGGTATCCTACATCGTACAGGCACCTCTGTGTAGTACTCCTGCAGGTACCGTCTTACTAGATGACGATGTCGAAGGAGTCCCACTATGGACATCCTCTACCCTATCGTCTAGCGGTAGCTGGAGTACGACGACTACGCTTGCTAGTAGCGGTACGACATCATGGTATGCTTTTGGCCCAGATGTCACCTCAGACTTTGCACTCACGAGTAATAGTAGTTATACCCTCACAGGCAGCACGCTACTCACCTTTGCCCATCGCTACGAGACAGAGGGCCTGTGGGATGGTGGTGTCGTTGAGATATCTACAGATAATGGTGTGACGTGGCTAGACCTAGGTCCACAAATGACTAAAAACGGCTACCCCAGCGCCTTCGCCAGTAATGGGTCCTCCAACCTAGCTGGTAGACCTGGGTTTACTGGCAATAGCAATACACAGTTCGGTACCAATACATGGATCAACACAGAGGTCGACTTGACGATATATGACGGGGAGGATGTCAGGATCAGATTTAGGTATGCTAGCGATGACAACACCAATGTAGGTGGGATAGCAGGCTGGTACATTGATGACATCATACTCCAAGAGTTTACAACTAGAGTAATATCTACAACGGTAGCCGAGAATAATGTGACTGTGGCTACCGACCTGATTACCTTGACCCAAGAGGTGCCTGACCGATCGATTATATATGTAGATAGTAGTGCAATTGATGGCCTTGCAACTGGTACTAGCTGGACAGATGCCTTTGTAGATCTACAGAGAGCTTTAGATGCTACCGACTGTGAAAATGATGTAGTTGAAATATGGGTAGCAGCTGGCACATACTATCCTAGCAAAGTAAACGACAGAGCCGCGACATTTTTACTAAGAGAGAACACAACGATCTATGGTGGCTTTGAGGGTACAGAGGTCACTGTTATGGAGCGAGATATAAATGCTTATCCCTCTATACTTAGTGGCGCAATAGGTGTATCGAATAACGATACTGACAATAGCTACCATGTCGTAACTGCAGCTGGGGTAGACCAGTCCGCAATATTAGACGGATTTACGATCCGTGATGGATATGCTGACGACAGTCCTGGTGTCGCCGGTGGTCTACTGATAGAGGACAGCTCCCCTCTCATAGCCAATTGCACATTAGCAAATAACTACGCAAGTAGTAGAGGCGGTGCGATCTTCTCAAATGACGGAGCTCCCACCTTGAGAGATTGTATCATCAGCAATAACATGAGCGGCACTGGTCTAGCAGCAGGATTATTTCACCTTAGTGGAGAGCTAACTTTAGAGGACGTCACCGTCGATGAGGCCAGCGGGACCAGCGTAGAAAGTTACTCTCCAGCCACGATAACTATAAGAGGGACTACCACGATCAGCAACTAAGCACTATCCATGGGGTAAGTGGCTACTATTCACGGCCCGACAAGATCATCTCTCGATCTAGTAACTGCTCGTAGTAGCTTACCAGCTCTTGCTCAAAATACACCACGTCATTCATGCTCATAGATGCAGAGGCAATAACTCCTCTTACTTCAGCATTAGTCTCGGGATAGGTATTCGATAAAAAAGAAGACACCATATTTTCGTTAAATCGATTGTACTTGCCTTGGAGGGTATACAATCGATTTAAGATCTGCACCAGCTCCAAGCCTAACTCTTGGATAATGCCCGTCTGGACACCCGTATCATATGCACTACTACTGACAAAGCCGGGTCGAAATCCTCTAAAATTGCTACTTCTAAAGCTCTCTGCTATACTCTCTTGAGTGAGTAAAGTATCAAAGTCTGCAACTAGCTTTTTATGGTAGTCATGTACGCTTATGATCGCTTGATGGTTCTCTTTAATCTCATTGACGAGCATCGATCTGTAGACATCAGCTTGATTATTCAATCGTAGCCGTTCTCCGTAATTGTTCATAGCAAAGCCAAGATAGACGCCGAACATGATGGGAAGGATCTGACCAAGAAGGCTACCAATTACTTGCTTGATCACACCAACATTAATCAACTTAATCCTTGAAATTACCCAATCCGTATTTCTAGAAAAAAACTTCTTCATAATTACGTGTTACTATTCTATACCTACATAGATCTTAATCAGCTTACAACTAAAATTGCTGCTACTATGAGTCTAGCTAAAGCAGGAATGGAGGCTTAAAGATAAATAATGACAATCGCTAAATCATGTAGTATCCC
>CAYMFD010000093.1:0-15708 GCA_964389475.1 uncultured Saprospiraceae bacterium
CCCAAATCTTCTACCTGACTTTTACTCCATTCACACAGAAAAATCTATTTTACGCCACCTAACCAAATCAAGGACGGCGTATGAGTAATGCAAAAGCGTTAAGCAGAGAAGAGTTTATGGGACATCCCAAAGGACTTTTCGTCTTGTTTTTTGTCGAGTTATGGGAGCGATTTTCGTACTACGGTATGCGAGCTCTCTTGACATTGTTTATCGCAGCACCGCTGATTAAGCCAGATATCTGGAGTTCTACTAATGATTTTCACCCAGGACTGGGCTGGTCCAATGAGGCTACACTTAGCTTCTATGGTTGGTACACCATGCTCGTGTACGTGATGTCTATCCCTGGAGGTATACTCGCTGATAAGTTCATAGGTCAGAAAAAGGCTGTAATGGTAGGTGGACTCCTCCTTTGTCTAGGACACGGCGTACTCGCTGTACAGGCGGAGTGGGCATTCTTTACGGGCCTAGCACTAATCATACTCGGTGTAGGAGCCCTCAAGCCCAATATATCTACCATGGTAGGTGGTCTATATGCACCTGGTGATGATCGTCGTGATTCTGGCTTCTACTGGTTTTATATAGGTATCAACCTCGGTGCATTTTTCGGTGCTTTAGCGACAGGATATGTGGCTGCTAAGTATGGCTGGCACTATGGTTTTGGCTTGGCTGGCGTAGGTATGTTACTAGGTCAGATCGTTTATATGTGGGGACTTAAGTACCTAGAGGGAGTGGGCGAGTCCGTTAAGGATGGCAGTCCAGAACAGAAAGCTGCCGCCGCTAGACCACTAACCAAAGTCGAGAAAGATCGTATGCTCGTTATGTTCCTCAGCTTTTTGATTATCATCGTCTTCTGGGGTGCTTTTGAGCAGGCGGGTGGTCTGATGAATCTCTACGCAGAGCAGAAGACAGATCGGATTATTGACGCGTTTAATTTCGAGGTACCATCCGCATGGTTTCAGTCCGTTAATGCCTTCTTTATCATTACGCTAGGTGGTGCTGTAGCCAGTTTCTGGGTATGGTGGAAGAAAGCGGGCAAGGAAAGTAGTTCCCTGTTTAAGATGGCACTAGGTACCATTATCATGGCACTAGGGTTCTTATTTATGACCAAGGCAAGCATGGAGGTCGAGATGGAAGGTGACCTTGTAACACAGAAGGCCGCTATGATCTGGTTGGTCCTTGCCTACCTACTACATACCATCGGAGAACTATGTGCTTCGCCCGTGGCGCTGTCGTTTATTACCAAGCTAGCTCCAGTCAAGTACGCCTCGTTTATGATGGGGGCTTACTTCGCAGCTACAGGTCTAGGTAATAAGGTGGCAGGGCTCGTAGGAGAGTTTAGCCAGTCTGCAGGAGAGTTTGAGATCTTTACGGGTATCGCCGTATTCTGCACGCTATTTGGTATCCTAGTCCTATTACTACTCAAGCCACTCAAGCGACTCACGCATGGTGCAGAAGAGGGTAATGTCGAGGGCCTCGAGCAAGAGGGCTTCGAGCTAGCAGACCCATCGATCAATAACTAAGAGATTTATACAATACAACCTAACGAAGAATCAAGCACTCAGCTATGTCAAAAGCGAATACAATAGAGATCAAACCAGAGGTGCTAGGGCATCCGTCACAGCTATTTGTCCTCTTTTTCACCGAGATGTGGGAGCGATTTTCCTACTACGGTATGCGAGCCATCCTCGTACTATTCCTCATGTCTTCGATCGGTATCGGTGGTTGGGACTGGACGAGTGTAGAGGCGCTATCTCTGTATGGTACCTACACGTCACTAGTCTACTTGACGCCTATAGTCGGTGGGTGGTTAGCTGATAAGAAGATAGGGTATAAGAAGGCCGTCATCATAGGTGCGGCCGTCATGGCACTAGGCCACATATCGATGGCGCTGGAGTTTCATAAGATCTTTATGTTTGTCGGTATAGGCCTGCTGATTGTCGGTAATGGATTCTTTAAGCCCAATATGACGTCGATCATCTCAGAGATGTACAAGAACCATCCGCAGAAGAAGGATGGCGCCTATACGATATTCTACATGGGTGTGAATGCTGGTGCCTTCTTGGGTATCATGTTGTGCGGTTACATCGGTGAGAAGGTGTCTTGGTCCTATGGTTTTGGGCTCGCGGGGATCTTTATGATTCTCGGTATGCTGCAGTTCTACTTTGCCAGTGACATTTTCGGCACGGTAGGAGACAAGCCCGTGGCTGCTGAGGACGATGATGATGATAGACTAGAGTTTGAGGGAGACCGCCTCAACCCATTTACGGGTTTTGACAAGGTCTTGATGTGGCTCAGTGCCTTTATCGGTATCACGTGGGTGATCAATGATCCTCTAGCCAAGATAGGCGGCAACAACCTACTTGAGTTCGGCGGTACAGACTACAGTAACTACTATATCCTAGCCGGGGTGATTGCATTTTTCGTGTTGATCATCAGCCGTATTATCCGATACCCCAATCAGACGAGAGATCGGATGTTTGCCATTATCATATTCTGTATCATGACGGTCTGTTTCTGGGCATGTTTTGAGCAGGCTGGTGGGTCGATGACGATCTTTGCTAATGACTATACCAATCGTGTGATGGAGGGCTCCTGGGCTACTATTTTCATCGTGTCTAATATTTTGATTACAGTCGTTCCCCTAGGGATCATTACGTACGTCTTGATACGCTTATTTAAGCAGACGTATGGTTCGTATCCGCTGAGTAATATCAGTCTTGGTCTGAGCTTTGTGATCATATGGGGTATCGTCTTTTGGATGATCAACAGAGACTTGAGCTCTCAGTCATTTATCGTGGATGTACCTACGGAGCAGGGCATAGAGCAGGTCAAGATTGTGGAGCCTATCGACCTGACTGTAGGTGACGAGGTCAATGTCGTGCAGGTCAGAGGTAAGTATATCTACATGGGAGCGGAGAAGGCTGCTAGAGCGGTAGAGCTCACAGCGGCAGAGGGCAAGCCATCTCCACTGATCAGAGCAACGGTACGAGAGGTCAAGGAAAACGAGGTAGAGATAGGGGCCACTTGGTTTGGTATCCTTAACTCTCTGTTTATCATCATGTTTGCTCCGATGTTTAGCAAGTGGTGGGAGAGTAAGTACAATCCCTCGGCAGCGACCAAGTACGGTCTCGGCCTGATACTATTGGGTATAGGTTTTGCCGCATTAGCATGGGGTGCCTCCGGTATACCAGCAGGAGCCAAGGTGGCTAGCGTTAGTATCATATGGTTGGTTTTTGCCTACCTCTTCCATACACTGGGAGAGCTGTGTCTATCGCCTGTGAGTCTATCTTATATCAGTAAGTTGGTGCCTGGTCGTATGATTGCCCTTATGTTTGGGGTATACTACGTTGCGATCGCTATCGGTAACAAGGTGGCTGGTAAGATGGGTGGCCAGATCGAAGAGATCACGGCGACTTATGACCTGCAGACCTTCTTCTTGATATTTACCGTAGTACCGATCGGGCTGGGCTTACTTGGGATAGCGCTTAACCCTATCATCAAGAAGTTAATGCACGGTGTAGAGTAGACTCAACAGCAATAGTAGTGCAGGGTAGTAGCGTATGATGAAGAACAGAATGAGTTATCGAAATGACTAGACCACAGGAGATTATAATGCATTTACGGCAAGGCAAGCAGCAAGGCTTGTCTATGTTGTATACACATTACTCGAGTACGCTATATGGTATAGCTGTACGGGTATTGGGTAACTCAGGCGATGCAGAAGATGCGCTGCAAAAAAGCTTTTTAAAAATCTGGAATAGCATTGACCAGTACGAGGAGGAGAAAGCGTCTTTCTACACCTGGATCGCTCAGATAGTCAGAAATACTAGCATCGATGTCAAGCGACTCAAGTCTTTTGAGTTTCAAGAAAAAACCGATTCGCTCGATACACACGTACATAAGGGTGAGGCAGTAGTTGATAACCTAGAAGGGTTAGATACGAGCAGTTTACTCTCGTCACTAGACGAGAAGTACGCCTTTGTGTTGGAGTATCTATACTTACGGGGCTATAGTCAGCGAGAGCTCTCAACAGAATTTGACATACCCTTAGGTACTATAAAGACGAGAGTGAAAAAAGGATTAGACATATTACGAGGGTCATTGACTAAGGAGAGAGCTTACTTCCTGGGGGTCTTACTACTGCTGATCTATCTCTTATCAAATCTATGGTCATTATGAGGATAGAAGAGATACGTGCATCAGGATTGCTAGAGCAGTATGTGCTCGGGGAGCTTACCATGCAAGAGATGAGGGAGGTAGATTTGTATCTGACCAAGTATCCGGACTTAAGTCTAGATCTTAGGAAGATAGAAGATAGCCTCCAGTTATTCGCGAGAGAGAAAGCGATCACGCCACCACCAGCACTAGAGCGATCTATTCTGGACTTCGTGACGCAGCATGGCGATAAGACGAAACCACCAGCGGATAGTGCTGCCGGCAACAATGCCAAGGGCAATACAGACACAAAGGGCGGTAGTGGCTTGTCTTGGTTGACGGGTTTATTGGCGCTTGCTGCGGCGGGTCTTGCGGTCTTATACTTTACGACATCATCGGCGTATGGCGACCTACAACGTGAGCATGATCGTGCGATTGCCGCCTGCGATTCACTAGAGCTGGTCCGCAAGCCTCAGATTGATGCCCTAGAGATGATGAGTGCTCCGACTACCCGCAGGGTCTTGTTCGCAGCGACGGATGCTTATCCTAGTACTCGCTTATACCTACATACAGACGAACGTGGTGAGGCCAATCTACTGCAGGCGGTCAACCTACCTCCTATTGATAACGACCAAGCATACCAGCTCTGGTCGCTTAAAGATGGAGTAGCACCTATACCGCTTACGGTCTTTGACGATGGTAACGTATTGATACCTGTCGATTATGAGGCGGGTACAGGTACCTATGCTATCACGATAGAAGCAGCAGGAGGAGCCACCTCGCCCACATTGTCACGACTTATCGGTACGGCAGGGGTGTAATTTCATGTATTCTTTATGTACCGTTGATCAAGAGGCTACGACATAGTTGCCGCTTGTCCGTTAGTTGATCCATAGTTGGTCGCTTCGACGAAGGATAGCGTTCTGTCCAGTCATGTATTAGCGTACCAGCGTACTACAGTACTTCTGAGCTTATCAAGAATTTAGGAGCCTGGCTTTATAATATTGTCCCAGACAAGCCTCTACCTGCTGGATATCGTCTAATAACTCCCTTTTGCTAGATAGCTGTCTGTCAGACCTCAGATAGGTCTGGAGTAGTCCCTGAGCTTTTGTCAAAGGGTGAGTCTACAGACGGCGAGGTGCCACGTTAAGATTCGAAAGATGGACTTCAATCGATAGATCATTAACATCTTTTCTATTACCAAAACAAGTGATTTAATAATCCGAAGATTAGGTTTAACCTATTGCTAGTAAGGTTATTACGACGATTGATTTGTTGAGGTTGTAAGGTGTAGGGCGATTTATTTACTAGAGCATAAATCCGGATCGCTTTGATGACACGTAAGTAGAGGTGTGGGCATTTGCCCATGATTTAATTACCAAATACTTACAGCATCATGAAGAAACAGATTACACTTTTCTTGCTACTAGTTTTTTCGACGACAGTCCTTGTCGCCTCCTCCCATAGAGAGGCGCCACTGATCGCAGGCGATCCACTAGCGGATAACACAGACCTCTACGCTTTTCGTAGTCCTGACGATCCTAATACGATCACGATCATTGCTAACTATATACCGGCAGAGGTACCATATGGTGGTCCTAACTACTACACATTTGGAGAGAATGTCCGCTACGAGATTCACATCGATAATGATGCTGCAGTAGCTGGGGATGAGATAACGTATCGATTTACGTTTGACATCGTTAATGAAGACCCGACTACCTTCTTTAATATCAGACTGGGTCAGCAAAATCTTAAAGCGACCTACACGCTACAACGTAGCGTAGATGGTGGAGCTACTTTCGAAGACATTATAGTAAATGGTATCGTGCCGCCTAACAATATTGGGCCTCGCTCCATAGAGAGTGGAGTAGGGCTGGGTACGACTTATGCCGAGCTTTTCGCTGGTGCCATTACGACAGCCTCTACTGGCGAGACAGTATTTGCAGGGCCTATCGATGATCCATTCTTTGTAGACCTCGGCGGTATTTTTGATCTCGGTGATGCACCACGACAGAGTGGTCCGTCGCGTGATGGTCTAGCTAAGTACAACTGTCATACGATCGCTATACAAGTGCCGATCAGCACCCTGCTCAAGGCCGGTGCTAGCGACACACCTGACAATATCCTTGATCCTAATTATGTAATCGGCGTGTGGGCCTCAGCTAGCCGCCCAGCGATTAAGACCCTATCAGATGGTGGGGCAGTAGATTACTCGGGTGACTGGGTACAGGTGTCTAGACTCGGTATGCCCCTGACCAATGAGGCAATCATACCTATCGGCTTTAAAGATATGTGGAACCGAATGACGCCATACCAAGAGTTTGCCGATACGACATTCGACCAGTTCTTTTACAATCCTGAGTTAGCACTGTACATGGATGCCGATCAGTTCGGTGGCGCCGTACCTGCATTTGCTAATCTACACCTACAGGAGGCAGCACTAGGCTTGTTTGATTTTACCAATGGCGCTGATGGTGTCAGCGGTCTACGTGGGCAAGACCTTATGGGTACAGCCTTTGAGACCTTTGGCGACCTGCTCTTGATACCTGGTAATCCACGATCTGTAGACCTATGGCCTATATTCCATACGGGTGTACCTAACGCTATACCATATCAGTTAGCAACCGGCAAGGAGGGTAATCCTGTGGCCGCTGGCAAGCCATTCATCAATAACTTCTTACCCAATGGCGGAGACATGTTACGGCTCAATATGGCTGTACCAGCTACCCCTCGCGACGACGCTAATTTTAGCTCGCTAGGACTATTACAGGCGGCTGTACTCGGCTTGACCACGGCACCATACAATACTACTGCTGATCTAGAGTACATCCCCAATATGGATGGTTTCCCTAATGGTCGTAGACTCGAGGATGACGTGACGCGTATCGAGTTACAAGCCGTAGGTGGTGTAGTACTAGCAGCGATCGGGCTGTGGTACGACGACTATGATCCTAGCACTAGCCCGAGTCCCGTAACGCCAGAGCTGATCGATGTTCTGACTTTTAGTACAGGTGTAGATGGCAATGATGCTGCCTTCACTACTTCATTCCCTTACGTAGCGCAGCCATGGAGGGGTACGGAGATCAAGTAATCTCTGGCATTATCCACTTTATAAAAAACACAATAAGATGAAATATATAAAACAGCTCTTACTAGCCATCATAGCTGTGGCTAGTACCTCAGTAGCACTGCAGGCCTCTAGTCATAGAGAGGCACCATTAATATCTGGTGACCCGCTTGCAGACAATGTGGACCTCTACGCTTTTAGGAGTCCAGACAACCCAGACATGGTTACGATCATAGCTACTTATGTACCCTTACAGTTACCACACGGAGGGCCTAACTACTACTCCTTTGGTGAGAATATACGCTATGAGATACACGTTGACAACGATGCTAGCGTCCCTGGTGACGAAGTAACCTATCGCTTCACATTTGACATTGTCAATGAAGACCCTACTACCTTTTTTAATGTCAGACTAGGTCAGCAAAATCAGAAAGCGACCTATACCCTAGAGCGGAGCCTAGATGGAGGTGTCACATTTGAGACAATCGTTACGGACGGTATAGTACCGCCTAATAATATCGGTAGTCGATCGATCAATAGCCCTGTCGGACTAGGGGTCAGCTATAGCAATATTTGGAATGCTGGTATCGCTACGGCGTCTACTGGTGAGCAGGTATTTGCTGGACCTACGGATGATCCATTCTTTGTAGATCTAGGCGGCATTTTTGACTTAGGTAACTCGTCTCGTCAAGATGGTCCCAGCAGAGACGGCCTCGCATGTTACAATGTCAGTGCACTAGCTATACAAGTGCCGATCTCTACACTACGTAAAGCATCTGCACCTGCAACGCCTACTAATATTCTCGACGCTGATTATGTGATCGGTGTATGGGCATCTGCTAGTCGACCTGCTATGACTACACTAAGCAGCAGTGACAACCCCTCGTACATGGGTGACTGGGTACAAGTATCAAGATTAGGTATGCCACTGACTAACGAAGCTGTAATACCAGTAGGAGATAAAGATTTTTGGAATTCGATCACGCCATATCAAGAACTCGCGGAGACTAGCCTAGATGAGTACTTCTATAATCCCGAGTTGGCCTTGTACATGGATGATGATCTGTTCGGCGGTGCCGTGCCTGCATTCGCAGCCTTGCGAGTGCAGGAGGCATCTCTGGGTGCTTTTGACTTTACCAATGGCGCTGATGGAGTCAGTGGACTGAGAGGCGGAGACCTCACTGGTACAGCCTTTGAGTCTTTTGCAGACTTACTACTTATACCTGGTAAGCCTAGGTCGGTGGATCTATGGCCGATATTCCATACCGGTGTACCCAATGCCATACCTTATCAGCTGGCAACGGGTAAGGACGGTAATCCACTAGCGGCGGGTAAGCCTTTTATCAATAACTTCTTGCCCAATGGTGGAGACATGCTACGTCTTAATATGGCAGTGCCAGTCACACCTAGAGATGACGTCAATTTTAGCTCTTTGGGGCTTATACAAGCAGCGGCGATCGGCCTGACCGTCGCACCGTTCAATGAGACTGCAGAGCTAGAGTTTATACCCAATATGGATGGTTTTCCCAATGGTCGTAGACTAGAGGATGACGTGACGAGAATCGAACTGCAGGCTGTCAGTGGCCTAGTACTTGCAGCCATAGGTCTGTGGTATGATGATTATGACCCAGCGTCTAGTCCTAGCCCAGTCACACCGTCGCTACTAGCAGCATTAACTTACACGACAGGGGTGGAGAACAATGATCTAGCTTTCTCATCTACCTTTCCTTACCTAGCAATGCCACACAGTGGTACGGGTGCATGTAGCGGTGAGATACAGTTATCTGCTCCACCTGTAGGCGCCGCCAGCGGACAGTTGTTCGTATCTAGTAATACGAGCACGCAGGTAGGTCTTTTTAGCGTGCTAGAGGACCGTATCGACTTCGACTTATTTGAGGTGATGGCAGAGGATGCTGATGGTATTCACTACGATAGCGACAACGATATCCTTTATCAGCTCAATAGGACAGATAATGTCGTCAACTCATATGGCGATGTACTAGCCGATCTCAGAGAAGGAGTATTACCGAGGCTGATCGCCACGTCTACATCAGACTTCAGCAATGGACGCGAACTGACGGTACAGGCTGGTAAGCTTGTAGTAGCACAGGATGCTAGCGACGGCAATGGTCAGGTCAACCAGTTTGTGATTTATGACATCGACCAAGGTGCCATCACCCTAGACCGAGTAGTTACCTCTCCTATTAATCTATGGGGGATAGACCTCGCTAGTGACGGTACGATGTATGCCATCGAGGACAATAGTGAGAATGTAGCTGTGATAAGAGACTTCTTGTCCAGTACCGGGACCATCGATATTACTCAGTCGGTGGCAGTACCTAGTATCGTGAGGACGCATGGCATCACTTACGTAGAGGCGAGTGACATGATGCTCTTGACAGATGTAGGATCAGGAGCTGTGGCTGACGACGGTGCTTACAGTGTCATAAATGGCTGGATAGCGGCCTCCGCCGATGGTGTCATTGATGCCAGCGAAGAAGTACGGGTTGCAGGAGCTAATACGCTACTCGGTAATCCCGTAGATGTATCATATGACGAGGATAACGACCTGGTTTTCATCGCAGAGAGAGCGAATGGAGGCGGTAGGGTCTTAGCCTTTGAGATGGGAGTGAACGGCGACGTAGTACCTTTTTACAATGTTGCATTTGATGGTGCCTCGGCGATTTATATTGATAATAGGGTAGGCGTAGTATCTGTCCAGGATATACTGCCGACTTATGCAGCACCTAATCTCTACCCTAATCCGACTGGAGATGTACTTAATATCGCTCTGGGCGAAAGTACGGAGATGCTTGAGGGAGCAGATGTCACTATTACAGACGTAGGTGGCCGAGTGGTATACACGGGAGCCAGTCTACAAGCTCAGTCCCAGATCAATGTTTCTGGTCTGGAGAATGGCATGTACGTGATCATAATGCAGAATGCTAGTCACAGATATACAAGCAAGTTCTTTAAAGTCAATTAGAAAAGTTTTTTTGAGGTGATGGTTAGTAGGGGGTAGCTCACGTGAAGGAGCTGCCCCCTCTTTTTTATGGTAAATCTTAAAAAGATTAACCCAAAAGAATCCACTTAGGTCTAAGCTCTCGTACATGACTGTGAAACCATTTCTCTAATCTGTAATCTTCACAATTATGAAACACAAAATCATATTTAAAGCCATTGCACTTCTAGCTATCGCTTGTGCCTTGTACGCATTCTCGATCTTGCAAGAGGTTGACAATTATTCTTTTAATAGTCAGGCCGAACTTCTAGATCGTTCACCCGAGATCCAGCTCGGTATAGAGTGGGATCAAGTTCAGAATGATTACGGATCACTAGTACAAAAACTAAATGCTGACCACGACGACGCGATGTCTGCAGTCAGACTAGCACACTTATTTATCAAAGAGGCCAGAGTCACAGGAGAACATGGACACTACTATCCTGCAGCGCTGGATTTGCTCAATGGTAATCTCGAGAAGGATAAGATTACCAAGGATGAGCAATTCTTGACCTTGATGACCAAGGCAGGTGTACAATTGTCTTTGCATGACTTTAGCGATGCGCTAGAGACAGGTACTGCAGCAGCTCTCATTAATCCGGCTAATGCGCAGATACATGGTGTGCTTGTCGATGCTAATGTAGAGTTAGGTAATTATGAGAAAGCAATAGCCCTAGTGGATCGAATGGTCCAGTTACGTCCAGATCTCAGATCGTACTCTAGAGTGAGCTATCTGAGACAGATCAATGGAGACTTAGATGGAGCTATAGATGCAATGATCATGGCTGTCAAAGCTGGCGTACCTGGTAGCGAAGAAACGGCATGGGCGATGCTTACTCTTGGAGAGATATACCTAGATATGGGCCGTGTCGAAGAGGCGCAGTCGACGTTTGAGGCTATATTGAGTCAACGACCCAACTATCCTTTTGCGGTAGCTGCACTAGGTGACGTCGCTATGGCTAATCAAGACTTAGTCTCAGCAGAGCGGTACTATCAGGAGGCTATAGATATTATACCAGAGGTAGGATTCTATATCAGCCTCGCACACTTGTACAAGGGACAGGGTAGACTAGCAGAAGCAGATGCTCTAGCTGATGAGATCCTAGTCATGCTCAAAGATGATACGGACAGCGGCCATAATATGAACCTCGAATATGCAGATGTATACCTCACCCTAATAGAAGATCCAGGCAAGGCCCAATACTATGCACAAGCGGAATATCAAAAACGCAGTGCCAATCGAGATGTAAAAAATATGTATAATCGTACTATCAACTGAAAACCATGAAACACGATTACACCACTTCACTTTTCTTCTTTTTCTTTTTTTGTCTTTTCAGTATTCCGACCCTTATTGCTAGCCCACACCCTATCGATGTGAGGGGACAGGTAGTCTCGCAAGATGGTGAGCCACTAGAGGCCGCCGTAGTTACCGTACGTGACCAAGTCAGTATAACGGACGTACTGGGATACTTTACGTTACGCCAGGTAGAGATCGACGACTCACTAGAGGTCAGTTACGTAGGTCATGAGACACTACGTATACCACTAAATACGATAAACCTCGGTGAGGCACTGACGATAAAGCTTGCAGCTGTAGCCGTCAATCTCTCGCAAGTACAGATATCCGCCTCTACTAGTACGCTGAGCCAGACGGTCAAGCTAGACTTAGCGACTAATCCGGTACGGTCGTCGCAGGAGATACTACGTAAGGTACCTGGACTCTTCATAGCTCAGCATGCTGGGGGTGGCAAGGCGGAGCAGATTTTCCTCAGAGGCTTTGACATAGACCATGGTACAGATATCACGATCGGTGTCGATGGCGTGCCTGTTAATATGGTGTCTCATGCCCACGGTCAGGGATATAGTGACCTGCACTTCCTCATACCAGAGACGGTAGAGCAGGTGGACTTTAGCAAAGGGCCTCATAAGACAGCTGTAGGCAACTTTGCTACCGCAGGTCAGGTCAATTTTATAACCAAAGACAGGATCGATAATAGTATGATTCGCCTTGAGATGGGGCAGTTCGGTACACGCCGTGCTGTAGGTATGCTAGACTTGCTAGGTGGTGTCGATGGCCACAATCTATATGTAGCTTCCGAGTATTTACAGTCTGATGGTCCTTTTGAGTCGCCGCAGGGTCTATCGCGTATAAATGCGATGGTCAATTACTCTACATTTCTCACAGATGGAACCTCGCTATCTGTCAAGGTCAGTCACTTCTCGAGTGAGTGGGATGCCTCGGGGCAGATACCCCAGCGTGCTGTTGACTCCGGTATGATTAGCCGTTTTGGCGCTATCGACGATACCGAGGGCGGCAACACCTCTAGGACTAGTGCTAGCGTCAAAGTCGTCAAGCCATTGAGCAGTAACACTTACCTAAAGAGTAATCTCTACATAGTAGACTACGACTTTGAGCTCTACTCCAACTTTACGTTTAGGTTGAATAATCCTGATCGTGGAGACCAGATAAGACAGTCCGAGTCTAGGCGTATGGTCGGTGGAGACCTGAGTATCAATCGTAGCTTTACCCTGGCGGGTATGGATGGCGACCTCATAGTAGGAACCATGGTGCGAGCTGACCGAGTCGATGACGTAGAGCTATCACGTACTGCCAATAGGGTAGAGACACTCAGTAGAGTTGCTCTAGGTGACGTACGGGAGGTCAATACTGGCCTCTACACGCAGGTGGACTTACGACGAGGCAAGCTAGCTGTCAGTGCAGGCCTTAGGCTAGACCGCTTTGATTTTGCCTACACGGATTTACTAGAGCCTAGTCCTAGCCGCGAGACGGCCGATGCCATGATCCTATCACCTAAGGTCAACCTATCGTATCGACATAACAAGCAGTGGCAGACCTACCTTAAGGCTAGTGTTGGTTTTCATAGTAATGATGCTCGTACGGCTATACTATCGGCTACTGATGTGTCTGGTGACATCCTACCTGCGGCGAGAGGTGTAGACCTCGGTACGACCTGGAAGCCTACCGATGAGATGATGATAGATGCCTGCCTGTGGATACTGGATATGAGCCAGGAGTTCGTCTATGTGGGCGATGAGGGTATCGTCGAACCAAGTGGTCATACATTCCGCAGGGGTTTGGACCTCAGCGTACGACGATCTATCTCACACCACTGGTACATAGATGGTGACTTTAACTACACGATCGCTAGGGCGGTTGATGAGCCAGAGGGGGAGCAGTTTATACCGCTGGCACCTATATCTACGCTAGCAGGTGGTATGTCTTACCAAGACGGTGGCTTCTCATCTAGTATCAGGCTACGACACTTGATGGATAGACCAGCCAATGAGGACAATACACTGACAGCAGAAGGCTTTTGGGTCACCGACCTCAATGCCTCATATACTTGGAATAAGCTGACACTAGGCGTTATCGTGGAGAACCTCTTTGACGTTGAGTGGAATGAGGCCCAGTTTGCCACCGAGTCACGATTGATGAACGAAGTGGCACCCGTCGAAGAGATACACTTTACGCCAGGAGTGCCGTTTTTCGCAAGGTTCTCTGTACAGTATGATTTCTAAGGAGCCGCTCTATCTGATCCACTTACTGCTTTATAAAGCCATTTGAGGATGCATCCCCATCCCTACTTCTGAGTTCTAGGATGTAAGTGCTACTGGGCAGTATAGATACGTCGATACCATCGCTAGAGATAGTACCAGATTGGATATCTTGACCCATCGTACTATAGATCGTATAGGTGCCTTCTATATAAGTGTCGACCATGAGTCTAGATTGTACAGGGTTGGGCCAGATATGAGGTCGACTAGACGATGAGGTCTCTTCTTGGTCAGTGCTAGTAAGTACACTGCAGACGTCTCGATTACAGTACGGGAGTATCTCTTCCAGCCACTTCTCGGTATCGTTAATGTAGGTCGCGGTTGATGTAGTAAGGTCGTTGGGATCTATGCTGCCCGTACGTAGCATAAAGAGATGGTCATTTATGGCTCCTGCTCGCAGGGTGCCTTGCTGTAAGCCCAGCAGCAGTCCGCTTGGACGGTTCTCGGACAGTAGGCTTTCTGTGGTCCAGGTATTATTGTCGTACGGCGTACCCTCAAAGGCATACTTGGTGTAAGCGGTGCTGGTAGTATCGTAGCCTGTACCTCCATAGGTGATAGGGGTGCCATCACTGAAGTTACCCAGCCCCATTTGGAGATATGTCTCGTCATTTATGAGACCTGGCTGGTCGTAGACAGGTAGGTAGTGAGAGAAGCTGCTAAGCTGAATTAAGGTGTCTGGGTCGCGGGTGTTGATAAACGAATAATCATAGATAGGCTGGCCGGTGTCATCTCGGATAACTTGATTACTGCTGTCTCTGAGAAAGTAGAATCCTATTTGTGGTCCACGGAGATAGGAGATACTGGATATTGTCGGCACATCTTCTGTTGAGCGGTTAGTGTATAGCAGTGGACATTCGGTACTTTGAGAGTAAGCTGTTTCTTGATCGTCTGCGAGAGGGATGTGGATACTGACACCTGACCGGATATAGTCCGTGTCTGCCAAACTGTTCATTCTTAGAGCTATGATATGAATGGGGTCAACACAGTCAAAGGCAAGGGTGAAGTGCATCAAGATGGCGTTTATGCCCCAGTCATTGGTCAAGGCATAGACGCTTACTTCACTGATAAAGTCATTCATCGATGGTGCTGACTGGCTAGCACGGTTGTTAACATTACATTCTATGATACCGATAGGGTAGTCACCAGCACAAGGATCGTAGATACCATCACCGAAGTCCATACCAGCCTCTGGTTGGTCGTAAAAGTAGGGTCGAGTAAGCTGGGTAAGTATCGAATCTTGCACGTTGGTATTGCCATACGCTGGGTACATAAGTATACTCAGAGGGATAGCATCGCAGTCGATGGGCCTATTGTTTTGCCTCGCTGTAGCCTGCAGATGTCTGAATCTACTCATGTCATCAGCAGTGATGTGATGAATCCTATCAAAATCAATGCAATCGTCGTAGTAGCCCGTGAGACCCGCTCGCCAATCATTACGCTGACCGTGTCGAATACTTGTGATGATATTGCCGTTAGGGTCAGCACCTGTAATCCATAGGCTCACGTTACGCATAGCGCTGTCGTGGTCCCCTGATAATCCTGAGATAATGGTACCGTCATTGTTGAGCTGTAGCTTGTCGTCTGATAGTTGGTGTACGACCGAGTCTTGACCAGGTGCACAAGGGACTTGAGCAGACAGTAAAAAAGGTACTGCCATTAGAAGCACTACTGGACAAAAGATACTAATTATAGACATATCGATCGTTTTCACTAAAAGTACAGCGGTAGTGATGTACTACTTTAACTTAAAGCAGGATTCTAGCTGTAGCAAGTCGCATTGGCGACTTGGAGTGAAACTGAGTATTATGGTCTGTGACTGTATCAGTAGCTAGTGGAAAGTCGTGTCACGGGATACTACATGATTTAGCGATTGTCATTATTTATCTTTAAGCCTCCATTCCTG
>CAYMFD010000094.1:0-13040 GCA_964389475.1 uncultured Saprospiraceae bacterium
TTGAAATACTTGAATCCTTTTGACTTGATAAAACTCATTGTGTTGAAATTTAAGATACAGTTAGTTATAAAATGTACTCCCACCACAAAGCCACCATCCCTAGCAAAGAGGATGATAACTGCGGAACGCTGGCAGTATAGTTTCTGATGTTAAGTAATACGAACTAGTTAAAGTCGTTGATAGATCTACCCAAGAAAGTCAATGCACATCTAAAGCCTATGTAAGACTTCGTCGTGTCTTGATACTCCCAGTGTCTCGTACCTGTCTGTAAGTAGTAAGAGATATCTTTCCATGAGCCACCTCTGATCACCTTGCGTTTGTACACCTCAGGATCTGACTCTAGAGCATTGTACGTGTAGTTAGGATTGAGGTCATGCTCGTGTGTATATGCATTCTCATGGAAGGCAGTCTCTGTCCACTCTGACACGTTACCCGCCATACAGAATAGACCGTAGTCATTCGGGAAGTATGCATCAGCTTTCACGGTGTATAGACCACCATCCTCTGGATAGTTACCTCTACCAGGTTTAAAGTTAGCCAGTAGACATCCCTTGGCATTACGGACATAGTATCCACCCCATGGATATGGAGCGAGCTCGTTACCACCTCTAGCAGCGTGCTCCCACTCTGTCTCGAACGGTAGTCTAAATTGCTCTGAGTTTGGCTCTTCTTCTCCTTTGTAGTCATTCCACAGCTTAGTTCTCCAGTTACAGAATGCACGAGCTTGATTCCAGTCTACACCCACTACTGGGTAGTCATCGTAAGCTGGGTGCCAGAAATAATTTCGGGCATATGGCTCATTGTACGAATAAGAGAAGTCCCTAATGAAGCAAAGCGTATCTGGGTAAATCTCCACTTCTTCTTCATTGATAAGAGAAGCTCTCGTTGCGTTGTTGACATCTGCAGCTCTACGCCAGTCCACCCACTGATACTTGTAGACAAGCTTCTCAGTGTCATACTCACGCTTACCTTCGAAAGCCATATCTCCTTGGAAATACATCTCGTCTAGAGTCTCATCGCTGTAGTCTAGCTCGTACTCCCAGTCAATCCGCTCATTGCCGAAGTCGTCCTCGTAGAAATCTCCCATGATAACGTGGGCGATCGAATCTCTCGTGTAGTTGACGAACTGACGATACTCATTGTTAGTAATCTCTGTATCATCCATAAAGAATCCGTGGATGGATACCGACTTGGGCATCTGTGTGAATGTGCTGAACACATCCTGATCACTCTGCCCTATGATCAACTGCCCAGAAGGGACATAGACCATGCCATATGGATTAATACCTCTCCAACCTGGTCTGTCAAGAACTCCTGTCAGTTCTCCAGACTCCTGTCTTCCACATGATGATAGAAGCAATACGACGACCCCGAGGCCGAAGATTACACTGCTTAATCTTCTCATTTTGTTCAAACTAATTTAACCTTTAACTCAATCCTCTTTAGCAAGGAAAGCCGCAAATATAAGTGCACCTATCTGAAATGCAAAAATTAAATTTGCGACAGACACCTGTCAGAAGAATGTTTAACACCTTTAGCCTAACTGTAACGATCACTTTGGGATGATATTACTCAAAGCAACAAATTTGTAAGCCTAGATATATTAAAAATAACATAATATATGTAGCACATTGAACATAACCACAGATCAACATACATAATGTAATGATGGATAACATCTTACCCATCATTGAGGCACTAGAGGTTGCGAGGATTATAAATGACAGGCGGATTAAGTCCTGCGCCGATCACCTTTCGCAAATTGTAATTAAGCGTCAATTCGTGGGTACCTTGATTGACTCTTTTAATATTTGACAGCCCTGTATCAAAACTGTAAATCAACCTATAATTATCGTTTATCGTGAGTCCAGCGGTAAAAACCAGGGCATCAAAAGACGACGAATCATAGCCTCGTAGGCCTATACCACCAAAAACGCTGCCAGACATTTCTGTCATTAAGGCGATATCAGTCTGTACACTTGTCTGGTCCGCTCGCACTAGCACAGAAGGCTTGATCATTAAGTCATCACTCCACCTGTACTTGTACTGAAAGAATGCAAGCGCATGTGGGGCTAGAGCCACTTCTGATGGACCTACGGTGATACTGGTACTGGGTAGGCGTGATACGGTCAGTCCTGCATCCCAAGTAGTCGATGTAGTAAAGACACCGATCTCGTAGGTCATCCCTAGTCCTCGCTCGACGGTATTGGATAATCGTGGATCATTGTGATTGATAACGGACTCGTAATCTCCCTGTGGCGTCCTGATAATCGACCCGTCTATCCTACTCTGAAAAAGACCTGCTCTGGCACCTATGCTAAAAAGACCCAGTGCATAGCCCTGCACATAATTGTAAGACATCGAGAAACTAGAATTGAGCTGAGGCCCTAGTCGATCAGAGTATAACTCCACACCTAGGGCACCTTTCCATATATACCACGGTAGATGCGCATTGACGTATGCTGTCGTCGGGCTACCTAGTAGACCTGTCCACTGGCTGCGGTACATAGCTGTGACGCTGAGAGATCGATCGAGACCTGCGTAAGCGGGATTGTGCTCGTATATATTATACATGTACTGGCTAGAGAGGGTACGCTGCTGGCTGAAGCCTATGTAGGCTATCGCCATACACAAGCCTACGAGACTCCACCTAACCAATAATCGTATCACCATAGACCCTGCATTACTCTGCACAACACCAAATATATGTAGTCACCACCACAAACACTCTTAAAAACCGCTAGATCGTCTTTTCGACTACCCTAGGTACTTTTTCATACGGTCGCTATCTCTGGTGATCTGATTGACCACGGACTGATAAGCTAGTTGGAATTGCTGATTCGTCATTTCGACCTTGGCCTTGGCCTGCTCAATGCTCTTTTTCTGCTGCCCTAGCTCTTCTTGATGCCCCTCTATCTCGGCTGTCAGTTCTTGGATCTTCTTCTTCTTAAGCGCTATTGCTTTCTGCAAATCCTTAAGCTGAGTCTCGCGGCCTGTGACCTGCTTACTGCGCTGACTGCTCAGGGCTTGCTTAAACTTCTTGGACTCTCTGTCAAGCACTTTGAGATAAGTATCAGCACTCTTGAGCAACTGCTTAGGAGTTGCTCCCATCGTCTTGGCCATGGCGAATGCCGACTGGTATCGAGTAGCCTCGTCCATATCCATACTGGCCAGTGACTGTAGAGATTGCTTAAACTCTAGGTAGTCGAAGCCCTCTTCGTTGGCTGCGTCGATGGCCTTGAGCAGTACGTTAACAAACTTACCATCAGGCTTGGAGTCTGGCGGTAGTTGGCTAAGTTCTGTCGCCGGCATATCTGCTAGCTGCTCGCTTGTATCGGGCTCTGGGGCCGTCTCGATCTTGTCCGCTGAGGCCTCAGTACTAGCCGATGCCTTAGGCGTATCGTCTTCTACAATAAAGAGTGATTTGAGCTTCTTAAGCATGTCGGGATTTTTGGTACAGTCGCTAAGATAGTGTTTGAAAAAGCACTGATGTGACAGTAATTACGAGTGCCTGACAAAAAAACTTGCCAAATGTAAGCCAACATGAAAGGGCAAAAAGTACTTTTGCGTCTCTAAATAGACTAAATCTAAATAAAGATAACATGAAAAAAGTGCTCTCCCTGGCCCTCGGATGTGGCCTATTGCTATTTAACAGTTGTACATCTGACGATCTAGAAGTGCCTACAACCTACTCTTTTGAGAGAGATGGTTTATCAACGATCAGCTTCACTGGGCAGACCGATCGCATACGTATGGCTACAGAATTGACGGATGCCCTGGGCAACTTTGACGAAGGATCTATACAGTCCGATCTGACGAGGTTGCAGGACATGTTTAACAATCCCGAGGGTGCAGACCCATTCGGTGATACCGCCCTCAACAGCTCTACTAAGTCTGTCAGCGGTAAGGTCGCTGCCTCGCAGGACTACTTTGCTAGCAACACCGTCGAACAAGCAATCTACAGGCAGGTATTAAATGATGCGATCATCGAGTCCTCTGCAGTCGTTTATCCTGCGAGAAATACCGCCGCAAGTGCCGGTGTACCCGGCCAGATCAATGACAGCGGTACCGCAAGATACATCAACGCAAAAGGTATAGAACCTGACCAGATCGTAGAAAAAAGCCTCATCGGGGCCCTCATGGCAGATCAGATGCTCAATAACTACCTCAGCACCTCTGTCCTAGACCAAGGCAGCAACAGAGCAGACAATGATGCCGGCGTACTGGTAGATGGTAAGCCATACACCAACATGGAGCACAAGTGGGATGAAGCCTTCGGTTACTTATTCGGCAATGCAAGTACGCCTAGTGACCCCGTAGCAGAGATAGGTACTAGTGACCTCTTTCTCAACAAGTACCTAGGTAGAGTAGAGGGCGACAGTGATTTTGCAGGGATCACACAAGATATATTCGATGCCCTTATCAAGGGTCGGGCTGCTATCGTAGCGGGTGACTACGAGGAGAGAGACCTACAGGCTAGCCTCATACGTGACGCTGTCTCGGACGTCATCGGCATACGAGCGGTATACTACTTAGCTGCAGCGCAGAGAGAGATCGAAGCTGATAATAGACTGGCGGCATTTCACGATCTATCAGAGGGAATCGGCTTTATCAATAGTCTGAGATTTACGCGTAATACTACTACAGACGAGCCCTACTTTACTACTGCCGAGATTCAAGACATCAACGATCGACTATATGGTGCAGACGATGGACTGTGGTCTGTAGATACGGCAACCCTAGAGACACTTGCTGAGGAGATCGCCGCTCGATTTGACTGGACGGTAGCACAGGCAGCCACCATTAACTAAACTTAACCAAAGTAGTAATACGATGAAGACAAGTATAGGCAGTATCCTAAGCCTAATCACCATAGCAGTACTCCTGACAAGTACTGCATGTAATGACAATAACACTACAGCTACGGACACCTACGATCGGTCTGAGATGTTGGCACACTGGGCAGATAATATCATCATACCTAGCTACACGGCTTATACCGATGACCTAGCAGGACTTGAGGAGAGCCTGGCAACCTTTAACGAGGGTCCGAGTACGGATCACCTAGCTGCCCTACGCCAGTCTCTAGACCAGGCCTACACCTCGTGGCAGCGGGTGAGTATGTACGAGATAGGCCCTGCAGAGGCTGTGGCCTTACGCAGTCATGCCAATACCTATCCGACGGACGTCAATAGCATAGATGCTGCGCTTGATGGCGTAGCATTCGACCTAGAGCTCATCTCGACGATCGACCAGCAGGGCTTTCCTGCGCTGGACTACCTACTGTATCAAGGAGACATAAGCGATGCGGCCATCGTCGAGCGACTATCTACGCCAGCAGCGGCAGCGTATCTACAAGCTGTAGTAGGTCGATTGGCTAACCTAGGTCGTGAGGTAGCATTGCAGTGGGTCACCAGTTACCGCAATGACTTCGTAGCGGCATCGGGCAATAGTGCTACATCGAGTGTAGACCTCTTGGTCAATGATATTATATTCTACTACGAAAAACACCTGCGAGCAGGCAAGGTAGGCATACCAGCCGGTGTCTTTAGTGACAAGCCACTACCTGATCGAGTAGAGAGCTTACACAATAGCGGGCAGAGCAAAAAGTACCTGAAGACGGCCTTATCCGCATTTGAGGATTTTCTCAATGGCGTTGCCCAGGATGGTAGCCGTGGACCTAGCCTGATGGACTACAGCGACTACCTAGATGATATCCGAGAGGCAGACTCCAAGCTATCCGACATAATCAGAGATCAGGTGACTAGTGCAGTGGCCACCATAGACGGTCTAGATAGTGACCTAGCCGCACAGGTAGAGAATGACAACCTAAAGATGCTCGGTGCATACGACAACTTGCAACGCCTAGTGCCTCTGCTCAAGATAGATATGGTGCAGTCGATGGGAGTCAACATAGACTTTATAGATACCGATGGCGACTAATAACACCACATGGTTTACGAGTAAAAAAGATGCGGCACCCCTTGCGGTGTTCCGCATCTTTTTTGGTTTGATGGTGCTGATATCCCTCATCCGTTTTGCCAGTTATGGGTGGATCGATAAGCTCTATATCCAACCGGCCTACTTTTTTAGCTACTACGGGCTAGAGTGGATACAGCCGCTAGGCATGTGGACCTACGGCCTATATATCCTCTGCGCCATAGCTAGCATAGGAGTCGTGCTAGGTTACCGATATCGACTCAGCGCTACCCTCCTGTTCTTATCCTGGACCTACATCGAGCTCATGGATAAGACCCACTACCTCAATCACTACTACGCTATCAGCCTCATCGCCCTACTAATGGTATGGCTACCTGCAGCGGCCAACTACTCCTTAGACGTCTCTCGCCACCCACAGCGGTCTAGCCGTACGGTACCTGCCTGGACGATCTATAGTATGATGGTGATGATAGGTGGTATCTATTTTTTCGCTGGTATTGCGAAAATAAATAGCGACTGGCTCCTAGCAGCCCAGCCCCTCAAGATGTGGCTACCGAGCAAGTACGATACGCCTCTGATAGGTCGGCTGCTAGAGCACGGCTGGGTAGCCTATGCCTTTAGCTGGTGCGGTATGCTATTTGACGTCCTCATCCCCTTTTGCTTATTATCTATACGCATACGTCCCTTTGCTTTTACCATGCTAGTCGTCTTTCACCTATTGACGTGGGTACTTTTCCCGATCGGCATTTTCCCCTTTGTCATGATCGGCTGCGCTACCATCTTTTTTTCAGCACGCTGGCACCAAGACCTACTCGCAAGGTTGCCCCTCATCAATCGCCTCCCGACTAGCCCCAATCAGTATATACGTACGAGCAGTAAAGTAGGCGGCACTATCGTCTCCCTCATCATTATCTACCACCTGGTGATGCCTATGCGCTACCTCCTCTATCCTAGCCCAGGCGATCTATTCTGGACGGAGTATGGATTTCGCTACAGCTGGCGAGTGATGCTCATGGAGAAGGCCGGATATGCCTCCTTTACAGTAGTGGACCGTAACAGCAGTCGACGCTATACCGTGGATAATGACCTCTACCTCACACCCATCCAGCAGAAGCAGATGGCCACGCAGGCGGACTTTATGATCGCCTATGCCCACTACCTCGCTGACGTATATGCCGAGCAGTACGACCTAGATGATCCTGCGGTATACGTGGACAGCCGAGTGGCACTTAACGGTCGGCGATCACAGCCCTATGTGCGGTCAGATATAGATCTTACAGATCTGTGTGACCATCTTTCTGCCCAAGACCTCTATTACGACTACCAGCGCTAGTGCCTACTACGTTCGCTTAAGCTACTTTTGCGTCTATGCAGTACCTAAGTCTCGAGAACGTCAGTAAGTCATTTGGTGAGAAAACACTTTTTGACAGCCTCAATCTCAGCATCTCACAAGGCGAAAAAATCGCCCTAGTTGCCAAGAACGGGACCGGCAAGACCACCCTACTCCGGGTAATCGCTGGTGAAGCGGCGCCAGAGGGCGAAAAGTCCAAGATCCTAGTCGCTAAGCAGATTAAGACGGCCTATCTACGGCAAGACCCCATCTACCCTGAGGATGCTACGGTGCTGGAGATGGTATTCGAGAGTGATAACCCTGCCATCACAGCCGTACGGGACTATGAGCTAGCTATGCTGCGTAACGATGAGGTGGCTATACAGGCAGCTATCACGGAGGTGGATGACCGCAAGGCCTGGAGCATAGAGGTACGCATCAAAGAGATACTGGGCAAACTGGGGCTACCCGACCTAGATCAGACCATCAAGACCATGTCTGGTGGCCAACGCAAGCGTCTAGCCCTAGCCAAAATACTGATCGATGAGCCCGACTTTGTCATCCTCGATGAGCCGACTAACCACCTCGACCTAGATATGATCGAGTGGCTAGAGCAGTACCTGCAGCGATCGTCGCTCACGATATTTATGGTTACCCACGACCGGTACTTCCTAGAGCGAGTCTGCAACCAGATCATCGAGCTAGACAGAGGTCAGCTATACACCTACCGCGGTAACTACAGCGACTACCTAGAGAAGAAGACAGCTAGGCAGCTTAATGATGCCGCTAATTTTGAAAAAACGAAGAAGCTATTTTCGAGAGAACTCGACTGGATCAGAAGGCAGCCAAAAGCTCGGGGTACCAAGGCTAAGAGTCGGGTCGATAGTTTTCACGATATAAAACAAGAGGTCAAGAGCCGGACGGTAGACCAGGAGCTCAGCATCATGGTCGAACCTCAGCGCCTAGGCACCAAAATACTGGAGGCGCATGCCCTACATAAGAGTTACGGTGATCGCGTCATGGTCGATAGCTGGTCGTATAAATTTAAGCGTCTAGAGCGGGTAGGCATAGTGGGTCCCAATGGTGCAGGCAAGACGACTTTCTTAAAACTACTGACCAAGCAGCTCCGCCCGGATGGCGGTAAAGTCGTCGTGGGGGATACCGTCAAGTACGGCTACTATACCCAAGATGGCCTACAACTCGATCAAGATAAGCGGGTGATCGATGTAGTCAGAGATATCGCCGACTACATACCGATGGCTAAGGGGTACAAACTGACGGCAGAGCAGCTACTAGAGCGATTTTTGTTTACCAGACCACACCAGCAGGTGTATGTCAGTAAACTCAGTGGAGGCGAACGGAGGCGGCTATACCTGCTGACCATCCTCATGCAAAACCCCAACTTCCTCATACTCGATGAGCCGACTAATGACCTCGACATCATTACGCTTAACATCCTTGAGGACTACCTGATGAGCTTCCCGGGGTGTATCATTATCGTCTCTCACGATAGATACTTCATGGACAAGATTGTCGACCACCTCTTCGTCCTGCAAGGCGATGGTGAGATCAAGGATTTTCCAGGCAACTACACCCGCTGGCGGGAGAAGGTGGCAGAGGATCAGATAGCTAAGCACAATGCGCCGAGTGCAGCACCGGATAAGAAGGCGCCAGTGCAGCAAGAGAAGTCAAGCGTCTCGTACGAAGAGCAGAAAGAATACAAAAGACTACAGAAGGAGATAGAAAAACTCGAGAAGAAGAAAACAGACATCAGTGCGGCCTTTCTAGATCCCAACCTCAGTCCAGAAAAGATCCAAGAACTATCAAAGGAACTCAACGATATAGGCAACATGATCGGTGAGAAAGAAGAGCGGTGGTTCGAGCTAGCAGAATTGATAGATCAGTAAACAACCACTTTGTGAGAGTCGTGTTACACTCATCCTACTAACGCTGCATCAACGTAGGCTTTTATATTTACACTTATATGAAATCAGAGGTACATAGCGATCCTACTGCTGAAAGCCGAAAAAAGGACCATATCGAGCTCGCCTTTAAGTCTCAGACACTGGAGGAAGTGATCGATAACAGGTTTAACTATGAACCTATACTGTCGGCACACCCAGGCAAGTCTGATAGCATAGGCGTCGACTTCTTAGGTAGTCGCCTGTCAGCACCCATCTGGGTAAGTAGTATGACGGGCGGTACGGAGATGGCCCTGACTATTAATAAGAACCTAGCTCGTGCCTGTGGAGAGTATGGCCTAGGTATGGGTCTAGGTAGCTGTCGGTCGCTGCTGTCTAGCGATGATCGCCTATCGGACTTTGACGTACGGTCTCTGATGCCCAATCAGCCGCTTTACGCCAACCTAGGTGTGGCGCAGATCGAAGAACTAATCGTAAAAGATAGCTTAGATGCCATGCACCGCATGATCGATAAGCTAAGGGCAGACGGCCTGATCATTCACGTTAACCCCATGCAGGAGTGGTTACAGCCGGAGGGAGATCGCTTCGGTATGACGCCACTGCGAGTGATAGAGACTTGCATCGAAGCATGTGACTATCCACTCATCGTCAAAGAAGTAGGTCAAGGTATGGGACCCGCTAGCCTAGAGGCACTCCTCAGACTGCCCTTAGCAGCCATTGACTTTGCAGCGCATGGCGGGACAAACTTTGCCCTGCTAGAGCTACTGCGATCAGACGAAAAACTCATGCAGTCCTATGAGGCACTGACCAAAGTAGGACACAGTGCGGAGCAGATGGTCCTTATGACCAATGACCTCCTCTGGCGTCTCGATGAGGAGGTTCGCTGCGACCAGATCATCATATCAGGCGGTGTGAAGACCTTCCTCGATGGTTACTACTTGACGAAGCTGGCTACATGCAAGGCCGTATATGGACAAGCGTCCGCATTTTTAAAAGAGGCACGAGGCAACTATGAGCAGCTACAACTGCACGTAGAACGCCAGATAGCCGGGCTACAATTAGCCAATAGCTACCTTAACATAAAAGGCGAGTAGCCATGTATGATACTAAGACGGTCAAGGGCTTTAGCAAGCAGACCAAAGAAGAGAAAATAGCGTGGCTAGTCGATACTTTTTTCGAGGGTGATGCCACTGTCAAAGAGGTGCTCGCTAGCCACAGCCACAGTAGCTCCTCGCAGCAGCGCATCCTTGATGGCTTTAGCGAAAACACGATCGCTAACTTTCCCATGCCCTACGGTGTGGCGCCTAACTTCCTGATCGATGGCACGACCTATTGTGTACCCATGGTCATCGAAGAAAGCTCTGTCGTGGCGGCTGCCGCTGCGGCGGCCAAGTTTTGGATGAGCAGAGGTGGCTTTAAGACTACCATCCTAGGCACCGAAAAGGTAGGCCACATCAGCTTCGTATGGCCAGGCGAGGCAGACCGCCTTCAAGACCTCTTTCCTGAGATCGAGACCGCTATAAGAAGGTCGATCGCCGACCTAACCGCCAATATGCAAAAACGTGGTGGCGGTGTATCCAAACTCTACCTCAAAGACTTCACCGACCAAGAACCAGGGCTCTACCAGATCGTAGGCCACTTCGAGACGGTCGATAGTATGGGAGCCAACTTTATCAATAGTATCCTAGAGACGGCGGCTGAGACGATCCGTTGCTTCTTCGACACCTACAAGGAGCTGGCAGACGATGAGCGACACGTACAGGTAGTCATGAGCATACTCAGCAACTATACACCATCATGTACAGTGCGAGCAGAAGTTAGCTGCCCGATCGCCGACCTCGGCGTATTTGCTGGCAACCTATCTCCCACTGCCTTTGCAGAGCGGTTTCGTATGGCTGTACGTATAGCCGAAATCGACCCATATCGAGCGACCACGCATAACAAGGGGATCTACAATGGAGTGGATGCCGTAGTCTTGGCTACAGGCAATGACTTCAGAGCGATAGAGGCCGCCGGTCATGCTTACGCCGCCCGGGATGGTCAGTACAGGAGCCTTAGCGCCTGCTCCATCGATAACGACACGTTCAAGTTTTGGATAGACTTACCCCTAGCAGTAGGTACAGTGGGAGGACTCACCAACCTACACCCGCTGGCCAAGCTATCCCTAGACATGCTCGGTAAGCCATCAGGCGCCGAACTAATGCGCATCATCGCAGCAGCCGGCCTAGCGCAGAACTTTGCAGCGCTGCGGTCCCTGATTACGACAGGCATACAGCAAGGACATATGAAGATGCACCTCCTCAATATACTACGCCACCTATCCGCTACACCAGAACAAGAGGTAGCTGCAGTCCGCCATTTCTGTGACAAGACGGTGTCGTTTAGCGCAGTACGAGCATTTATGGACTTGGGGGGAGAGATAGAGGAAGGATAGAACACGGATTGGGCGGATAAATGAGATAGTCGCAGATTGCGGGATAATAATCAGAGGTCTCATAGATGAAAAAAGTCCAAGAATCGAGCATTCGAGATTATTAAGAATCTGTCCAATAATCTACAATTTGCCATGAGCCTCCATCCCTGGTGAACGCTGCCGCGGTTCTACCCGCAGCGTATTAAATTGCTTATCGCAGATTGCGGGATAGCAAACATCGCAAGCTTCCTCTTAAGAAGGGTATAAAAGCACGGTAGGGGCCTACATCGTCATTCTAATTGATTTTCTTTGCAAGGCACTTAACGGCGTCAATCATGAAGCAGATACTAGAATGCGTCCCTAACTTTTCGGAGGGTCGAGATATGTCCATCATCCAACAAATCACCGATGAGATAAAGTCGGTAGATGGTGTAAAGCTGCTAGACGTCGATCCTGGTGCAGCAACTAACCGTACGGTTGTCACATTCGTAGGAGAGCCGCAAGCCGTAATAGAAGCCGCCTACCTAGCCATCAAAAAAGCGGCGCAGGTCATAGACATGTCTAAGCACTCAGGCGAGCATCCACGTATGGGAGCAACGGACGTCTGCCCACTAGTACCCATATCAGGTATGACCGTGGACGACGCTGCCCACTGGGCCCGCCAGCTAGGCGAGAAGTGCATTGACCTCAACATACCTATCTACCTATACGAGTCCGCAGCGACCAAGCCAGAGAGAAAGAACCTAGCAACCGTACGTGCCGGTGAGTACGAAGGACTAGAGAAAAAACTAAGCGACCCCAACTGGAAGCCAGACTACGGACCAGCCATTCACAATGCTAAAGCCGGTGCCACCGCCATCGGGGCCCGCGACTTCCTCATAGCCTATAACGTTAACCTCAATACCGCCTCGGTACGTAGAGCCAATAGCATCGCTTTTGACATACGAGAAAAAGGTAGGATCAAGCGATCTGGCAACCCCATCACTGGCAAACCCGTGCTGGGTAGCGATGGCGAACCCCTACGTGAGCCTGGCACCTGCAAAGGCGTCAAGGCCATAGGCTGGTACATCGAAGAATACGGCCTGGCACAGATCAGCATGAATATCACTGATACCAAGGCTACCAAGCTACACGAGGCCTTCGAGGCCTGTCGTACATCAGCGAATAAGCGTGGTATGCGAGTAACCGGTAGCGAGCTAGTAGGCCTAGTGCCACTGCAGGTGATGCTTGACGCGGGACGATACTTCTTACAATTACAGGGCAGGTCTACAGGTATCGCGGAGAGAGACATCCTCCACATCGCAGTCAAGTCGCTGGGACTAGACGAGCTGGGCCCCTTTGACGTAGATCAGAAAATCATAGAATACCAACTTAAGGCTAGTAACGAAAAGTTGCTGGTCGATATGGATCTTAATGACTTTGCCTTTGAGACAGC
>CAYMFD010000094.1:13140-15126 GCA_964389475.1 uncultured Saprospiraceae bacterium
AGTCCTGATAGTGATTTTGTGCGAAATCATCTTATATATTACTAATATGTTTATTAACATATTAGTAATATATAAGGCAATAAAACCTCTACAGCTATAGTAGTCACTATAGTCCTAAATCAGTTTAATACACTATGTCCTAACCTGGATTACCTATGGACCTGTGATGGTTGCGCTAGTACATCATGTCGCTATCTGCGACACCTGACTTAATCACCCGCCCACTCACTTAAACATAGAACCTAAAAAACCATCTCTGACGATACGCTACAATCGTTTGTTTACCAACTGGATACATACAAAAAAGAGCTATCAACTTACGCTGATAGCTCTTTGTATAACTTGTTTATGGAGTTAGTACTACCCCTCCAGCTTAAATCTTACTGGTAGCGTATAGAGAACCTTCACAGGTCGTCCACGCTGCTTACCAGGCGTCCACTTCTGCGGCATATTATTCATTGCCTCTACCACCTTAAGGGCTGCATCTCCGCAACCTGCTCCGATATCTCTTACGATATTGGCACCTGCTACGCTACCGTCCTTCTCGACGACGAACTGGATGACGGTCATACCTTCTACACCATTCTCACGGGCGATAGCTGGGTACTTAAGATTTTTATAGATGTACTGGAGCATCTTGCCCTCTGCACACTTCGCTTTCTCTTCGTTAGACCCACCTGCATCTTCACAACCAGGAAAACGAGGCATCTGCTCCACACGCTTAAATATCTCTTCCTCTACAGGTGGTGGGGGCGGTGGCGGTGGGGGCGGTGGCGGTGCATCTTCTACGACTACCTCTGGCTCATCAACCACGGTCTCCTCATCGACATCTTGATCGACGAATTCTGGCTCCTCCTCTTCTAGTATTTCTTCTTCTGGCACCTCCTCAATCACCGGTGGTGGTGGTGGCGGCGGTGGGGGTGGTGGCTCAGCCGTACGTGGCGGCTCGACCTCAATGTCTTCTTCGTACTCTAGGGCATCGTCTGGAATGAATACATCCTTCTCAAACTGTGTCCAGTTAATGGCGAATAATGACAGCGCAAGTGCAGATGCAAGACCATAGAGCCATACAGAATTACTGTATTTAAAGGCATCAACGTCCGGATACTTGTTACGGGCTGTCAGTGGAGAGGCCCACTTGTGACCATCATACTTTTCTGTTAGATTAGCTCCATTACCACGTAGCTTGGATCGCATAAACAGGATAATCCCGATCACGATCAGAGCTAGCAGTACGACGCCTATACCGACGGTAGAACCACTAAGCGAAAGATCTTTAAGCATAATTAATGATTTTTAGAAAGACCAATATAGGCAACTGCGCCTAATAGTAGACCAGTAACGTTGGCAATAATATCAAGAATCTCATACCGCCTGTCAGCTGTGACATAATATTGTAAAAACTCAATAGATGTACCGATCACAAAACCAATGAGAAGCACCCAAACAAAGTGTTTTCGCTCAACATGGCGGAACGACATCAGCCACAACCACACAAAACCAGCATAAGCGGTAAAGTGTATCACTTTGTCACCATGAGGTATGGGCAGTAGCTGACCACCACCCAAACTATCTAATGACATAAGCGACCCAGCTACCATCGCTGAAGTCCAAAGACAAGCCGTTGCCCGCCAGATGGATATTGACACGTTACGTAAGTCTATCATTTAGATGCTTTTGAAAGTATAAATGGTGTATAGAGGGGTCAGAAATGGGTAAAATAAAATACTATTATTACATCTGCACTATGTAAGACATTGTAAATCAATAACATAAAACGGGTTCTATGTTGATTACAATGGAAATCCAATACCCTTTGTACATATTAATGTGACTTTTAAATTCAGATCCATTGTCGGAAAGGCCCGACTGGCCTTACTTCGAGAGCCTCAGCACGGCGCCTTCTTTTACTCAGATCAAAAGAAGGCAAAAATCATGTCGCCGTAAGGAGCTTCTTGACTTTACAGATTACTCTTGGAGCCTGAT
>CAYMFD010000095.1:0-1547 GCA_964389475.1 uncultured Saprospiraceae bacterium
CCTCAGCGGCCGATAAATATACTCCACCGAGCCACAAGGTTTCGCTCTGAGTCTCGCCAAGCTGCAAAGCCTTGCGGACCTCAGCGGTCGATAAAACGAGAAAGTCATCACATCTTCAAACCCTCGATAGTTACTATCTTGGTCACCGATCAATGATCTTATTCTATGAGGGTGATATTTATAATGTGGGTAGTACTAGCTATGTCGGCATGCAAGTCTACGAGTGAGGGACTACAGACTGTACAATTAGGAGAGTCGACGACCATAGCTGATTTGCATAAGTACTATCAGTCGGGTAGGTTAACACCTAGCGAGGTGGTACAGTATTATCTAGATCGGATTGATAGTCTAGACGATAATGGCCCCAAGCTCAACGCTGTCCTCACCATCAACTCTCAAGCCATGACGATAGCGGCTGAGCTAGATCAAAGATTAGCGTCGGGCGATATGTCTGGTGCCCTTTTTGGTGTGCCCATCCTACTCAAGGATAATATTGATACTGGTGATGGTATGCCCTGCACGGCTGGTGCTATTTGTATGAAGGACAATAAACCAGTAAAGGACAGCCCCATCGTACAGCAACTACGGGCAGCTGGTGCCATCATCCTAGGTAAGGCCAACCTCAGCGAGTGGGCCAACTTTCACTCCTACCAATCGTCGAGTGGGTGGAGTGCCCTCAATGGCCAGACGTCCAATCCTTATGACCTCTCTCGTAATCCCTGCGGTAGTAGCAGCGGTAGTGCTGCCTCTGTCAGTGCTGACTTTTGCATCCTTGCTATCGGTACAGAGACCAATGGCTCTATCGTCTGCCCGAGTAATAACAATGGTGTCGTAGGTGTAAAGCCGACCGTTGGCTTGCTGAGCCGCACAGGCATCATACCTATATCACACACCCAGGATACACCGGGGCCTATGGCTAGGACGGTAACGGATGCAGCTGTAGCACTTGGTACGATGGTATCCTCAGATCCTCAAGACGAAAAGACGACGCAGCAAGGCCGTGTTGCGATGCGAGACTATGTAACAGACCTAGGTGGCCTCGACCTAGAAGGTGTTCGTATAGGGTATTATACGAAGCCACTAGCCGACGACTCGACAGCGCATACACAAGTCATGCAGTCTGCTCTACAAGACCTCAAGTCTCTAGGTGCTGTGATTGTCAATGTCGATAGCATATTGCCAGCGGCGGTGAGGGCACACTCTTTTAATGTGCTGTTGTATGAGTTTAAGGCCAACCTTAATGATTATCTAGCAGACCACACATCTATGGGTAGTCCGTCTTCGCTAGAGGAGGTGATAGACCTCACATTCGCTGATAGTATGGAGATGCAGTACCATGACCACGAGCTGCTCAAGCTTGCACAGTCCAAGGGGCCACTGACAGACGCCGAGTATTTAAATGCGTTGGATAGTCTGCACCTCTTGTCTCGGGATCAGGGTCTCGATAGGGTGATGCGGTCTCTTAACTTATCTGCCATCGTGGCACCTACGGGTAGTCCAGCATGGGAAACGAGTCTTGAAGATGGTGACGATTTTGGTATATCGAG
>CAYMFD010000095.1:1647-14925 GCA_964389475.1 uncultured Saprospiraceae bacterium
GAACCACGTCATCTGCCGTTTGGCGTAACGTCTAGTGTTACGCTTGATGAGCTCGACCGCTGTATACAGGTCGATCATGCCAGCTTCCATCAAGAATACCTCCGAGTACCCCACCGTCTGCAGAGCTCGCAGGTCCTGGTAGTCGTATAACGCTTTGGCCTCTTTCATAAGACCTGCCTTGATCATATCGCCTACTCTCGTATTGATGCGATCGTAGAGGTCTTCTCGATCTCTAGTAAGGAGGATGGGTACGATATCGAAGTTCCGTTCTTTCCTTTTACCCAGTCGATACTCGCTAAAGGCTTTGCCCGTCGACTCGATGACAGACAGGGCCCTAATGATGCGTCGGTGATTGTTTAGGTCTACCTCATCAAAGTACGCTTTGTCGCTTTGCTCTAGGAGCATCTGAAGGTGATCTAGTCCCTTATCTTGGAATAGGTCTTCGTACTTGTCTGAGATGGCACTATCAACTGGTGGGAAACTATCTAGGCCTTCCATCACGGCCCGCAAGTAGAGACCAGTCCCGCCTGTCAGTATGGCTATATCCTTATCTGCAAAGTAAGTCTCTAGTGCTGCAATGACCTCCGTCTCGTAGCGACCAGCGTCATAGTCATCTTGGATGCTGATCGTATTGATAAAGTGGTGCTTTACCTGAGCTAGCTCCTCTACGGATGGTTTAGCCGTACCTATTGTCATCTCCTGGTACAACTGCCTGCTATCAGCGCTAAATATTTCCGCCTTGTAGTGCTGGGCTACTTGGATTGCTGCGGTGGTTTTGCCGACAGCAGTAGGTCCAGCAAGGACGATCAGTTTCTTTTTCAAAAGAGGTAGTTGTTAGATGTAGGCCAAAGGTCGCATTATCCATTAGAACTTAGACTGATAATCATATCTCTGTAGAAAACGGTGAATTATTTTATAAACATAATTGTTTATTCTTGTAATTAGATCAATGACTAGTAGTACATGTTGCCAGACCACAATAGAATCAAAGGCGTACACCCAGGTGCAGTCTTAAAGCGCGAGCTAAAAAGTCGAAGCTTAAAGGCCGTCGATCTAGCAAGATCAGTCGAAGAGCACCCGCAGACAATCAATGCTATTACCAAGGAAAGGAGAAGGATTAGCGCAAAACTATCTATTAAGCTAGGGCAGTATTTTGGAGTAGAGAAGGATTATTTTTCGCTTTTACAAGCTAGCTATGACGTAAAGAAGGAGCAACATAAAAGCAATTCAAGTGTCCTTTTGTCCAAGGTGAGATCACATTTGTTTTGGGATATTGATATCAGTAAGTTGGATGACCAGAAACACAGGAAGTTTATAATTCAGAGGATTCTCGAGCGAGGGAATGGTGAGGAAGTCGAAGAACTTATGCAGTTCTATGGAAAGGCATTTATAACTGGCCTACTGCCGACGATAACTAACGTATTCGGATCCGGCTATTCTGAAAATGTGGCAAAGTACATCGTTTGTGACTAAGATTTATAAAAGTACGGTCAGCGACCATCTATGGGATTTTCTTTCGCGGATGATGCAGATGGAATTCTTGTCAGATTTTAGACTAGTGGGAGGGACATCTTTAAGTTTAATGCTGGGACATCGAATCTCGATAGACATCGACATGTTTAGCGACCGTTAGTATGGCCACATTGATTTTTTAGAAATCTATGAATCCTTAGAGTCGGAATTTAGTCTCGTGGAGTCATTGCCGTGGAGTAATGAATCATTGGGTAATTCTTGCTGGATTGGGGATTCTCCAGATGACTTAATTAAAGTGGACCTCTACTTATACTGACTCTTTCAAGTATCCTATCATTCGCTACGACCATATCATACTATCTAGTCTTGAAGAGATCGCAGCTATGAAACTGGACGTGATAGGCCGGGGAGGACGAAAGAAGGGTTTTTGGGATATTCATGCCTTACTGCAATACTTCGAGCTCCAGCAAATGCTAAATGTATGCAATACGGTACCCTTATAACTTTAATTCTAAAGTCCTCCTAAAGCAACTAGTAGATTTTACTTATGCGGATGATGACCCAGATCCAACCTGCCTGTTAGCAAAGTACTGGGAGCTTATTAAGTATGATGTGCAAGAGGCCGTCGGTGCCGTAACCTAGCCTATTTTACTTACCTCTCTACACTACACCTTATAAAAGGCATCTAGCAGACCCTTGATTGCTGTGGCTGTATCTTTTGTTGGCGTACCGTCTTCTGATAAAGCTGTGGCGATACTGCTGATCGGTAGTTTTTGTGGGAAGACATGGATCTTCAGGTAATTAAGTAAACCAGTAAGGTGCTCCATGCCTCTCAGGTTACCCGCTCGTCCTGACGCTACGCCTACGAGTAGGGCCCGCTTGTCTGCAAATGTCTCTCCGTACTTGTGTGTACTAATGGCATCTATAAAGAGCTTTAGTACGCCTGGGAAACTACCATTGTACTCTGGGCTGACGATTATCCACCTGTCCGCATCGATCATGTACTGCTCGTCTATCGCTCTGAAAGCGGCTGGGTGCTTAGCGGGATCGTACATGTTAGGTGTTACCTCTGACCAGTCGACATCCTCTAGTGATAAGTACTGACAGTCTTGACCGGAGGCTTTGACCGACTCGTAGATGTATGATGCGACTAGGCTAGTCTTGCTATTGGGTCGGTGAGTGCCACAGAGGATAGTTGTCATGGTATTTGTTTTCAATTGCTAGACGGCTGTAATCTAAACCGCCCATGAGTGAGGTAATGAGACACGATTACAAGTCTTTTAGTTCATCATAAGACCATATCATCTGCTGAAATGATTAACGTTGTATTTTTGCCGCCCAATTAGAATAGAAGATCATGTCCAAAGTAGTAGCCATAGCCAATCAGAAGGGTGGAGTAGGTAAGACCACAACAGCCATCAATCTGGCAGCGGCCTTGGCTATTTTAGGCAAGCGTGTACTGCTGGTAGACGCCGACCCACAGGCCAATGCGACTTCAGGTTTAGGCGTGTCGGCAGACTCCGTAGAGACAGATCTTTACGATTGTCTAGTCAATAACGTGGATCCTAACGAGGCGATCATCAGCACCGATACGCAGTCACTAGACATACTGCCCTCTAGTATCAACTTAGTGGGTGCTGAGGTAGAGCTCGTGAGTGCTATACGTAGGGAGTACCGCCTGCAGTCCGTCATGCAAAAGATTGAGAAGGACTATGACTACATCTTTATCGACTGCCTGCCCAGCCTAGGGCTTATCACGATCAATGCACTTACCGCAGCAGATAGTGTTCTCGTACCTGTGCAGTGTGAGTTTTTCTCTCTAGAAGGCTACGGTAAACTTAAGAATACGATCGATATCGTTACCGAGGCGCTTAACCCCGACTTGCAGATAGAGGGTGTCGTGTTGACGATGTACGATCGACGACTCCGGATGGCCAACATGGTAGTAGGTCAGGTCAAAGAGATCATCACAGACCGAGTTTTTGATACCATCATACATCGCAATAGCAAGGTCGGGGAGGCACCCAGTCTAGGAGAGTCCGTCATCACATACGACGCCAGCAGTAAGGGGGCGGCCAATTTTTTAAATCTCGCACATGAGTTTCTTCAGATCAATGATGATCAGATCGAGGCATTAGCAAGTACAAGCGAAGAATAATGAGTAAGAAGAAAGATATCAATAAAGGCCTACGAGCCCTTCTCACCAATATCGAGAAGACTAATAACCCGAGTGAGAAAACACGAATCGTCAAGGAATTGTCGAGCAGTGTTGCCGAGATACCAGTCGATGCGATAGAGGCTAATCCCTATCAGCCTAGGATAGAGTTTGACGTAGAGGAGCTCAACAACTTATCTACCTCTATCAAGACTTATGGTCTTATACAGCCGATAACCGTACGATCAGTAGGTGGTGATCGCTACCAGATCATCTCTGGAGAACGTCGCTGGCGGGCTAGCAAACAGGCAGGACTCTCGCAGATCCCCGCCTATGTGCGAGTAGCCGACGACCAGGGTATGCTTGAGATGGCGCTTGTCGAAAATATACAGCGGGCAGACCTCAATGCTATGGAGGTCGCCATATCCTACCAGCGACTGATGGATGAGTGTGAGCTCACGCATGAGGCGTTATCAGGTAGGGTAGGTAAGAACAGATCCACGATTACTAATTATATCCGCCTACTCAAGCTACCACCCGAGATACAGCAGAGTGTCAAGCGAGAGGACATCTCGATGGGACATGCACGAGCTCTTGCGGGTGTAGGTGATACGAGCCTGCAGCTAGACATACATCGAGCCGTGGTCGAGCAGCGCCTGTCCGTGCGAGCGACAGAAGATCTGATCAGGAGCTATGATCGTAATAACGATAAGGCCAAAATTCCGGTTCCTAAAACAGGGGTGACAGCCGAGGTACGAAAGATCACTGACCGCCTCAGCCAACAGTATGGTACCAAGGTGCAGATCAAGCGATCTATGGATGGCAAGGGCCAGTTCGTTTTTCGATTTAGTAATGATCAAGAGTTTAACGCCATCCTCGACCGCCTTAACGACTAGTCGCAAGTAGGCGCTGTACCAGTCGTGGCACCTCCTCGCCTGCAGTGCCTTCTATGACCTGTAGGTTGCTGGCTTGCTGCAATTCGTAATTGATCGTGGGTCTAGGATCTACATAATACAATTCGCAGTGCGGCGGTAAGCAAGATGCTAGGCCAGCAGCAGGGTAGACCTGCATGCTCGTCCCTATTATGATGGCAATATCTGCTGTACTGCAGGCTGTTGCTGCTCTTTCGATCATGGGTACTGCCTCGCCAAACCATACGATATGTGGTCGTAGCTGACCGCCGTCGTCCGCCATATCGCCGACGTGGACATCGTCATGCCAGGGAAGTACGAGGCTCTCATCTGTCTCGCTGCGTACCTTGAGCAGCTCGCCGTGCAGGTGCAGCACCTCACTGCTGCCTGCCACCTCGTGTAGGTTGTCTACGTTTTGTGTAACGACGATGGTATCGTAGGTGCTTTCGAGATCTACTATGGCGTGATGAGCAGCATTGGGCTTCACTTCCTTGAGTTGCCGTCTCCTAGCATTGTAAAACTCTAGTACAAGCTCCATATTATCTCGCCAGCCTTGTGGGGAGGCTACCTCCATAACGTCATGTCCTTCCCAAAGACCATCCGCATCCCTAAAAGTTGAGATCCCGCTCTCGGCGCTTACGCCAGCTCCTGTCAGTACGACGCAGCGTTTCACTGTTCGGCGTCATTGGCGGTAAATACCTCGTCGAGCTCCTTCTCTACACCTCGCAGTCGATTTTTGCAAAAGGTGATAAGCTCATTGGCCCTAGCGACGGACTTGCTGAGGTCATCGATGCTCACCGTACCTGACTGCAGGTTATTAGCTAGGGCGGTTAATTCTTCGTATGCCGTCTCGAAGTCGAGGTCTTTGCTCTTTTTTGCCATAGGTATAAGTCTTCTACTTTTTGCGAAAGTAGGTATTCTACGAAATATAGTCCGTAGATCTAATGTGTTACATTTCTAGGATTTGGTGTTTCTGATTACTTTGCCAAATAAAGTAATATTCCTATCTTTATATATTGAAATGATATAGTGTGACTCAACTTTCTCGTAATATCTTCTGCTTACTTCTACTGCCACTCCTTTGGTGCAGTTGTGAGCAGCCCTATGCATTCGACGTAGAAGAGGGAGATAGAGAGGTGGTTATACACGCCATCTTTAGTCCAGGATATCCGCTGGCTGCAGAGCTGACGTATAGCCGCAGTATTTTCGATAAGGATGATTTTAAGAAAGTCGCAGATGCAGATATTGTCGTTACTGACTTGACGTCAGGAGCTACCCATAGCTTATATCATCACGATGATGGTGTCTATCTCAGTGATAGCGTCATGCCACTAGCTGATCATCACTACCAACTGGTAGTCACAATGCCTGCAGGTGACCAGATTACTGCCTCATCATACGTGCCAGAGGACGTGGAGGTAGTTATTAATGCAGTAGAGCCTGTCGAGGAAGGAGGAGAGATGGCATTGAGAATTGACTTTGACATTATCAATCAAGACGATAGTGAAAACTACTACGTGTGGGACATAGTAGCACCAGACAATAGAGATACACCCGACGATATCAACGAGCAGTATAACGCTTGGCTATCTGGCGGTAATGTCAATACTAACCGCAATCGTTACAGACCACACTGGAAGGTCCTCTATGAAGATATCGACTTTACTAGCGATGTAGTTCGTACTAGTATCATTGCCACTGATAGCTCAGCTGTTGCTAATGCATCGCAGGGTTCGGGAGGTAACGGCACTGTAGATGATTCTGTCGTCGACTCTACCAGTACGGAGGTCGTCGTAGCGCCAATACAGCTGAGGGTACAGGCTGTGAGTAAGCCCCTGTACGACTACTACCACGCTATCGAATCCTACAATCGTAACGGTGGCCTTAATACAAGCTATGCCACACCAGTAGAGTTATACACTAATATAGAGGGGGGCTATGGTGTATTCGCCGGATACAACGAAAAACTCCTTGTAATCAACTAGGTCCCAGTTGCCCCAACCCACTCAAGCGCCTTCTATTAAGCAAGTAGCACATGACTCACCAGACTACTGGCAGTGTGTAGATTTACGATCAGCAGTCTTACGTAAGCCACTAGGTCTTGCGTTTAGCCCAGAAGATCTAGCAGCAGAGCATGACAGTATACACCTAGCCCTATTTGCTGGGCAGGAGGTTATAGGATGTCTAGTGCTTAAGCCCGTCAATCCCACTACGTTTAAGATGCGCCAGGTAGCCGTAGATCCACAGTATCGGGGGCAGTCCCTAGGCCGTGCCCTAGTACTCGCATCAGAGACTCTAGCGCGATCAATAGGCGTAGATAAGCTAGTATTACATGCAAGGGAGGTAGCGGTACCATTTTACTTGAAACTCGATTATCAGATAGAGGGTGATCGATTTGTAGAGGTCGGGGTAGATCATTTTAAGATGTCTAAGGCTTTGTAGGTGCAGAAGGCTGGTTTGCAGAGGTAGTCTTTATATCTTTACCTTCAGAATAACTCTCTGATGCCTCTATCCAGCCAGTATTTTTTCGGTGCATTCTCTGTAGACAACGTCATTTTTGGTTTCGACGGTGACAAGTTGAAGGTCTTGCTTATCAAGCGTAAAGAAGAGCCATTCATAGGCGACTGGGCCCTCCCTGGTGATTTGGTAGATCCGGCAGAGGACCTCCGGCATGCCCCTCAGCGTATATTAAAGATGTTGACGGGTCTAGAGGATGTTTTCCTAGAGCAGGTCTTCACCTTTGGTAAGGTTAATCGTCACCCCAAGGGTAGGGTGATTACTGTCGCCTACTTTAGTCTCGTTAATATCAACAAAGTTACCCCAGTGGCGTCGTCCTTTGCGGAGGAGGTGGCGTGGCATCCCATCGTGGAGATCGATGTTTTGGCTTTCGATCATAAAGAGATTCTGACGAAGTGCTACTCCCGTCTCAAACAGTACGTAAGACAACGACCTATCGGGTTTGAGTTACTACCCAATGCATTTACTCTGAGTCAGTTGCAAGCGTTATATGAAGCAGTGCTTGAGAAGCCACTGGACAAGCGTAATTTCAGAAAAAAGATGTTGAGCATGAAAATCTTGGTAGATGTCCGACAGACCCAGACAGGTGTGGCGCATCGTCCTGCCAAGCTATATCGCTTTGACGATGATCGATACGAGCAGTTCTTAGCGGGTGGATTTAGCTTCGAGATATGAGGGGCCAACTAGCCACCACATTACTGCTTGCACTCGTACTTACTATACTAGGTACAGGCCTGACCTTACTACTCCACGTAGGTACCATCGATCGCCAGGTGCGAAGTATGATGGACATCGTGGTGGAGTTACGTGACGACGTGCCGCAGGCAGAGCGAAGTGGGGTAGTGGCCGCATTAACTGGTGATACTAGGGTAGTAGAGGGCTCGATAGAGTTCCTGCCTCGCGACCAGGCAGTGGCTCTCATGGGTGGCGACGATGTCGACGTATCACTGCTACAGGACAATCCGTTTAGCGATTTGATCACCTTTAACCTACATGCTAGCTATTATACAGACGAGACCCTACTTGAGATTACAGGCATGTTAGAGGCGCTTGATCCTGTTGTAACAGTATCTGCCCAGAGTGCCGCAGCGGCTGATATTTCTGCCTGGGTACGTAAACTCGCCTGGGTCATACTACTGGTAGGTCTCGTCGTATCTGCTCTGGCAGGGATGCTGCTACACACGAGTGCCTCTATGCGTCTAGCCAAAGACAAGAAGCGCATCGTCACCATGCAGCTCGTAGGTGCTCGCCGTGACTATATCGAACGACCCTATTTACGAGCCGCCGTTACACAAGCTGTCCTATCCAGCTTCATAGCCTTGACACTACTTGGTTTGTTAGCATTAACGATTAACCTCACCCTACATCCGCTGGTCATCTGGCACAAGCTCGCAATAGTATTCATCTGCTTGCTTGTCATATCCGTGACGCATGGTGTGATAACCAATCGTGTAATTATCAAGCGATATCTTGGTTTTTAGGTACCTTCACCGCCCATTTAAATCCTAAACGTTTTTTCCAATGGAGAGCAATTTTATTATCGAGGAGTTCGAATTCTACAAAGTGCTGCTGTTTAGTCATCATACCAATACGGCGATAGATGCAGGCGTAGAGATCAGCTTGCCAGACGGTAAGGCGATTATCCGCTTTACTCACGATGACATGCCTGATAATTCGCACGAGGTAATCGGTAGTAAGAACATATATCATGTCTACTACGACATCTCTATGTACCCTCATATCATTGACATCCTTCGTTACGAGGAGCCATTGTTTTTCTACTACAACCACGATAATCACGAGAGCTATATCACCACTGGTGATGAGCCAGTAGGGGAGGGCGAGTAAGTCACAGCACTTGCTTAACATCTGATTGACATAATCCATACTGCTGAGCGGCATTTGCCATGCTCGGTGGGTATATCTTTGCGCTATGAGTGTAGATGTAACTACTCGTCAGTATGACGAAGTGACTGCTGAGTGTCGGGATATCTTCGTTAAGAAGACCCATGACTACGGTACTGCTTGGCGCATACTGAGGCCATCTAGTCTTACAGATCAGATCTATATCAAAGCTAGACGTATACGTAGCCTGGAAGAGAATCAGGGTGCTAGTATGATCGACGAGGGTGTACAGCCAGAGTACATAGGTATCGTCAACTACTGCATAATGGCTTTGATACAGCTGGACCTAGGTGCCACTGGTGATATTAATCTCGATCCCAGTCTTGCAACAAAGTACTACGATGCTAAACTATCGGCTACCCGTGATCTGATGATCAAAAAGAATCACGATTACGGAGAGGCCTGGAGAGATATGCGTATCAGCAGTATCACGGACCTAATATTAATGAAGATCATACGTACCAAGAGTATTGAAGACCTCAAGGGGAAGACGATGATCTCTGAGGGTCTAGATGCTAATTACATGGATATGCTAAACTATTCGGCCTTTGCCTTAATTAAATTACAAGAAGAAAATAAGAGTCTATGAGCCTGTCGACATTACTACTGAGAATCGGGATTGCCGCTTTGATATTTATGGCGATCATAGCCTTCACCAAAAAAGAGGATAAGAATTGGTTGATGCTCTTTTTGCAGAGTTTCTGCGGTATTCTATTTCTGTTTAGCGGTTGGGTTAAGGCCGTTGACCCTCTGGGCACAGCCTATAAGATGGAGCAGTACTTTACGGAGTTTGAGCTGACCTTTGCCGATACGGCCCTTAGCGGCATTGCGCCTTTGTTTCCGTGGTTGTCGAGTCTGAGTATCGGATTTTCGGTATTTATGATTGTATTCGAGATCGTGCTAGGTCTGATGCTGCTCACGGGTACGCTACCAAAACTTACGAGCTGGTTATTCTTTTTGTTGGTCGCCTTCTTTACTGTCCTTACAGGTTTTACTTATTTGACAGGATATGTGCCTAGCGGAGGTAACTTCTTTGCATTTGCAGAGTGGGGAGCATATACAGAGAGTAACATGCGAGTTACTGATTGCGGGTGTTTCGGAGACTTTATTAAGCTCAAGCCGAGGATTTCGTTTTTCAAAGACATCTTCCTTCTCTTTCCCTCCATTTACTTTTTGCTAAAGCACAAGTCTATGGTGCAGCTCTTTACCAAGCCTGTCCGCATGGGCATCATGGGTCTCGGTACAGCAGCATTGTTACTTTACTGCTTCAGCAACTACGTATGGGACCTACCACATACAGACTTCAGACCATTTAAGGTCGGCGCCGATGTAGCTGCCGTCAAGGAGAAGGAAATGGAGGCTGCAGCCAACGTAGACATATATGCTTACCTACTTAAGGATAGGGCGACTGGAGAAGAGATCGAAGTCCCGTATGACCAGTATATAGCAGGATTTAGTACCACCTACAGCAAGGATAAGTATGAGGCTGTCGACCAACTCAAAACAAAGCCAACGATGGAGATGACCAAGGTGTCAGAGTTTGATGTTACTGACGCTAAGGGTAATGATGTGAGTTACTACTATCTCGATAATGAGAAGAAGCACTACATGATCGTAGCTCATAAGCTCAAGTATGAGGCTGTATCGCAGCAGGTAATGGTGAGCGATACGACCTACTCTGTAGATACACTTACCGCAGGCTCAAGTATTGCTGCCATGCTGAATAACCAACGGTACACTATGGTAAGTGATACACTAGTTGCAGTCGAGGGTGAGGATGTCTTGGTTATCAGATACTATGAGGTAACGCAAAGAGAAGAAACGCAGTACACTTATACATTCGATGCTGACTATGTTGCCAAGTATAAAGAGGTAATTGCACCCCTCGTCAGCCAAGCAAAAAGCAAGGGTTACGAGGTCTCATTGGTATCAGGCTCTGACTTTAAGGTGATGAAGGCTCTACTAGCTGAAACGGGAATATCCATGCCTACCTACACAGCCGATGATATACTGCTCAAGACGATCGTCCGATCCAATCCTGGTATCGTACTCTGGCAAGATGGGAAGATCCTCAATAAGTGGCACGAGTCTAAGTTTGATGGGGTAGAGTAGCTTGCGAGAGAGTGCGAGATATCCTGAGAAGAGATCTTGAGATAAGAGATTGCGAGAGGGTAGAGTTGATAGGTCGGCTGGGTGGTGATTCGAGATCAGCAGCGTAAAGTCAAGTGTCGTTATACTGCGATAGATCGTGGACCGACGGAATTTCCGATTTTTTGACCTGTTTTTAAGGAGGTGAAAAAGTGATTGGCTGCCTACAGTTTGTTTGTCGCTGTACAGAGCTAGAGCAAGAGTCGACAAAATGTGCGATTTTTCATGCAAGCCAGTGATAATCTAGTGTTACAGAATAGATTGGCGCTTGCCTGTAGTTTCTAACATGCTGTGTCGTGGAAAAATAAAAGCAATTTTGACACGACTCTAGATCGGTCTTGACTTGGTCAGTATAATGGCAAAGGCTTTGAATGCCAAGTATTAATTAGTGTCCAAGAGTAATCTGTAAAGTCAAGAAGCTCCTTACAGCGACATGATTTTTGCCTTCTTTTGATCTGAGCAAAAGAAGGAGGCCAGTCGGGCCTTTCCGACACTGGCTAGAAACCAAAAGTTACATGTGTTATCTACAGATGGGACTCGTGTTCCAGTGCAATCAATATAGAACCAATTTTATTGCGCTGCGGCTAGAACCGCGGTAGCGCTAACATCAATCATACTTCCCCTTCCAGATCTTGCTGATCATCTCTCGATAGCGTTGTTCTGCTGACGAGCTACCAGGTTCGTAGAGCTTAGTTGCCTTGATTTGATCCGGCAAGAATTCCTGTTCGTGTAGCTTACTGCTATTGTCGTGGCTATATTGATAGTCGGCACCATAACCTATGTCCTTCATGAGCTTTGTAGGTGCATTTCGGAGGTGTAGTGGTACAGGTAGATTACCAGTTTCGCGGACTAGTTGCTGGGCTACAGCGATAGCCTTGTAGGTCGCATTACTCTTAGGGCATAACGCTAGATAGATCGCCGTCTGACTCATAATGATCCGACTCTCAGGCATGCCCACCTGGTGAACTGCCTGGAAGCAATTGGTTGCCATCAGTAAGGCATTAGGATTGGCTAGACCGATGTCCTCACTCGCCGCAATGACCATACGACGACATATAAATCTTGGGTCTTCACCCCCTTCGATCATTCGTGCTAGGTAGTACACTGTAGCATTGGGATCGCTGCCTCTTATACTCTTAATAAATGCGGAGGCGATATCGTAGTGCTGCTCGCCACCTTTATCGTAGGAGGCGAGGTTTTGCTGTATGATCTGCGTAACCGCCTCGTCCTCGATGACGAGCTCGTCGTCATCAGTAGGAGAGAGGCCATTGACTACGATCTCTAGGCTATTGAGCAACTTGCGAGCATCACCGCCACTGATCCTGAGTAGAGCCGCATAGCTGTAGACGTTTATCGTTTTTTTAGAGAGATAATCATCTGTCTTGATGGCTGTGTCGACTAGCGAAACAAGGTCGTCTTTGGATAGGCTCTCTAGGATGTACACCTGGCATCTAGACAATAGGGCAGGTATTACCTCAAAACTAGGATTTTCAGTTGTGGCGCCTATTAACGTCACGATACCTTTCTCTACTGCGCCAAGCAAAGCATCTTGCTGCGACTTGCTAAAACGGTGTATCTCATCGATAAACAGTACGGGCGATCCGCTATCAAAAAACTGCTGACGCCGAGCTTTTTCGATAGTTTCTCGGATATCCTTGACACCGCTGTTGATAGCCGATAAGGCATGGAATGGTCGCTTGAGTTGCTCAGCGATGATGCCTGCTAGCGTGGTTTTGCCTACACCAGGCGGTCCCCACAATATGCAGCTCGGCAGATTGTTATGCAGGATGGCTTGTCGTAGCACAGCGTTTTCTCCGATGAGGTGCTTCTGTCCGACGAATGTATCGAGGCTACGTGGTCTTAATCTTTCGGCTAACGGTGGTGGCATTTCTGATGGTTGTCAACTTGTGGTCGCCAAGATAAAGAGATATCGAGAACGAGTGAGAAGAGATATCTGAGAGAAGAGATGAAGAGATAGCGAGAGAAGAGAAGGAGAGAGAAGAGATTTACACAGCGAGATAGCAGCGACTATAAGAATAGAGGAGTTGACAGTCACTGTGAGCGACATTCAGAAACCCTACTTAACATAATATTAATTATAGGCGATTTGATACAGCCTTAATATGTTGATCTTCAGCATCTTAATTTGTGGTGCTTCATTGCCCATGC
>CAYMFD010000096.1:0-14891 GCA_964389475.1 uncultured Saprospiraceae bacterium
ATAGGTTATGAGAAGGATTGACTCGGTTTTGTTCAACTTACTTTTAGGCGTCACGTTTTGATTAGCAATTCCCTTTTTTGAGATTAGTACTTAGCCTAAGTAAGATAGCGATTTTTGCTTTACTTCTCGACAGTTACTTCCTCGACCTCATTGTACACGCTAGTCAAAACCGATCGTAAACCTATTATTATCAGAGTTTTAAGAATATATCAATGCACCTGCATGTGATAGCGCTAGCTGATTATAAACGAATAAAGCGTTTGTAATCGGAATTATCCGGTCTCAAAGTACTTGTATGTAGATGGTGTGACACCTATGACCTAAGGGGCATGAGGCAGCATTACAGATACTACAATCCCACCATAGTCTCTAGCACATGATCTCGTGAAACGATCAAGGCTGACGGTACTCACATTAGTAATAATCGCTGCTCCCCCCTACTCCTAGTCCGTATACTGCAGCTGGGCTAGCTGGCTATAGGCACCCTTGGGGTCTGCCGTGAGGTCCTCGTGTCTACCAGACTCGATCACCTGTCCGTCTTCGATGACGCAGATCTTATCGGCATTACGGATGGTAGAGAGCCTGTGGGCTATCACGATGCTCGTCCTGCCCTGCATGAGGCTGTCTAAGGCCTCCTGTACTAGTCGCTCGCTCTCAGTATCTAGGGAGCTCGTGGCCTCGTCGAGGAGGAGGATGGCTGGATTACGTAGAATGGCTCTCGCTATGGCTACTCGCTGACGCTGACCACCGCTGAGCTTGACGCCTCTCTCCCCTACTACTGTATCTAGACCCTCGGGGAACTTAGCGATAAACTGCCATGCATTGGCCTGCTCTGCGGCACGCTGGACCTCTTCTCTAGAGGCATCTGGCTTACCGTAGAGTATATTCTCCTCTATCGTACCACCGAATAGGATGACCTCTTGCGGTACGATGGCGATGTGCTGGCGTAGGTCGACCAGGTTGTAGTCTAGGAGGTCTACCCCGTCTACCATGATGCGACCACCATTGAGCTCATAGAAGCGCATGAGAAGGTTGACGATGGTACTCTTACCACTGCCACTCTGGCCTACGAGGGCTAGTGTCTCACCGGCAGCGACGTCGAGGTTGATATGGGTCAAGACCTCGATATCGGGTCTGGTAGGATAGGTAAAGGATACATTCTCGAAGGTGATCTTGCCCTTGATAGAGAGGGCTGGCAGGTTACTGCGATCCTTGACGATGTCTATCTCTGTGTCGCTCTCTAAGATCTCCTGTACTCGCTCCGTAGCGCCTAGTGCCCCTACTACGCTGGTATATAGTGAGCCTAGGCTAGCGATGGCACCACCGATCATCACGGTATATATGATAAAACCGAGTAAGTCGCCACTCTCCATGATACCGTCCTGGACCATGACGGCTCCCTTCCACAGTATGAATAGGATACTACCAAACATAAGGAATATCATGAAGGCAAAAAAGGCACCTCTAGCCGTCGCGTATCGCAGGGATACGTGTACGATGCGGTCTACGGCACCGCCGTAGCGGAGGCTCTCGTACCACTCATTGGCAAAGGCCTTGACGACGGCAAAGGACTGGAGGGTCTCATCGACGATCGTATTGGTCTCGGCGAGGATCTCCTGGCGCTGCTTGCTGAGCTTACGTATATAGCGACCAAAGAACATAGCCAACAGTACGACGGCGGGTATGGTCAGCAGCATGATGAGGGATAGCTGTGGTGTCAGGTAGGCGAGTATGGCGATACCTGCTACGAGGGTTACGATCTGTCGTACTAGCTCGGCCAGGGTTACGGTAAGTACACCCTGTAGCTGCTCTACATCGGCAGTGATGCGGCTACTGAGGTCGCCTACCCTATTCTCCTCATAAAAGCGGATGGGCATGGTGATCATCTGATCATACAGGTCCTTACGTACGTCCGACATCGCTCGCTCCGAGAAATTGGCAAATAGGATGGTCCTAAAAAAGCTGATCGCGGCCTGTCCACCCAATACGAGCATTAGCAGTACGCCAGCACTATTAAGCGTGAGGCCATACTTACCCTTACCCTCAGCGATGTTGAGCAACTCTCCACAGATACCGGGGATGGTTGCAAATAGGAGGCTACCGATGGCCAGTAGGATCATCCCTGGAACGAAAAACCGCATATACGGCAAAACGTATCGGAAGATACCTATCGCATTCTTAAACTTCTCCTTCGAAACCTTGGGCTTACCCTCAGTAGATGTGGCTTCTCTCTTGTCAGACATGAATGCAAAAGTATGCATAAGCCCCTAGTCGGCACGGGGCATTCATCACAGCAATGTCAGGATTAGTCGATGCTAGGACCTATTGGCGAGGAGTCGTCGCAAAACACCAGGCACATACCGCTTAAGATAGATCGCTAGGACCTCTTTGCCGCCGATATAGATCTCCGCCTTATTCTTTGCGATAGCATTGGCCATACGCCTAGCGACCTCATCCGGAGAGAGTCCATTGCGGTTATCTGCATCTTCATTGCCTGTGGGCTTGCCATCATTACCGAGGGCATTGACATCTACATCGGTATTGACGTAGCCTGGGCAGACGATCGTCACACCTAGTCCGTCGCGGTGGTGCTCGGCTCTCAAGCAGTCGAAAAACCCGTGCAGGGCATGCTTGCTGGCGGCGTAGCCACTCCGCAGCGGTGCTCCTATCTTGCCGGCAACACTACTGATCACAGCTACGTGGCCCTTGGTCTCTAGGAGGAGGTCGAGGGCGATCTTAGTCGTCTGTACCGATCCGAGGTAGTTGACCTCCATCAGCCTTCTGAATACATGTATCTCCGTGTCTATGATCTTGCTGCGCTGAGAGATGCCCGCATTGTTGACGAGTAAGTCTAGGCGTCCTAGGTGTTGGCGGATCTCACCTACTGCCGAGGCGATCTGTGATCGATCTGTGACATCAATAGGTAGTACGGTGACCCTAGATCCTAGATCCTCCGCTATGGCTTCGAGCTTACCTGCCGATCTAGCAGACAAGACGACATGCCATCCACGTCGGTGGTACTCTTGCGCTATGGCCTTGCCTATACCCGCACTAGCTCCGGTAATCCAGACTACTTGATCGGTCATTACCTACTTGCTGGTACCTGCTTCTTGATCGTGATGGTATCCGGGCCTTCGATGATCTTAAACTCAGTACGTCTATTTCGTCTGTGCTCGTCGTCTGAGCATTTGACACCATTGACACATTGGTTGATGATCTGCTCTTCTCCATATCCCACAGGTACGATACGGTTGGGATCGATACCATTAGATACCATAAAGTACTTGGCAGACTCTGCCCTTTTCTGTGATAGCGTCTTGTTATATCCGTCTCTACCCTGGCTATCGGTGTGAGAACTGAGCTCCACTACGATGTCTGGATAGTCCTCCATGATCTCTATGAGGTAGTCCAGTGACTCCTCTGCATCTGGCAGGATGTCCCACTTATCAAAGTCGTAGTAGATATTGTTAAGTCTTATAGCCTGGTTGACGGTGATCGTCTCCGTCTCATCGCCGGAGTCGTCAGGCACGACAGGCTTAGGATTGAGCTTGATGGTCTTTCTGATCGTATAGTCATCGATTACGCCTACAGTATTAAAGGAGATACTATCTGGGTAGTATCCTTCCTTAGTAACGACGGCCGTATAGTCGTGCTCCGGCTCTAGTATGAAGCTAAAGTCATTTGTCGACATGTTGGTCTTGCTACTTTGCTCACCATCCATACTATTGTCCCGTAGTTCGATGGTTGCTCCTAGTAGTGGCCCATTAGGATCGTCTACTAGTGCCTGTAGGTCGACTACGATCTCACGCAGCGTGACCGCATAGATATCGGTACAGCAGGTTTCGCTCTTGAGCTTACGCTTTTTCTTATTCGGTCTATTACTCACGAGGTAGGCCTTGGAGCCATCAGGTGAAGATCGGTAGTACATGTCATCGACGCTACTGTTGTAGCCAAATCCCATATTGGAAGGATCACTCCATACCGTACCATCCCATGTAGAGTAGAAGATATCAAGCCCCCCTAGTCCCGGGTAGCCGTCGCTACTGAAGTACAGCGTACCGTCCGTATAAAATGGTGTCTTCTCTGTCAGCGGCGTATTGACCCGCTCGCCTAGGTTGACGGGTGTAGAGAATTCGTCGCCTTTTATAGTAGAATAGTAGATATCAAGGCCACCATAACCGCCAGGGATATCCGCGACGAAGTACAGTACCTTCTTACCGAAAAGCTCTCCCTCACATGGCTGAGTGGCGAACCAGTTTCCATTGACCGTAGGCAACTCAGCTGCCTGTGACCAGCCACGGCTCGTCTTCTTGGCCCTCCATATCTTGGTATTCTTAGGTTGCGCATCTTCGAACTGTGAGCGGGTAAAGTACATCGTCTCACCGTCCTCGCTAAAGCTCACATTAGCCGCGTGAAAATCCTTTCGATTGATCTGCTCACTCAGTGGCTTTGGCTTTTCGTATTCCCCATCCTTATTTCTCTTAGAGCTAAAGATTTTACACTCATAACCCTCTTCCTTACCGTCAAGAGTAATCATCGACTTACGGTTAAACGATGCGAAGTATAGGGTACCGTCTGGGTGTAGCACGGGGCTATACTCCTCAAATGGACTATTTATATCACCCTCTATGAAGCTTATACTCGCCTCTAGATTATCAGGATACTTGTCCATACTGTTGATACCCTCTAGCAAGATTTTCGCCTCAGCTACATCTTCTTCGTCTGTACTCTTATCGATTACTGTGTTGAGCTCTTTGGCCGCCTCGGCATACTTCTCATTGTGTATGAGGATGATGGCATACTCTAGGCGCAAGTAGTCATAGATGCCGTCCTTATCTCTACGAAAGATCCGCGAGTACGACCGCTCTGCTCGGACATAGTCTCTGTAACCAAACTGTGACTGTGCCTTGAGTGCCGCCAGGTCTCGATCCTTGGACTGCTTATAGGCTTTGTCGTACCACTCGTAAGCATTGATAAAATCCCCTGAGTAAAGGCTACTATCTGCCGCCTCAACCTGGTCTTCGTAGCTCGCCTCTGTCATAGGCTGTGCTAGCAGTACAGCCGCACTGCACACCATACAAACGGCGAGTAGTACCTGTGTTATATTTTTATGGATCATAGCTATCATGTGATCTTCTTAATCTGATAATGTAATGTACAGTAATGTGGCTTAAATACGTGGGCAGAATATGACCGGCAGCACTTTTGGCTTCTTTCTAATGATGAATGTTTTCATAGCCGACAGTTCTACAGCACCAAGCGCCTGACCACCACCCGTAATCCGCTGGCTGGTGATGACGTCAAATGCTAAACCGAACTTCCAATCCTGATAGTCACCGCCGAATACAAGCTGGCCCGTATCACCGATATTACCAAGTCGATATCCCAGCCCCGCCTTGATACGAATGTCATTATTGGCACCTACCATATATCCCATCATCGTCCTGAGCATGATCTCTGACGCTGGACCCTGGAACTGTGCAAAGGCTGCAGGTAGAATGCTGACCTTCTTATTGATCATGCGATCCATCAAGAAAAATCCTCCTATACGCAGGTCTAAGCGAGCAAGTGTATTACCGGACGACAACGCCGCCTCTGGAGAGAGTATATTAGCCCCCTGTATACCGAACTGTGTCCGGCCCTTTTTGGAACGCTTGGTATAGGCAAGACCTACTCGCAAGTCCCCCCAAGAGGCATTGGGGTCTTGCCCGTTATTTTGAGTCATCAAAGCTCTGATGTCAGGGTCGTCCGCCATACCACCCATTGCACTGAGTTCGATGCGAGTTCTGTCAGTGCCACCTAGACCTATCCTCGTACTCGAGCTCACGAACTGCACGCCTAGCGCTAGATCAGAGGTGACCTTCTTATCGAGAGCTAGGTGGTAAGTACCACCTAGTCTAAACTCTTGGTAGGCTAGGCCTAGCGATCCCGCAACATCTTGTGCGACTGCCAGCGATGCCGTGATCCAGTCTTTCTTTCTTGGTCTGAAAGGTAGATTGTACTCTCCGCCGATGTCCGCCCATGTCTGCCATGTGAACTGCGATCGATGTATGGCACTAGCCCTGATGGTGCCCTCGTAGCTACCTGCCATGGCAGGATTGACCGCTAGGGGAAGGTGATCCCAGTAGGTGTAGTGTAGTGCCTGGCCTTGCAGGGTGCTGCCTAGCCATGTCGAGAGTAGTGCAACGATTAAAATGTGTCTCATGTACAGTCTTTGCTTTGAGCGAATGCGCAAGATACAGCATAGATAATAGTTAGTAAAGTATCAGCCCAAGTAGTATTAAGGTTATTCATCATACACCAAAAAAAATGCAACTTGCATCATAGTAGTGAGCAAGTCACATGGAGCCAGAAGTCCTACATATCATCCACCAATGTCTGCGCGGCAATCGACAAGCCCAGCACGAGCTGTATGACCTATACAGCCCTAGACTGATGGGAGTTGCTAGACGGTATATGAAGACGACGCATGATGCCGAAGACGTACTAGCCACCGCATTTTTCAAGATCTTTAAGCACCTCAAAGACTTTAAAGGTCAGGGCTCTTTCGAGGGGTGGATGAAGCGCATCGTCGTCAATGAGGCCCTGATGGTACTGCGCAAGCGGACTTCCTTTCACCTGAGTATAGAGGACGACTATGTCGAACCGGCGACCCAGCCGAGCATCCTATACGACCTACAGTATGCAGATATCATCAAGCTCGTAGACAACCTACCGACGGGCTACAGAACGGTATTTAACATGTATGCAATAGAGGGGTACAAGCATAGAGAGATCGCCGACATACTAGGCATCAGCATCAATACGGCTAAGTCTCAATACCTGCATGCCAAGAAGCGACTGGCATCACTGATAAAAAAAAAGACGACCATTAATAAGCCTAAAACATCATGAGTCAAAACGATATCGAGCAAATCAAAACCTGGGCAGAGGACTACGAAGTAGCACCTAGCTCTCAGGTATGGCGGGCTGTAGAGGGCAAGCTGGCGGCAGATGACCTCCAGTCGACCGTCACCCTACATAAGTGGATGGCGATAGCAGCATCTGTGGTAGCCGTCGCCGCCCTAGCTACCTTGTGGATGAGCAAGCCTACAGGACAGGCTGTAGCCCAGGCAGACTATCAGCTAGAGCAGCTAGATGATGCTAACGAACAACTATATAGCCTCAAAACCATTCTACTCCTCAGAGACTTATCGTACAGCAACAAAAAGGTAGGCGTCCTGCAGTAGAAAAACAATTTGGACAGGATTGATACCTTGCAGTTGTAAAACTCAGTTGATATCTATGCGCCTACACTTAATACTGCTCGCCCTTACTGCAAGTACGTCAATACTCGCCCAGCAGTGGACATCATTATCACTCAAGGCCGTACCCGCTCGTCTCATCGAGGAGATGCCCATCACCCCTAGTCAATTTGATACATACCGTGTCGATGATGATGCCATCAGGCAGCAGTTGTGGACAGCACCTATGCGAGGCAGTACGGTGCGAGGGTTGACCATATCCCTCCCTACCTCGTCTGGCGTGGAGCTTTTTGAGGTTTTCGAGTATGAATTATTTGAAGAAGAATTAGCCGCTAGACATCCAGATATCAAGGCCTTTCACGGTCGCAGTCTCAAAAATCCTATGGTCAGAGTGGCTGTCGACTATACGGCCTTTGGTGTGAGAGCGGTGATCAGCAACCACGCAGATGGCCAGATCTATATCGACCACCTGAGCCGTGGTGATAAATCATTGAGGATCGTCTATACCCGAGCGGACTACGCTTCCAGCGAGACCTGGAGCTGCGGCACGGTCAGTAAGCATCAGCCAACAGACAACAAGTCTATGCAGGTCGCTGGCGACTGCCAGTTTAGGCGATACCGCCTAGCCATGGCGACCACTGGAGAGTACAGCAACTACTGGGGTGCCACATCATCGAGCCAAAGCGGCCTGGTACTATCAGGGGTTACTACGACTGTCAATCGTGTGAACGAAGTCTATCGCCAAGATCTCAATCTAGAAATGCAACTAGTCAATAATACGGATCAAATCTTCTACTACAACCCTGCCACAGACCCCTTTACCAACAACAACGAAATCAACGAGAATCAACCCGTCTGCGATAATAATATAGGATCTGCCAACTACGACATCGGTCATGTGGTGGATACTGGTGATGGAGGTGTAGCTCGTATCAGATCTGTGTGCCGTAATGGTATCAAGGCGCGAGGCTATACAGGCCGCAACGTGCCAGAGGGCGACCCATTCGACATAGACTATGTAGCTCACGAGATCGGGCATCAGTTCGGCGCTAATCATACACAGAATAATAGCTGCAACCGTGTAAACTCTGCCGCTATGGAGCCAGGATCCGCCTCTACCATCATGGGTTATGCAGGCATCTGCTCACCCAATGTGCAAAACAATAGTGACGCCTACTTCCATGCCGTATCGCTGGAGGAGATGACGGCAGAGATTGCTACTACCTCATGTGCTACCATCCTTAGTAATCCCAATAGTGAGCCGACGATCAGTACACTGAGTAACTATACGATACCTGCTGGCACGCCATTCATACTCGATGCAGTAGTTACCGACGTAGATGGCGATCCACTACTCTACTGCTGGGAGCAATACGATAATGAGATTACGGCCAATAAGGAACCCGTCAGCACGTGGACTCAAGGACCCGTCTTTAGGTCATATGCACCTGTGGATACATCCATCCGGCCCTTCCCTCGCTATGTTGATCTAGCCGCCGCTGTGGATGGTGACTGGGAAGAAATACCGACCGTCAGCAGGAATATGGACTTCCGACTTACGGTACGAGATGTACCGCTTTTAGGTGGGTGTACTGATGAGCAAAACCTCACCGTCACAACAAATACCGCGGCAGGACCATTTGATGTGACTAGCCCGACTGCCAGCACCGTTAATGCTGGTGATATCATAAATGTAGCGTGGTCCGTAGCGGGGACAGATGTAGCTCCCATCAATTGTACGAATGTTGACATCTATTGGCAGCAAGGCAGTGATCCTGCCCAGCTACTGCTCGGCAGTACACCTAATGATGGTTCGGCAAGTATCACCGTACCCAGTGTCGTTACTTCGGTGGGTAAGATACTCGTCAAGTGTAGCACAGGCATCTTCTATGATGTCAATCCAGGTTACCTGCAGGTACTCCCAGAAAACCTCGTGTGTAATACTTACAATCCTAGTGACTTACCGATTACTATATCCAACCAAGGCACGCCTACCATCACGAGCCAGATAAACGTAGGTACTCCTGGTCAGATATTTGACATTAACCTCCTAGATCTAGAGGTGGCGCATACCTTTACGGGAGACCTAGAAATATCGCTCATCAGTCCTAGCAATGGCTCTGTAGTAGTGGTGGATCGTGTATGTGGCAGTAACAACAATATCGACCTCAGCCTCGATGGAGCTGCGTCTAGCTCCATACCCTGCCCTGCTAATGACGGTGGCACTTACTTACCCGATAATCCGCTGACGGCCTTTAGTGATATCGACCAGCTAGGTACATGGTCGCTACAGATCAGAGACCTTGCTGATGTGGATGGGGGTTCTTTCACCAACTATACCCTAGAGATCTGTACAGTCCCAGAAGGCTGTGACCTAGTAGTAACTAATACTACCACTACTGGCGCTGGATCACTCCTCGACGCGGTAGCCTGCGCAGAGAGTGGAGATACGATCATCATCGACAATACGGTAACCGGCAACATCTACTTGCCCACACCACTTGTCATCAGCAAGGATGTAACTATCCGCAATCTCTCGCCTACTGTATCCATATATACAGACGTTGACGAACTATTCCTCATACCGGCGGGGAGGTATCTCAACCTCGAAATGGTCAATATCGAATGCGAAAACGAAAATGGTCCCTGCGTCATCAATGACGGCTCCCTAAGACTAGAGGATGTCAGGATCGAGAATACGCTGTACAATGGCCATGTTACCAATCAAGGTGTAGGCACTATGGAAGTCGTAGGGACGAATGCCTTTGACTAACAATAGCCTTTCGGCAAATTGAGTGGACTAAAACCAGTGGCTAGGTAGCCTAGCTGGCAAAAGCCAACTTCGCTAGACACCAGTCATCTCAGGTACGTGATCTGGTACGACTAGACGACCTTGGGTAGCTTCCTTGATCTCAGCAACACTTACACCTGGAGCCCGCTCTACCAGCAAGAATCCGTCTGCCGTAACGTCGACGACGGCCATATTAGTAACGATACGCTTGACACAGCCTACGCCGGTGAGTGGTAACGTACAGGTATCTAGTAACTTGCTATCGCCCCGCTTGCTGGTATGCGTCATCGCCACGATGATATTTTCTGCGCTGGCCACTAAGTCCATAGCACCACCCATGCCTTTGACCATCTTACCGGGTATCTTCCAGTTGGCGATATCTCCATTATCAGCGACTTGCATAGCACCTAGGACTGTGAGCTGTACGTGGCGGCCTCGGATCATAGCAAAGCTGGTAGCTGAGTCAAATATCGCAGCGCCTGGGAGAGCGGTAATCGTCTGCTTACCCGCATTGATAAGGTCGGCATCTTCTTCGCCCTCAAAAGGGAAAGGCCCCATGCCGAGTATACCGTTCTCACTCTGAAACTGCACGTCAACACCATCAGGCACGTGGTTAGCTATCAAGGTAGGGATACCGATCCCGAGATTGACATACCAGCCATCCTGTAACTCCTGAGCTATACGTCTAGCGATTCCGTTCTTATCTAACATGCTTACTCTCTGTGATAGGTGATGCAATACCGACTATGGTATATCAAATGTACACAATACTAGTCAGCCTAATCATGCAGATTGATTCTCATAGGAGTACACTTACTTAAACAAAGACCGCCGTCCATAAGTCTTGCAGATTATACACTCATCAGGCTTATGCCCACGAGCTGGGCAATACTCTCGGCCGTAGAAGATGATCTGTAGGTGCAGCTTATTCCATATCTCTCGTGGGAAGACCTTTTTGAGATCCTTCTCTGTCTTGTCGACGTTCTTGCCCGTACTCAGAGCCCAGCGGTAGGCCAGACGATGGATGTGGGTATCGACAGGGAATGCTGGCACACCGAAGGCCTGTGAAACTACGACAGAAGCCGTCTTGTGCCCTACCCCAGGCAGTGTCTCTAGCGCCTCTAGATCATTGGGCACGATACCCTCGTACTTATCAATTAGGATATGAGAGAGGTCGTATATGGCTTGGCTCTTGCGTGGCGACAGCCCACACGGTCGGATGATTGCCTTGATATCTTCTACTCGCTGCTGCGCCATATCAAAAGGATTGTCAGCCAGAGCGAAGAGTGCTGGCGTCACCTTGTTGACACGTTCATCTGTACACTGTGCCGACAGTAAGACCGCTATCAGCAGTGTGTAAGGATCTTTGTGATCGAGGGGTACCGGCGTCTCCGGATATAGACTCTCGAGGATAGCTGCAATCTCTGCGGCCTTTTCTTTTCGTGGTAAGTGTTGGTAGCTCATCAGTGGTCAGAACAGTGTGGCACGACATAGGTTGACCAAAAACGCCATCGTATCCACATTATCCGCATAGTCTGTAAATGCAGGGCCCTGGGCATGTCCTAACGGATGGATCGGTAGATCACCGATAGCACTGTTACTGACCACACACTGTATGGCATCTCGCTGAGACTCTAACCATTCGACTAGCTGCGCCTCATCGTCATAGTAAGAATAGTGGACAACCGCTAGTGGACTCGCCACCGCCTCAGCCTCTCTTAGCAGAAGCGACCCCGTCATCTTAAAGTCCACCTTGTTCATCAGCATAGTCGCATACTGGAAATCGTAGTTGTTCTTATATTTATTATTGAGGACGACCTGCTTATAGTTGTCATGCAAGCAGTCCAGTAGCGCTTTAAAGTCGTACCTACTCGGCAGGACGATATGAGACACATTGCGACATCCCAGTCCGTAGTACGTGAAGATATCTTGCGCTAAAGCTTTGAAATCCGACTCCCCTTCATCTCCATGGAGAACAGCGACGGCCGATCTATTGCGGCGTATGATATTGGGGTACTTACCAAAGTAGGTGTCGAAGTAACCCGCCGTGTTGTTGCTGCCTGTAGCGATGACCGCCTGGATATCCTTGAGACGGTCTATCTCCTCTATATGAGCAAGCACGCCTTCGTCTAGCTGGCACATGTACTCGATCAGGTGCTTGAGCAGGTAGTCCTTACTACTATACTTGACCTTAGCATAATGACCTGACAAGAACACACAGACGATGTCGTGTAAGCCTACTAGCGGTATATTACCAGCAAGCACAAGACCTACGACCTGTCGCGCTAGACAGGTGTCAGGCACCTCATAGGCACTAGCCACGCTACGTAGGACGTCAATATCTAGGTAGGCCTGCGACATCTGTATCAAGGCAGTATCTACCGACTGAACATCGAACCATCCATTATGTGCCTTGGCTAGTATCTTGGCATGATGGAGGCTCTCGTCGCTGCTCTGCATATACGTGCCTAGCGCTGCCAGTACCTTGATTCGATCTTCTAGAGTCATCTGTTCTTGTTATTAAGTACGACCTACTCCAACGAGGAGGTCTAAACGAAAAAAAGGGTAATACCTACGTAGATACTACCCTTTTCATTCTTTGTATGATCGTTACTCTACGATAATTCCTTCCGTCACTTCTTCTTCGATCTCATCGAGTTCGATCTTTTGGCTAACCAATAGATCTTTGAAGACCTTGCGACCTGTACCCGCTGGTATATTCTTACCTACGATTACATTTTCCTTAAGTCCATTAAGCGTATCTCGCTTAGCACCTATCGCTGCTGTACTCAATACCTTGGTCGTCTCTTGGAATGACGCTGCTGATATCCAACTCTCTGTACCTAGCGAAGACCGTGTGATACCTTGTAGCATTGTCTTACTAGTCGCAGGTATAGCGTCTCTCACGACAACCAGCTTCTGATCATTACGCTTAAGGATACTATTCTCCTCCCGTAGCTCACGAAGAGATACGATTTGGCCTGGTTTAAAGTTAGCACTCTCGCCTAGCTCTACCACGACCTTCTTGTCATATATCCAGTCGTTTTGCTCCATAAAGTTGAACCGCTCTACAGCCTCACCCTCTAGGAAGATAGTATCACCCGGATCAAGGATCTCAACCCTTCTCATCATCTGACGTACGATGGTCTCGATGTGCTTATCATTGATATCGATACCCTGTGAGCGATATACCTCCTGTATACCATTTACTAGGTAGCGCTGTACCGCGAATGGGCCTTTGATCGCAAGTATGTCAAATGGTGATATTGCACCATCAGAAAGTGGCATACCAGCTCTCACGAAGTCACCTTCCTGTACGAGTATGTGCTTAGAGAGACCGACTAGGTACTTCTTACGCTGTCCTGTCTTCTCATCCTCTACGAAAATCTCACGGTTACCACGCTTGATCTTACCGAATGATACGATACCGTCTATCTCAGCAGTAACAGCTGGGTTAGATGGGTTCCTAGCCTCGAACAACTCTGTTACACGAGGTAGACCACCGGTAATATCCTGTACACCACCAAGCTTACGAGGGATCTTAACGATCTTCTGACCGGCAGATACAGCATCACCATCTTCGATATTGATATAGGCACCCACTGGTAGGTTATAACTCTTCAGATCTTCGCCCGCTGGCGATACAATCTTGATCGTAGGTATCTTTTTCTTATTCTTAGACTCTACGACTACCTTCTCGGCATAACCTGTCTGGTCGTCTCGCTCTACACGGAAAGTCAATCCCTCTTCGATAGCATCAAACTGTACTACTCCAGAGTGCTCACTTATGATCGTCGCGTTAAACGGATCCCAATCACAGATGACATCACCTTTCTTGACCTTCTTCTTATCCTTGACGTATAAGTTAGCGCCGTATGGGATGTATAGGGTCGTATAAACCTTCTTAGTTTCTGGATCGACCACTCTTATCTCACCAGAACGAGAAAGTACTACCTCGCCTTTGTCGTCCTTAGTCTTTACCGTCTTGATATTATCAAACTCTAGTAGACCGTCGAACTTACAGTGCATTTCGCTCTCTTGCTTACTCACGCTTGCGATACCACCAACGTGGAATGTACGTAGTGTCAACTGTGTACCCGGCTCACCAATACTCTGTGCCGCTATGATACCCACTACATCGCCTTCTTCTGCGATACGGCCTGTTGCTAGGTTCTTACCATAGCACTTGGTACATACACCCTCGCGAGCCTCACATGTGAGTACTGATCTGATGGTTACAGCCTCTACGCCTTCTTCGTCGATAATGGCAGCCACCTCAGGAGAGATGTACTCGCCAGCCTCTAGTATGAGGTCATCCGTCACAGGGTGCAGAATATTGTGCAATGTGTAGCGACCTTCTATACGATCCGCTAGAGATTGTACTTCGCTTTCGTTTTCTTTAAGCGCAGTAGTCTCGATACCACGTAGCGTCTCACAGTCATTCTCACCAATGATAACATCCTGTGACACATCCACTAGACGACGTGTTAAGTAACCTGCATCGGCCGTCTTAAGTGCTGTATCGGCAAGACCTTTACGTGCACCGTGGGTAGAGATAAAGTACTCAAGTACTGATAGTCCCTGCAGAAAGTTAGAAAGAATCGGATTCTCGATAATCGCTCCACCTGTATCACCTGACTTCCTAGGCTTGGCCATCAGTCCACGTAGACCACATAGCTGCTTAATCTGCTGCTTACTACCACGGGCTCCTGAGTGAAGCATCATGTATACGGAGTTAAATCCACCTTTGTGCTCAGCGAGCTCGGTCATAAGTGTCTCAGTAATCTTATTATCGGCCTGTGTCCACTTATCAATTACTTGATTGTAGCGTTCGTTACCCGTAATGAGACCCATGT
>CAYMFD010000097.1:0-14786 GCA_964389475.1 uncultured Saprospiraceae bacterium
AGCATACGATCGGTCATCATTATTCTATAAGCAAGCTCCGCACTTGTATATACTGGATGGCAGTCTTACCTGACTTAGCCCGAGCCCTACCCTACTTGGCACACACAACACGATCGCGAGCCTTTTAAGATCGCTAATAGATCTGGCTGTACGCTAGGCAGCTAGGCAGATCACATTAATCTGAACTGCCTCATATATCGTCGTTGCATTGCTACTAGACTGAGTTGCCAAGGTCTTACCCTATGTGTGGCACTCTCAAGTTAACATGATACTAATGATCTTAAAATGCTATCTCGTGAGGGATAGCAGAGTTATTGTCGTCAAACTTTTTAAGAAGCAGTAAGATGGAACACAAATAACATCACCAGCAAATGACAACCAGTAAATCAGTATTCAGTATAGCTGGCATGGGAGTATTAGTAGGTTTTGCCGTAGTGAGTATCGGATGTTCTGATAAAACACTGCCTCTTGACGATAGTCACAAAGTGGTCGGTGTAAATGCAAGCTACTTTTTGACTGATAGTGAACACTTGACAGTAGAGCTGGTGGACTGTACACTGTCCAATGGGGTAAAAACTAAGTGCTACCAAATAACTAGTAATAGTTATGCGACTGATCACCAGATGGGGCCATGGTGTCCACAACACATCACAGACGAAGCGGATAAAGGTGGAATCTGGGTAGAAGGTGGAAAAGTGTACAATGTAGATGGTGTATTCATATTCAATATGTCCAAGTTTTATGGTGATGATAAATGGAAAATGTATGATGCGGAGGGTAACATATACACTACCAAAACGAAGGAAGACTGTGCAGCGGCAGCTCGTCCGGATGTAGATCCAAAATATGCCAACCACTGCGTAGAGTGTTTACCATCTTATGTCAGTGATGTGAGCATCGAGTACCTCATACCTGTCATGCCGCAGCTCCTGCAAATAGACGAACAGAGTATGAGTGACCAAGAACCGTCAAGACGACAGCCGAATGATGAAGTAGGCGGAAGACCGAGACCCGAAAGGAATGGTCCGCCGCCTGGAGGACAAGGAAACCGAGGGGGAAATCAAGGGGTAAGGGGTCTGGCGTTTAATGGTGTGCGGTTCGATGCTCCAGCACCTACCAATGCTATACTGAGTGCTTACACATTGGCACCGTTTGACGATGCTGGTGGACATATAAATCTGCACGTTGGCTACCACTACCATGCTGCCACCGGTAAGACTAAAGAGATAACTCAAGAAGACGGACATGCACCACTGATAGGCTATGCGATGGACGGAGTGGGTATGTATGCCTGCCTTGACAAAGACGGTAAGCCAGCCACTGATCTAGATGTTTGTAGAGGACATAGTGATGAGGTAAGAGGCTACCACTATCATGTAAGTACTCCGAGTAGTAACAACATTATCCCTTGTCATAAAGGTGCGATAGCAGTCCATAACTAAGATGAATTCGCAGGATGCACTACCTAAATAGAAACCTACAAAGACATATCATGCAATCATTAATCAAAACATCAATAGTATTTAGCATTATGCTTATGGGTAGCCTCTCACCGGCATTTGCTCATCAACCAGATATCTCCAGCACTATGCTTGCAGAGAATGAACAGGGCGAGTGGATACTCCAGATCAGAGCGGCAATGACGGCATTTGAATATGAAGTGCATTACATGTTTGGTGATAAATCCTATGCCACACCAGAGGAGTTTGAAGAGCTAGTCATTAAGCATGTAAAAGATAATTTCTCAGCGATAGGAGACGATAGTATTCCACTAGAGCTCACCACTGGGCAAGTGAGACTGGGGCATGAGACCAGTGTTTATTTTCAGTTGCCAAATATGTCGTCTGACGTCGAACAGTTGGAGATTATCAATACCACATTTGCAGATATCAATAGAAACCAGACAGCTCTGGTATTTGCTCCCAAAGGGGTAAAGCCAATACAACTGAAGCTCGACAGCAAGAATAATCACTCTACTGCTATCAAGAGAGAAAATGAGACATGGAGCTTTACAATCGCACGTGATAATCTATCTAGCATGGCGGGTTATTTACCATACATGATCGGAGGAATGAGTTTCTTATTGTCAATATTGTGGGGAACAACTCGTTTTAAAAACAAGCAGTCTGGATCAACGTACAAAAACTCATTAATGATGCCTACGTGACCAACTCGCTAGGGACAGATGGCAATCTATACTGGGACTCAGACAATACACTATCTACATAGCGGCAAACCTCACCGGTAGCGTATATCGAACCTTGACTGGCTTACCACGCTGCTTGCCACAGATCCACCGATCAGTCATATAATTCATCTTGAGCACGGTCGTCCTAGCGGCCGCACCGCACTTGTAACCATCTTTTAGATCCTTTATGATCTTAACATCACCTAGTAAACCATTAGTAGACACTATGAACTGCAGCATCGTCATACCCTCTAACTTTTCTGCATGGGCCCCTGGAGGGTAGAATAAATTCTGGTAAATGAAATTGAGCATTTCTTGCTCTGAGCACTTACGCCTTTCATCGTCTGTCACAACCTCCTCACAACCAGGAAAACGAGGCATCTCCTCGACTCGCTTAAATAGATCACCGTCCCGTGCATCTATGTCGCTATCTGCCCCAACCTCCTCCAGGTGAGCAGCATAATTCTCAAAGCTCAAGACATCATCTATCATGTTAAACGCAGTCAACAACTCTACATCTGAGGATGACGAGCGGTCTTCTGACAAGAAGTTATTTCGAACGTCGACCTTACGTAGGGCAGTAAGATCCTTGATCTCAGCTGGGATATACCCAAATAAGAATTCTGTGTGAAGATGCAATTCTACCACGTTGCCCGAATCACAAACCACACGATCATCATTGCATGCCTCCGTTATATCGACAAAAGCTAGTGGCTCAACCTCAAAAAATGGATTTTCGCCTTGTAACCGATTAAGGACATCATTAAGTACCCCGATTTCGCTCTGCGCAGAGACCGATGTCCCTCCCAGTCCTATTACAAAGACAGCAAGTAGTATATACCTCATTGCGCTAAAGGTAGGCAAAAACCAGCTAAATAAGTATTAGCGATCTCAAGGCTATCTCCACTCTAGTGCTATCCGATCAATGTAGGTCGGCATTGGTTCACACGGGTTGTAACTCAGTACTTACCAACTCTTCACCTATTTGTTTAATGGCCTTTTCTATTTTAGACACTTGCTCAAGGCTTGGAAATTTTATCCCCTTTGAATATTGCCTAAGTAAGCTTGGATTCATTCCGATCCGACTAGCAAGACTTGTGATATTGATATACTCGTTTACATTAAAAAACTCCTGAATATCCATCACTAATTCAAATCGAATATTCTCTATTTTCTGTTCGGAACCGTCAAAGTATAGCTCTATTGCATCCTTTGTATTATCGATCAGTTCGGCCATTGTTTTACCTGAACTGAAAACTGATGGCAGTTTTTCGACCTGACTCCAATAACCTTCTTTGTTCTTCTCAATTATCAGTTTGTATTTGCTCATTTTAATCCTGCTTGTTTCATTATTCTGTGTGCAGTTCCTGTCGGTATTTCTTTGCCTCTTTGGTATGGAAAGACGATGGTTTCAGGATTATCCTCTTTACGAAGTATCATGTGACTGCCTTTCTGACGAATTAGTCGCCATCCTGCTTTCTTTAGCTTTTTGAGCAATTCATCGCATTTCCCAATAGAAAGGTAACATATATGTTACTACTTGTCAAGCTTTATACTGATATACTTTAGGGCTAATCTGAATAATCGTTTAGATACGATTGTAATCACTTCTACATCACAGCCCCTACTCCCCCATCCTATCGACCGTATCTGGCATCTCCTTGATGATCATCCGCTCTCGCGTCTTGTTGGTGACAGTATAGTGGTCGGCGATCTCTTGATGAAAGTCCGGCACATCGGTACGTGGATACATATCAGCGGCAATACGCTGACGAACGACTTCGTATAGCGTGACGGCGCAGGCGACGGATATGTTAAGCGACTGGACCATCCCAAACTGTGGTATCACGAAGTTACCATCGAGGTGTGCTAGGGTCTCCTCTGTCAGTCCTGCGTGCTCATTGCCGAATGCCAGCAAGACACTACCCGTCAGGTCTAGGTCGTATAGGGAGTGAGAGGCAGCCCCTAGATGGGTACCACAGAGGTAGTCGTAGCGCTTACGCATGACCTCAAAGCACTTTTCTCTATCGCTGAAGAAGTGTAGTCGCACCCATTTGATAGCACCACTGCTAGCCTTCTGACCTGCTTTGAAGTAGTCGGCACTCAGACCCTCCATCGTGTAAAGCACATATACGTCCGTGACACCTATGCTATCGCAGGTACGTAGCACGGCACCTATGTTGTGCTTATCATGCACATTCTCCAGGAAGACACCTATATCGGGCTGCCGGTTACGTATGACGGCCTCCATCTTCTCCGCTCGCCGATCAGTGAGTGACATTATTGCTTGACAAATCTACCGTTATCAAACTTGATGATGTCGATGTGCTTATTGACGTAGTACTCAACATCGGTAGGCGACTTGATCATCTCCACACCTTTCTTGGGCTTGCCTGCAATCATAAAGGAGCTCTGCAAGTAGGGATCAGAGAGGTCGTTACTGACGGTCTGAAACTTACTGCCACTATCCCACAATTGCTCACCGAGGAACATCATCATATCATATCCCTCGTAGGCATCATCCGTAGGGATAGCGCCATATCTGGCAAAATAATCTTGCTTAAAAGCCCGCACACGATTGTCGTACTGGTCGACATACTTGCTCCGCGCCACGTGCATATTGAGTGAGCGGAAGTAGTCATACTCCATGCGATCACTATCCAATATCAGAGGCATACCATAGGTGATCACCCGCTGCTCACCTCGCTCTACAGCTAGTCGACGTACGCAGCTATAGACGAATGACTCGTCGCTACCACTATAGTTGGGTATGATGACGACTAGGTCATTGGGACGATAAAAGATGCTGTCAAAGGCTGTCTCTCCATTAGCTAGGGAGTCTTGATTGACGATGTACTCTTCTACGGCGGGCTCTTCACCGGTGCGGTACATGGCCTGAGCTAGATTTTGTAGGTACTTGATCTTACTCGCATCTGTATCATTACCTATGATGACTACCTGGTCCGCATCATAAGTCTGGCTTACGTGGGTCATTATTTTCTGGTAGTACTCCGTAAGGTCAGGCATGAGCTTGACGTAGTATGGGTTATCCTTAGTGACCTTACCACTTACGAGCCATGGCGATACGACGGTCGTCTTGGTCGCCTTGCCGTACTCTGCTATCGGAGCTACCTGCCCTTTGTGGAATGGTGCGACGATCACATCGGCATCACCAGCCAGCTGGCTTACCTGCCCATCTATACTGGTAGAGCGGCTACCTATATCCTTGATATCGATATTAAACCTTTTGCCCTGATTATTGAGAATATCGACCGCCATGAGCATACCACCGTAGTAGTTGACGAATCGATCGTCCGTATCGGCAACGGATGCCTTGGTCGCTGCATCAAATGGCAGAAGGACACGGATGTCGTAGGAAGCGCTGGTCGAGCTACCCTCAAACTCATCTGCCGCCTCGGCTGACTCGGACTCTACCTCTCGCTCCACTTCTGACCATTGTACGGTATCTACCTTTGGCTTGGCCTTAGGCTTGGGTAGTGTCGACGGACGAGATGGTCGTGTCGTAGTCTTACGAGGTAGCTTCTCCGGCGTCTTACATCCAGAGGCCATCATCAGTAGTACCAGGCCGACTATAGCTAGGACCCTACTCCCACTCGATAGTGGCTGGTGGTTTGGTACTGATATCATATACTACTCTATTTATTCCTTTTACTTGATTGATTATGCGACTACTTACGGTCGACAAAAAGTCGTGTGGCAGGTCACTCCACTCTGCAGTCATACCATCAACGCTATTAACACAACGTAGCGCCACGGCAAACTCGTACGTCCGCTCATCACCCATAACGCCTACAGACTGCACGGGCAGCAGTATGGCACCTGCCTGCCATACCCGGTCATACAGGTTGTGCTCCTTGAGGGCATTGATAAAGATAGCGTCTGCCTCCTGGCATAGTCGCACCTTGTCTCGCTCTATGGCACCGAGCACCCGTATCGCTAGGCCTGGACCTGGGAATGGGTGCCGACCTAGGATATGCTGTGGTATATCCAGCTCTGCACCTACCCGTCGCACCTCGTCTTTAAACAGCATACGTAGCGGCTCGACGATCTTAAGGTTAAGCTTATCGGGTAGACCACCTACATTGTGGTGACTCTTGATCGTAACAGACGGGCCATGCACGGATACCGACTCTATGACGTCCGGGTATATCGTACCCTGCCCTAGGTAGACGATGTCTTCTAGTTCTTTGGCTTCGTCCTCGAATACTTCGATAAATACGCGGCCTATGATCTTACGCTTGGCCTCTGGGTCACTTACACCAGCCAGCTCATCGAGAAAACGGTCGCCCGCTCGCACGCCTTTGACGTTAAGGCCCATACCCTCGTAGCTGGTGAGTACTTCTTCGAATTCGCCCTTTCTCAAGAGACCATTATCGATGAATATGCAGTATAGGTTGGGGCCTATGGCTCTATGTATGAGCATAGCGCCGACCGTACTATCTACACCACCGCTGAGGCCCATCATCACCTTGTCGTCGCCCAGCGATGCTGTGAGTGTGGCTACAGACTCCTCTACGAATGAGGCCGGTGTATAGTCGCGGGTACACTGAGCTATCTCTGTGACGAAGTTTTGAAGGAGTTGCCTACCCTCGATACTGTGTGTCACCTCTGGGTGAAACTGTAGGCAGTAGTAGGGTTGCTCCCAGCCAGTAACCTTGTAGGCGGCCACATCTATATCGCTCGTACTTGCTATGAGCTCGCCACCAGTGGGTAGGTCGAGGATGGTATCACCATGCGACATCCACACTTGCGAACTCGCCGAAACATCTTTAAACAAGGGATCCTCCGGCTGTGTCACCTTGAGCATCGCTTTACCGTACTCCCGCTTCTCGCTGCGCTTGACTTGACCACCGAACATGTGGGCAGTATACTGTGCCCCATAGCATACGGCGAGCACGGGAAAACGCGACTTTATATCGGATAGGTCTATCTGCAAAGCTTTTTCGTCTAGTACAGAAAAAGGACTGCCACTGAGGACCACACCCTTGACACCCGTCGTATCGGCAGGCATCTTGTTGTATGGAAATATCTCGCAAAATACGCTGAGCTCACGTAGACGCCTAGCGATAAGCTGGGTATACTGCGACCCAAAGTCAAGGATGATGATCTTATCTCTCATGGTGCCAAAGGTAATAACCTGAGTTCGATCATTCTAATGTGATTTTTAACGGATTGTCGGAGGTTTAGGTCACACGCTTTTTGCGGTTGAGGTCTGAGTGGCAGCTCGAAATGCCTCGTGTACGGACCCTTCACTTCGACCCCGCTCAGTGCACCGCCCAAACCTTACCCTTGAAAGCTTGTCTGCCTACATAACGAAGTAGACCTACACCTTGGGTAGGGGCAAGGCTTATAGAGCTACTTTTGAAATTGATGTGCTAACACGATAGCGGCTGAGGTCCGCCCAAGCTAAAAGCTTGGCGAGACTCACAGAGCGAAACCTCGCCGCTCGATCTAGCACGATCGCCATCTAATCGAGATCGGAGATTTTGCTTAAGGGCCGAGTGGACAAAATCCAACTCCAGTCGATAACCTATTAAAAAGGTCATTGAGCAAGCGCAGCGACGTCGAAATGCCCGTGTACGGACCCTTCTTGCATTAATTCACTCGATCTTGCGGAGCAGCTCGTACTTACTCGATACGCCTAGAAGTTGAAAGAGTTTTTTCTGGTAGGTCTTGACGGTATTTACGGATAGGTAAAGGCGGCTGGCGGCTTGCTTGTAGGTCAGTCCATCTTTAAAAGCGGCTAGTAGCTCGTACTCTCGCTCTGATAGTTCTAAGCCTAGCCTAGCCTCTAGCGTCGGTTTAGAAAAGGTAGTAACTGACTGCTCCTGCGACCACTTGAACAAGGCTAGTTCGATATTGACGCGTAGATCATCTTCGCTGAAGGGTTTTACAATGTAGCCGTAGGGCATACTCGCCTTGGCGCGGTCTAGGGTCAGCCGGTCAGAGTAAGAGGTCAAGAAAACGAAGGGCACGTGGTACTTATCTCGGATCAAGTGGGCTAGGTCTATACCTGATAGTGTACCTCGGATATTGATATCGAGTAGGATGAGGTCCGCCTCCGTCGATGCAAAGAGGTCCATAGCTCGATCACCATTGCCGGCGAGTCCCACGACCTGATAGCCGAGCAGGCCGAGGGTAGACTTAATCTCCGCAGCGATAATGGCCTCGTCTTCTATGATTATAATGCGACCTGACATAGGTGGTGGTTAATGATGTCAATATAAGTAGATATTAGCGGTGTCTTCAGCATTGTAGCTTTATTGCATAGCTATTCCGCAGGTATCAACTATCACGACTACCCTCGTCTACTTACTAGCTGACCTGTTGAGTCGCGGTAGAGAGCGAGTAGTAGCCGAACAGCCTAGCGACCGAGGTCATCGATGATCTCGGTCATAGAGATATCAATACCTTTCATATCAAAGTCCATCTGCATGACATCATACACGACACTAGCGACGTAGACGATGGCTAAAACAGCTGCACCTGCAAGATATAGGATCCATAGATCTGGTCTGACCATTAATGATGCGACACAGGTCAGTAGGACGGCGACACCGATAATTCGCTGAGTCAGGATCTTCGCTGTACTAGATGACCGCGCTGGCTGCATGGCTTGGTCTACGCTTTGATTGTCTAGGGTTAGATTTTTCATGCTTTGTCATTTTAAACCACCTTGACTAAGCAAAGTGATATTAGTTATTTGAATACCTGACAAATATGAAGCAAGTCATGCGGCCCTGTAAGACCCACATGGGTGAAATACCTTTAATGGTAACCGCGCATAGAGATCGTCGTAGTGGTACCTGAGTCGGAGGCAATCACCATACTACCATCAAGTTGTTCGGTGAGCGACGCTACCAGGGTACTGCCAAAAGAGTTGCTACGAATGGCGGACGTATCATAGCCTATACCATCGTCACTGACTACGAGGACTAGTGTGGAGGTACCGATGTCTTCCCTGAGGGACACGCTGAGGGACCCTGGTCGATCGAGGGGAAAGGCATACTTGAGCGAATTGGATATTAACTCATTGATAATCAGACCCAGTGGTATGACGACGTCAATATCGAGGTCTATGTTGTTGATATCAGTCTGTAGGCTGATCTGCTCATTGTCGATACGGTAGGTTTGAAACAACTCACGAGACAGCTTTTCGATGTATTGCTTGACGCCGATGTGGGTCAGCTTCTCCCTGTTATAAAGATCCTGGTGGATAAGCGCCATCGATCGGACGCGACTCTTACCCTCTTGGATAGCTTGCTGGGCCATCTCATCGTTGATACTGCGACCTTGTAGGGTCAGCAGTCCGCTCACGAGCTGGAGATTATTCTTGACACGGTGGTGTATCTCTCTCAGAAGGAGGTCTTTTTCGGAGAGTGCCTTGCTGATGACATCCTTCTGCCTGCCTACTTTGCGGTAGAGACGATAGAGCAAGAGGAGGAGGAGTGATATCAGCGCTAGGGCTATACCAGCCATTCTAATGATCCTGTTCTTGTTAGTGATCTTAGCAGCAGTGATAGCCTGCTCACCATCTAGCCGGGCAATCTCCCGATCTTGCTTAGCTCGCTGATACAGGGCATCCTTATTGGCTATCTCACTCAGCATATCTCTCTGGTATATCGAGTCAGACATCTCTTTGTATTCTTTGTAGTACTGGAGACCTTGCGATGGATCGCCTTGCTTTTCGTAAGCTTGCGAAAGCAAATGATAGGCGGACATCTGCTGACTGAGAGACTGGTGGTCTTCCTTGTGGCGCAGGATCTCCATAGCCTGCGCTATAGCATCGTCATACTGCCCTATACTCAGGTATACACCAGATAGGCCACTACGAGTCTCCGCAAGATTGTAGTGGCTAGGCAGGCGCTTCCTGATATTTAAGGCTATGTCGTAGTGGTGTAGTGCTTTATCGTAATCGCCTCGCTCATGATACAGAATACCCAGCCAGTCATGGTGAAAACCCAAACCCCACTGACTACCTACTAAAGAGTCTAGGTGACCCTGTAACATGAGGTTGTCGCCTGCCTTATCATACTTCTTCTCATCTATATACAGGAGTCCGAGGTTACCGTAGACATTGGCCTGCCCCAGTGTATCATCTATCGCTTGGTACTGTCGTAGGGCCTGGCCATAAAGCTCAATAGCCTCATCTATTCGGCCTATGTCATTGTAAAATATCGCTAGTCCATTATTGGCCCCTGCAATATCAGCTGGCGAGCCTACCTCCTGATAAAGTTCTGCTACTTCGATAAGAAATGTCTGACCGATCATCATGTTACCCATAAAGGTATTCATGATGCCTATCTGGTCTGCAGCCTCGGCCCACAGTAGACTGTCACGCTTACTGCGAGCATAGTCGCGTATGATGGTAAAATCGCCTATACTCTGTACGTAGTTACCCATACGACGGTTGGCTAGACCTCTATAACGAATTGCCTGCATGATGTCTGTGCTGTCCATGACTGGCAACTGGCCGAGCAGGCTATCTATCACGGGAATTACACCTTCGACCTGATCATCTAGCATCAATGATACTGCTCCCCAGTCCTGCTTACTGACCTGCCCAGGTAATATCGTAGCGACACCGAGCATTGAGACTGCTAGGAGCACAATGAGCCTGCTGATGTATTTCGGGCTATTTGTCATCAGCGTCAAATATTATAGTCGTACACGTGCCCTCGACAGAAAGTACCGACAATGTACCCTCTAACTGATCCGTCAAAGATGAGATCAGACTCGTCCCAAAGCTATTGGGCCTAATCTTATCTTGATTAAAGCCTATGCCATCATCTTTGACTGTCAGCTGAAGTTGTTGATCTTTTCGTATCAGGTCAATCCACAAATTACCAGTCGTTCGCTCTTTAAAAGCATACTTGAGCGAATTGGTAATCAGTTCATTAATAATAAGGCCGAGTGGGACTAGCGTATCTACATCTAGCTCAAGATCATCTACATTGATATGTAATTTGATACGGCCTACATTCTCATTGTAAGTAGCAAACAGCTCTCTCGTCAACTTACTTATATATTCGTTAACGCCTATGCCTGTCAGGTTTTCCTTGTTATAGAGATCTTGATGTATCAATGCCATAGACCGGACACGATTCTTGCCCTCTTGGATAGCTTGCTGGGCCATCTCATCACTGATGCTACGACCTTGCAAGGTGAGGAGGCCACTGACGAGTTGTAGGTTATTCTTGACACGGTGATGTATCTCCCTGAGCAGGAGATCTTTCTCAGAGAGGGCCTTGCTGATGACCTCGTTCTGAGACTTGATCACTTGGTTGCGCTTTCGTAGCTTGTACCATGAGACTCCAGCTACCAGCAGAATGAGACTGGCGAGCAGGCCTACGATAGTAAATCGCTTTAGTCTTTCTTGCAGGATGAGCTGGTCTTTGGCATGTGCCTGTTGCAGCAGCGCCTTGTCCTTTTCGGATTCGTACTGGGCGAGGCTCCTCGCTAATGACTTGATCTTAACCTGGTCGTAATATGCACTTTGGTAGGTGGCTCTTTGATCTATGTACTGTACTACCTCTTCTAGTTTACCAGCTTTGCGGGCTATGATAGATAGCAGGTCACTGGCATCAATGGCCACTTGATAGTCCTTATCTCTATCACCGATTTTTAATGCCTCTGTAAGATATCGTTGGGCGGCACCCTCATCGCCATCGTTATAAGCCAGCTTACCTTTCTGCATTAGCAGCCTAGGATAGTCATCGGTGTATTTGTAATCAGAGATATCTCGTAGTAGTACAGCCACTTTCTGCGGTTCTTTCGCCTCATAGATGTTGATAAGCTTAGCTAGGGCAGAATAGTTATTGCTGTAGTAAGGTACAGCTCGCAGCCCCTCTGCTTTGATATAGTAAGCCTGTGCAGCCAGTGTATCGCTCTGAGCCATCGCCACATCACCGAGTAGTATATAGCTGGCAATCTTGGGAATGGTATTATTTACCGGACCAGTATTGATAGACTCTAGCGCATAAATAGACGCTTGATCATAGTCTTCGATCTCATAGCACAATCGCGATATATGGTTTAATACGTAGCTCCTACCTGCATTAGGGTGATTTAGCGCCTTCTGATACTCTGCCATGGCCAGCTCGTAGAGTCGCTTCTCCTGGTAGTACATACCCTTGACAGTATGGTATATACCGTCTCGATTAAATGGGTTACGCTTAATCTGCACCTGTAGCGAATCAAGGTAAACCTCTGCGCTGTCAGGCTGCCCTATCTGCAAGTAATACTGAGCCATCAACCTACTCACCCAGCCTGGTATGAGCTTATTACTCCGACGACTGGCTATGGCTTGGATACTATCTATATCCGTCAGGATGAGGTCTGGACTATCATTGAGGTACAATCGATACCTGGCTCTAAACTTTAGTGCTCTAGCTATATAAAACTCAAAATCACCGTCTTTCGCCTGCGCGAGAGATGCCTCTATCAAGCTATCCACATCCGGATGTGCCATCTTGTAAAGTGTCACTAATCGTAGCTGTAGGGCGATCCGCTTGCGGGGCTTGAGGTCCGTATCGAGCAATTGTAAAACACTATCAATCTTAGCCTCCTGGACAGTCTCTCCCCTAGACTCTCCGCAGATCAGCGTGAGACACCATATCACAATCAGCGTTCGGTATAGGTGGACCAATAGTCTATAGTTTGTGCTCAAGATAGGCAGAGTGTACAGTGATCTTGGTGTATTGCCCGTAATCAATGCCTAGATAGACAGATCTGAGACAGGATTTCGGATCACTCATCATATGTGCTTGCATTGCGGCTTAGGCATTATTTATCTTATCGAGTTCTTTATCAAGGTCTAAAAACGACTGAGCCAGCTCCCACAGCAGGAGGTTCTGCTTGACAGCCGTCTCGGTCATTTTGCTCTGATCACTCTGATCGCTCATGGGATTGTATCGTGGTCTAGTGCAGCTCTTTGCCGCACCGCGAGTAGCAGGCTGACTTACAGCTTGACAATGGTAGTGGTATATGTAGATGCCTCTTGGCGTAGCTGTAGGTGATAGGTGCCGCTCGCTAGCCCATCAATATCTATACGACCCTGCCTAGTAAGATCACCGTCACGGACTATCTTGCCCTCTACAGTATGGAGTGAGTAGTCCACAACTTGGTCGCCATCTATCACTACCTGTATATGATCGCTTGCAGGATTAGGAAAGACCTCAACAGTCATATCGCTAAAAACGTCCGTGGTAGACGTAGTAAAGTTTGTCGTGATAACCACCGGGTGCCTGGTAAGGGTCAGGTCGGGATAGTCAGGATTAGTCATCGTACAGCGGTACGTACCTGCATCATCATTACTATCGATATCTATCGTGATAGACGACGTGGTAAGTCCATCTACACCCGGCCCTTCCCACTCGTATGTCGTACTGGGGTCTAGGTCTCCAGCCTCAATAGTAATCGTAGTAGCCTCGTTAATATCAAGGGTATCAGGTGCTAGCGTAGGCTGCATACGATTATACCGTACGCTGATAGTGGAGTCTAGTATCTCTGTCTGTACGCTTACTAGGTCTTCGAAGTTAAACTGATTATCGAGGAGCTCTAGCCGACCTAGGCCTGTACTGTCTGCAAATGGTGTGATGGATGTAAAGTCATTACCGCCAACCTCTATATTAGACACATCATGGAGAAGGTGGGCGGGAAACTCACCCTCGAAGTTGTTATTGGTCAGTCGCAAGTAGAAATTACCAGCCCCGTCCTCTCCAGGGAATAGTCGAGATGGATCACCTGACAAATCGTTATTGCGAAGGGCCATGGTTCGGAGGCTCAGATTATCCGAAAAGTCCAGATCACTAGGTAAGTCGCCTGTGAGGTTGCAGTCATTACATGCGAAAAACGACAAAGCAGGCTTATCATCTAACCATGCTGGAAATGCTGCTGCATCCCAATCATTGCCACTAAAGTCTGCTTGACTAAAGTTAGGCCATGACTCAAATATATCGAGAGATCCTGTCAGGTCATTATTACCAATATCTACATTACTCAGGGAGTTGTCGCGCCACTGCTCAGGGATAGCCCCCGAGAAAGAGTTACGATTTAAATAAAGCAAGAGTAGACCGTCTGGGATATCTGGTAATGGGCCAGTAAAATCATTCGCCTGTAGAATCAAGTATTTCAAAGCAGGGAATTGCGTCCAGATATTAGGCACTGTCCCCGACATAGCGTTACTAGATACGCTGAACCTAGTCAGACTAGTCAATGCTGTTAATCCTGCAGGGATACTCCCTGTCATACTACCCGACCTAACCTCGAAAGTAGCTAAGGCATCCAAGCCCACGATCATCTCAGGGAAGGGACCTACGGGATCTTGATTTATAAGAGACAGCTCGATCACCCGATCATTTCTCACACGGATACCCTCCCACTCCTCGAGTGGAGCAGATGTCAGCCAGTTCGTGGGGTTACGCCAGTTAGGTCCATCGAGTTGCTCATATACCTGAGTAAGGATGAGGGAGTCAGCTGTACGGTCCTGGGCTACGATATGCAATGCCAGTAGTAAGCCGATCGATAATAGAAGAGGTCTGATCATGAGAGTATGGTTTAATACCCTACAAACCAA
>CAYMFD010000098.1:0-14616 GCA_964389475.1 uncultured Saprospiraceae bacterium
GTGCTGCATGAGGTCTCTCACCAGTCGTAGCGAGACGTCATAGGCATACTCGTCCTCGCACAGTGTCTTGGGGCAGTCGGTACACATGGCGCCAGGGTCCGGCCCACCATGACCACTCACCACATAGTAGACATGGCCTTTTAGCTTTTGGTCGTGGATCTTGACCTTGGCATACTTCTCACCGAAGAGGGGCACGTTGAGGTAGTCCCCATTAAAATCCGTGAACTCTGCCTCCTCCTGTGTACCCGTGGCCACCTCGTAGCAGTGTATGCCGCTGTAGGGTACCCAGAGTAGCTTGCTGTCTCTAAAGTGTGTCTTGCGCAGTCCTTTGGCCAGGATAGTTTCGTTGTATTTCTGTATCGATACGGCTCGGTCCCACTCGTCTATACCTATGGTAGATCGTATGCTCTTGCCATTGTACGGATAGATGTAGATGGGGAGCTTGTAGGTTTTGTCGGCTAGTAGGTGGCTAGTGGGTTTGAGCTTGTTGATCTCATAAAACTTTGCTAGATCGCAGGCTGATTCTGTTAGGTGGTAGCGCTTCATCAGTGTGAGGATGCCGTCTCCCTCCTTGGCGGTTGCCGTATGCCAGTCTTCGTCCTGTGCTGTCGCTAGGCATACGCCGAGACATAGTAACAAGGTGTAGAGTTGTTTACTTGACATCGATATCGAGCTTTAGGTTTTCGTGTTTGAGATCCATTGATTATTTGCCATCAAACCAATTGATAATACGAAGATAATAAATTATGTTTTTTCGTAATATGTAAAGTGATCGATATTGACTTTTTAAGCTCCTGACAGACGCTAGTCAGCTGGGTGGTACACTGCTAGGGACGGTTTGACTGGCTCTGTCTACTTGGTCTTGCATCCTCCTTAACGACGCATTAACGCTTATTTAGTATCCTCACAACAGTCTTGTACGCCATGCTCTCGTCTTTGATTTGTTGACTTCACTTTTATTGCCATGTCGTGCAGTTGCTATCCAAGATGGATATTTACTACCTTTGCGGCTTGTTAAAAACACTTTGTAGATAATATTATGAAACGAGTACTTCTAAGTTTTTTGAGTATTGCTTTGATCGCTAGTGCTGCCACGGCACAGGATGGTAAGAAGCTTTTTAAGGCTGGACAAAAGGCCATTAACAAATACATCTCTGACCCTGTAGCTAATGCAGACGGTCTGGCAGAGGGGCTTAAGAGCCTAGAAGATGCATTTGGAGATGCTGAGTTCGCCGGTAATGCTAAGAATCTGATTAAGAAAGGTGAGCTACTTAATAGTATAGCGGATGCTGAGATGAAGATGGTATTGCTAGATCCTGAGGCTAAGATCTCTAACCCTGATGTAGGTATGAAGGCTATGGAAGCTTTCAAAATGGCGATGAGCGATGAGAAGCAAAAGAAGAATGCCCTGAAAGGCCTAGCGTCTGTACAAGGGATACTTAACAATATTGCGATCAACTATTTTAGAGGTGACGACTATGCTAATGCATACAAGAACTATGCGGCCACATTAGAACTGCACGATATGCTTGGCTCTAATGGTAAAGAATCGATCTTGACGGACGAGACCATCAATGACCAGAAGTTCTACGCTGCTGCGACGGGCTACTTATCTGACAATGGTCCTGCTGTTATGCCATTACTAGAAGACTTATATAAGTCAGGCTACCAAGATGCACTAGTTTACGAGGCGTTATATAGTACTAAGAAAGAGAGTGATCCAGAAGGTGCCCTAGCTGCACTGGAGGCGGGCCGTAAGGCGCTGCCAGACGATAGCCAACTACTATTTGCTGAGATCAATCACTACCTCACAGCAGGTAACCTAGATGTACTGATCAAAAAGTTAGAGATGGCTAAGGAAAAAGAGCCAGAGAATACTTCAGTCGTCGTAACCATGGGTAGCGTTTATGACCAGCTCAACCAGCAGGAGAGAGAGGCTGGTAATATTGACAAGGCAGAAGAGTACTTCGGCAAAGCCAAAGAGGCCTATGAGGATGTTCTAGCTATTGATGGTACTAACTTCGATGCGCAGTACAGCCTAGGAGCTCTTTACTACAATAAAGCAGCCTCTATGACATCGACTATCAACGAACTGTCAAACGACTTTACACCGGCTGGTACCAAGAAGTACAACGACCTTAAGTCACAGATGGACGGTTACTTCCAGGAGGCACTACCTTTCTTCGAGAAGGCAGAAACGATGAATCCTGAGGATGCTAACACACTAGTGGCACTCAAGGAGATTGCTGCTCGTAACAATGATTTCGAGAAGGCAGAGGCTTACAAAAAGCGCATCGAAGCACTACAGAACTAGGATAGAGTATCCGAGATATATGAAGCGGTTGTCAGCGAGAGTTGGCAGCCGCTTTTTTTCATGCTTTAAACGCTTTGTTTCATAGGGGTTTCAATGAATTTGAGAGCTTGTAGGTTGATGTGAAAGCACGGTCTGGGAATCTTATTGGTGCTTGCTAGTAGTTCCTAACACTCTGTGCTGTAGAGAAATAAGAACAATTCTGACACAACTCTAGATCGCTCTTGACTTTGGTGAATCGTCGTAATTGATTTGGGACCTATGCAATGCGGGTAGACTCGCAGCAGTGCTAACCAATGTCTATCAAATATTATAAAGAGGGTAATCACTAGCCTCACAAAATGCTAGTGCCTGCTCCTCTGCATAGGTCCATGGACTGCTAGGCTGCATAAACCCTACATGGCCACCTCGCTTGGTTAACAATAAATGAAAGGCTTTAGACCGCTCTGCTATATCGACTGGATAGCACCTATCGCCCAAGAAAGGATCGTCTGCAGCGTTGATCATCAGGAGCGGTCTACGGGCGGCATGTAGGTAGGGTAGGCTGCTACAGCGCTGATAGTAGTCTGCAGCGTCGTCAAAGCCATGGAGGGGTGCCGTCAGTACATCGTCGAAAGCCACTAATGTCTTAACACTGTCTATAGCGTCTGCTGATAGGAGCTCGGGGAACTGCTCTGCCTTGGCGAGCCCCTTGTCTTTAAGCGTACGGAGAAATCCGATGGTGTAGATGTAGTTGCTCCACTTGGCGAGCTGCTCGGCACTGTCGGCCAGGTCTGTCGGTACTGATATAGCGACGGCACGCTTGATTTCATCGGGCAAGACATGCTCACCGTCACAGATATACCTGCTCACTTGATTGCCGCCTAGGCTGTATCCTAGGAGGTAGATGGCTTCGTAATCTGAGGCGTAGGTACTACACAGGTAGGAGAGGTCACCAGTAAAGCCGCTGTGGTACATGGTGGTGGTACGGTTGAGTTCTCCACTGCAGGAGCGGTGGTTCATCGCCAGTACGTCGTAGCCTGCCTTGTGAAATAGTGTGGCAGCAGAGCGAATGTATTGGCTGTCGCTAGAGCCCTCTAGACCATGATCGATGATGATGAGTCGGCGATGACCGTCCTTTAACCAGTCTATGTCGATAAAGTCATCGTCTGGGGTTGTGAGTCGTACTCGCTCATAGTCGGGCAGGTCTGGCCGCCTCGTAAAGTAGGGTAGCAGAGAACTGACCTGACCAGATAAAGACCACCATGGTCCTCGGTAGGTATCACTTAATACGGGCATATGCCGGGTCGTTGTCTATCACCTGTGCTAGTCTGTCTGGATAGTCTGTAATGATCCCATCTACACCCATCTCCAGTAGTTTAAGCATATCTACGATTTCATTCACTGTCCAAGGTATTAGCTGCATGTTTTTGGTACTACATACATTGAGGACCTCCTCATCGATCACTTGGTAGTAGGGGCTGTATATCTCTGGTGTGAATCCTAGTATGCTCAAGTTGTCAACGATGCTATTCCTGTTTTCGATAAGGTAGGCTAGCTTGATGTCAGGATACTCGTGATGGATATACTGCAAGGTCTCGACGTCAAAAGACTGGATGGTCGTTCTGTCCATAATGCCGAGATGTCTACACTGATCGACGACCAACTGTGCATAGGCCTCTAGTGTGGGGTGGTAGACACTGTCGTAGGCCGGCTTGCGCTTGATTTCGATATTGTAGTAAGGACGGTAGTCTCGTTCTTGTTCTACGGCCGTGACGACATCTTCAAGCGTAGGCTTTACAGCCGTAGTTTTTACTTGATCAGGAAATCGCGTATGAGCCCGCAGACCGACGTCGTACTGCTGTATCTCGCTGTAGGTCATCAGAAACATGTTGTGCGAGAGCTCCTCCTCCTTGCTGATGAGATGGCCGTCAGGTGCCGTGCTTATCTCATGCGAAAAGAAGGGCTCGTGGCTCAAGACGACCTGCGAGTCAGCGCTTATGACGACATCCATCTCAAGAGTTGTCATACCTAGGTCTAGGGCCTTGACCATACCTTCGACAGTGTTCTCTGGTAGTAATCCTCTCGCTCCACGGTGCCCCTGCAAGTCAATCTGCCGAGGCGAGGGTGTGCAACCCGCCATCAGCAGTAGTGTCGGTATGACTAGACGCATCTAGAAGAAGTAGCCAGCCGTAAATACGAAGTCTTCAAAGTTGTCGACCATGTACTTAGGCTCGAAGTAGATAGCACCACTCTCCGTCTTGACCTGTAGGCTGAGACCTAGGTTAAAGCCTATGTTATTGTCCGTACCCGCCAAGTAGCTGATACCAGCAAATGGGCTAAATGTCACGGCATCACCAATGACTAGCAGGTTGTAGTGTAGGTCTGCATCGATCGCATAGTCGGCATCATTGCTAAAGAAATAGGTGAAGGATGGGCTGATGTCGAGTTTCTCAGAGATACCCACTAGCGCATTGGCCTGTAGACCAAAAGTGCCATCAAAGCCGGGTGTATACTGGGCTCCTACACCTATGGCTACTTGAGCTTGTGTCGAGCCTATCAGTCCTGTAACTAGGACGAGAGCGGTAATTAGTTTTTTCATAATTCTATCGTTTAATGTTACTGCTTAAGGGGCTCTTTTCCACACTAAGATAGTATAAGGAAGATGACCTGAGCATATATGATTTTAGTTATTAAAGCTATTGGGAACATAAGACTGTATCCGACTAGAGGTATCCTATTGCCTGCCCGCTGTAAGGCAAACTCCAAGATAGCCGGTTGGTTCGATACGAATCCTGTAAGTAGGCTAAAAGGTATTTTGATCAACTTGTACCCGATCCATAGGGTAAGCATAGCTGTCAGCATTGATATAATCGTGCCACTGATAAATACAAGTGAGCCATCGCCGCTCTGCAGCGTCTCGAAAAATGTAGAGCCAGACCGCAAGCCTATGACGGCAAGTAGCAGTATCAGGCCTATCTGCCGCAGCGTTACGTTAGTCGAGTAGGGCAGCGTCCACACGATCGGACCGGTACGATAGAGAGAGCCCAGTATGAGACCTACGATAAGCGGCCCACCTGCAAAGCCCAGCTTAAAGGTTACGCCACCAGGCAGGCTAAACTGCACAAGACCTAGCAGTAATCCAAGCGCTATGCCGAGACCAAAGCTAAAGAGGTTGACCTGACTAGACCGGTAATAACTGTCACCGAAGTAAGTAGACAAAGCCCGGAGGTCCTCTCTACGGGCGACGAAGCGTACCCGATCACCGAGCTCTAGTATCGTGTCGTTACTGGCTAGCATGTCGACGTCTCCACGCCGTATGCGAGTGACTACAGCATTGAACTTACTCTGCAAGTCTAGGGTGCTAAGGGGCACACCTACTACGTCTGGTCTACTGACGAATATCCGCCGTACATCGAAGATGCTGCGGTCCGTATCGAGCATGTTCTTACTCTTATGACCCAGTATCTCTATGACCTCGCCTAGTTCTTCTGCTGAGCCTACGACCATGAGTTGGTCACCTTCTTGCAAGACGGTATCGTAGTTAGTCAGTTCTACATTGTCTTCCTTTTTGATCCGACCGAATTTTACATTCCAGTCATACGTCCTTAGCAAGTCACGGATAGAAGTGTCTGCTATGTCGGTGTTTTCGACGATCACCGTACAGCTGGTTAGCTGGTCTTCTAATGGGTACTGCTTTCTTAGCTTCTTTTTTTCGCCTTTGTAATCGACCTTGAGTAGCTTCTCCATCCATATGATACTCACTAGCGAGGCGATGACCCCCATAGGATAGGTGAATGAGTAGGCTACTACAGCACCTTGGATCTGGTCGCTGATATCGCCCGTCGCTTGCTGTGTAGCACGGTCTAGGACACCGGCCAGCGCAGGAGTATTGGTCGTAGAGCCTGTATAGATTCCCGCCGTTGTGAGTGCATCAAAGTCAAAGAGGAAGTGGAGCAATACGGCTAGACCACCACTCAGGGTTAGCATGAGCAGGACAAATAGGATATCTCGCGTACCATTCTGTCTAAAGCTATCAAAAAACGCCTTGCCACTTGCTAGACCTATCGAGTAGACGAAGAAGACTAGCCCTAGCTGAAAGATCACCTCAGGCGCCTCTAGTCTAGGGTCTAGAGCACCAAAGCATAATCCTACGAATAGCACCGCAGCAACACCTAGGCGACTACCCAGTATCTTGAAACTCCCCACCAAGTAACCCACGGCCGCCACGACGAATATGGACAGTAGGGGGTTGTTGACCAGTAGATTGATCATTATGTTCAATTTGAATGACAAAGGTACATTCGCCTCATCGACATAACCCCAGTTGGGCAGGTTATATGTGGATTAATTGTAATAAGGGCCCCTCTATGTCAATCGCCTTAGGCAACTGAAAGAAATCTTCTTAGTCAAAACACCTTGTCAAGGTATGTGAAATAGCGGTAGTTCATACTGTTTTTAAAACTATGGGGTCATTGTAAATCGCTGTAAGTCATAAGTTTGTAATTATTTTATTTATATGTTTTAAATTAGAATCAGCAACCTAGCTTCCCTGAGTTAATTGCCCGCACCTGCAGTTGCCGAATAATTCGACATCTTTGGAAAGTTAAGTAAACATCATTTCTTATGACTCGCCGAGTACCTACACACCTACTTAAGCTACTATATGTAGCTGTGCTTATGGTCACTTACTGCAGCCTGGGAGCTCAGACTACCATCATCGGGATGGTTGCAGATAGGTCAGGAGAGCCCTTAGTTGGTGCTAATGTATCGGTCGGACAGACAGGTGTTGTGACGGACCTAGATGGAAGATATGAGGTTGTGATCAGATCTCGCGACACGGTGCTGTTTTCGTACATTGGATATCAAGACCTGCTGGTGCTAGGCGAAGATCTTATGACGGATGCTGATGTCGTGTTACAGGCGCAAGACTTGATACTTGAGGCGACGACGATTACTGCGTCTAGGTATCAGCAGCGAGTAAGCGATGCGACGGTATCTGTCGATATATTGAGCCCACAGCTTGTCTCGGCGACCAATACGATTAACATCGATGATGCCTTGTCCAAGGTGTCTGGAGTACAGGTCATAGGTGGTCAGGCCAATATTCGGGGCGGTAGTGGCTTTAGCTATGGTGCAGGTAGTCGAGTGATGCTACTGATTGATGACCTGCCTGCTCTACAGGTAGATGCGGGATTTACCAATTGGGGTGACATACCTGTAGAAAATATAGGTCAGATAGAGGTCGTCAAAGGTGCGGCGTCTAGCCTATACGGTAGTGCTGCTCTCAATGGCATCATCAATATCAGGACCGCCGAGCCCTCTTCAGAGCCTACCACCATCATATCAGCTGGCTACACTAGATACGACCAGATGGGCGACTCGCTACCTACATGGTATGAGGATACGGCGAGGTATAACTACGTATTTTCAGCAGTGCATCGCCAGCGGATCGGTAAGCTAGACCTGTCTGCCTCGCTCTTTCATACCCGTGATGAAAACTACAATCGTTTTACTTTCAAAAACAGAAACCGGGCCCACGTCAAGCTAGGCTATCGTCTCACAGATCGACTCAAGATCGGTGTCAATACATTGATAAATACGGGCGATAATGGTGATTTTTTCTTGTTTTTCAATGCACAGACAGCACCGCTCGACCCATTTCCCGGTACGGTGAGTACGCAGCAGAATCAACGCATATTTATCGATCCCTACCTCCGATACCAAGATAAGCGTGGTAACAGTCACCGCCTGTTCTTACGCCGTCACCTCATCGATAACAGTAACAATGCTAACCAAGGCAATAAGTCCGCTACCTCCTATGCGGAGTACCAATTTGCGTCGACTATAGAGGCGATTAATCTTGACCTCACAGCTGGCCTGATGTCTAGCCTCACGACTACCGAGGCAGAACTGTTTGGCGATACCACCTTTACGACTCAGGTGGCGGCTGCCTACATCCAGACGGACTATAGCCCGACAGATAAGCTGTCGTTTTCTGCAGGTCTACGCTATGAGTATAATCGCCAGGTGACGCCAGAGATGTTTAATGGCCTGACGGTAGAGGGTGGCGAGATTGTCGATGCTAGGCCAGTCGCTAGGCTGGGTATGCGCTACAAGGCAGCGAAGTACACTAATGTGCGGGCATCGTGGGGTCAGGGCTACCGATTTCCCACGGTCACGGAGCGGTTCATATCTACGGTCTTTGGCAGTTTTGCCCTTAGCCCTAACCCTGACTTACGGCCAGAGCGAGGCTGGACAGCGGAGGTCGGCGTCAAGCAGGGACTCAGCTTCTTTGGTATGCGCGGCTATGCTGATCTAGCGGTATTTACTAGTCAGTACAGCGATATGATGGAGTTTTTAGCTGGCGAAGAACTTTCACTAACCTTTACCTCGCAGAATGTCGGTGAGACCAGTATTTATGGGGCCGAGTTGAGTTTATTTGGTCAGACAGACATCGGCTCCGGATCGCTACAGCTCTTTGGTGGCTATACCTACGTCGATCCGCGATACCTCAATTTTGACGATAATGAGATGCTGCGATCTACCCTCAGCAGTGGCCTCAATGTACTCAAGTATCGCAGTAAGCACAATGCTAAGATGGATGCCCAGTACGACTATGGTGGACTCTCGATCGGATTTGCGGTTAACTACGCCAGCCACATCGTCAATGTCGATCGAGTCTTTGAGCTAGTCGATGGTTTCTTTGTAGGTCAGCCTTTTGATATTATAGGTATGCATGCCTTTAGGAATAAGTACAACAAGGGATACCTGCGCTATGATAGCCGGATCAGTTATACGTACAAAAACTATAAGCTCAGCCTCCTTGTCAACAACCTGACGAATACGGTGTACAGCCTCAGACCCGGCCTGATCGAGCCACCTCGGTCCTTCGGAGCCAGAGTGGATGTAACCTTATAAATCGTTGTCTATCTACTTCCTAGCTTAAGAAACTTATCAACACACCAGCCGCTACGGCACTACCTATGACACCACTGATATTGCTAGACATGGCATATTGCAAGATGTGATTATTCGGGTCATGCTTAAGCGCTATATCATTAGCCACACGTGATGCCATCGGTACGGCGCTTAGACCAGTCGCCCCGATCAGTGGGTTGATCTTCTTCTTAGCAAATAGATTATACACCTTTACAGCCATGATACCACCCAGTATCGATATGGCAAATGCGATGAAGCCACCTACGATGATCAGCAGTGTCTGCGAGTCTAGGAAGGTGTGTGCCGTCATCGTTGCTCCTACGGTAAGACCAAGAGCGATGGTGGCCGTATTCATAATCGTGCTAGTCGCTGCATCGGCTAGGCGAGAGACATCGCTCCCTATCTCCTTGATAAGGTTACCGAATAGCAAGAGACCTACCAGCGGTACGGATGAGGGGACGAGTATGCTTACGATAAACACCAGTACGATGGGGAAGAGGATTTTGACCGTTTTGATGTTTTTAATCTTGACCTTGCTAGGGTAGAGCTTGTCCTGCTTCTTCATGTTGATCATCAGCTCCTTCTTGGTCATCGTAAATCGGACGACGAGCGGTATGATCACCGGCACTAGCGCCATGTAGCTATACGCGGCTATGGCAATAGGGCCTAGCAGGTGTGGTGCTAGCTTGATACTCGTGTAGATAGCGGTCGGACCGTCTGCTCCACCGATGATGCCCAGGGCTGCTGCCTCTGGCAGGGTAAAACCAATAGCCGTTGCGGATATCAGCACCGTAAAGATGCCTATCTGCGCTGCGGCGCCGAAAAAGGCAAGCCGTAGATTACGCAACATAGGACCGAAGTCCGTCATGGCACCTACACCTAGGAAGATCAATGGTGGCAAGAGGCCAGTCTTGATTAAGGCATAGTACAAGAGATTCATAATACCGTGCTCCTTGGCGATCTCTAGCATCGTCATATGCCCGATACCATTGCTGTCCGTCGCAGGTGTTACAGCCATACTGCCACCGGGGAAGTTAGCGATCAATACACCGAATGCGATAGGTACTAGTAGGAGGGGCTCGTACTTCTTGACGATACCTAGGTACAACAGTACTAAGGCGATCAACAGCATCAGCAGGGTACCCGGTGTTGTCACCAAGTCACCCAGCGCCGTCATATCGTACAGCTTACTTAGGATATCCATCTACGACAACTTCACTATATGATCATCCTCATCGATGTCAGCACCATGTTTGGCTAGGATCTCTACGACTGTACCGTCCGTGTCGGCAGCTATCGCATTGATTACCTTCATCGATTCGATATATCCTACGGTGTCTCCCTTTTTGACGACGTCACCGACTTGTATGCCTCGCTCTCCCGATTCTTTGGTGAGGAAAAACTTACCCTCAATCGGGGCATCTACGTACTTGGCATTTTTGTCATCAACAGGTGGTGCTGGGGCTGCAGCTTTGGCAACGGGTGTAGCACTATCAGCAGTGCCGCCTGTACCGTAGTCGATATCTACTTTGTAGGGCTGTCCATCAACAGTGATGGTCATCGTCTTGGGTGAGCTTGCTCCCGCAGCAGCTACCGCTGGTACAGCTACAGCAGCTACGTTGGCTGAGCTTTGCTGGCCACGCTTTTCGGCAAGTGCCGCTTCGAATCGTTCTTTTGCACGACCCGACTTATAGTCTTCATACTGTGGTTCGTGAAGGGCATATTCGAGTAGCTCCTCATCATCTTTACCCGTATCCCAGCCTTTTTCCTTCATCTTGGCGCGGTAGTCGTCGAGTACGTCAGGATATAGGTCTTGAGGATCGTCCGTGTAGAACTCTCGATTTTGCTCCTTGGCTAGTTTTAGTATTTCTGGATCGAGGTCGCCTAGCAGTTCGCCAGATCTGCCAAGGATCATACCCCAGGTGTTTTCGTCCATCATGCTGAACCGCTCTTTGCCTTTCTCCATCTGCATGACGTTAACCATGGCTGTATTCTTGACATACTGTGAGAATGGTGTCACGAGTGGCGGATAGCCTAGCTTTGGCCACACATACTTCACCTCAGCGAAGAGCTTAAGCAGCAGGTCTTCTTGTGTCAAGGTCGGCAGGTCTCGCTTAGTCTTCCACTTATTGATCGACTTGAGGTTGTTTTCTAGGTCAGCCATGAGGCTTCCCATCATGCCACCAGGTAGACCTGGGCCTATCAAGAGGCTGTTCATGTAGCGGTTACGCGGATTAATAAAGGCTCCTAGGAAGTCTTCGATAAACTCTTGCGACAAGGCCCGCGCCTGCATGTACGCCTTGGTGTTGATGTCTTTAACGCTAAACCCTGCATCACGCAGCATCTCGTGTATAGTCAGGAGGTCGGCATGACCTGTACCCCATGACAGCGGCTCCATACCTACGTCTATGTAATCAGCACCGTTACGAGCTGCCTCTAGCGAACTAGCTACACTAAAGCCTGGTGTACTATGGCCATGGTACTGTACGAGAACCTCTGGGTGGCGATCCTTGATACCCTTGACGATCTTACCGACTGACACGGGGCGACCTATACCTGCCATATCTTTGATACAGATCTCTTCTGCACCAGCCTCGATATACTGCACAGCTAGATTGATGTAGTAGTCTACCGTATGTACGGGCGAGTAGGTGAGGCTGAGGGCACCCTGAGCGATCATCCCACCTTCTTTGGCATATTGAAAGGATAGGGCGAGGTTACGCGGATTGTTAAGGCCGTCAAAGGTCCTTGATACGTCGGTACCCTGTAGTTTTTTGACCTTAAACATGAGCTTACGTACGTCCTTCGATACAGGACTCATACGTATGGCATTGAGACCCCGCTCTAGCATCTGCGTCTCGATACCAGCATCGTTAAAGGGCTGGGTCCATTCACGTACACAGTGGTTGGGGTCCTGACCGGCGAGTAGATTGATCTGTTCAAATCCGCCTCCATTGGTCTCCACTCTATCGAAACATCCCATTTCGATAATCGGCTCCGCTACCTTGACGAGCTGGTCTACTCTCGGCATAAACTTGCCAGCGGACTGCCACATATCTCTATACATTAATGCAAGACGTATCTCTCTACCCATAGTGCTATTGGTTCAGTTTGTTGATTGAGGTAATCCTGCCACGACCACCAGTGGCATGGTCTACTGCCGCAGCGATTGCCGCTATTATAGCAGGTTGTGTGCTGTGTTTTGCGCGACTATTATTGACCAGAGGCAGGCTAGCCGGTATATCGACTGCTGGCTCCTGGCCATAGCGGTTCACGAGTTGTATAAGCAACTTACCCGCTAGCACTACTAGTAGTAGTACCACGAATACGGTAATCATACCGATCGTAAGTAGTATCAATGCATTACTGGTGGTAGACTCCATTGCTTACTGCTTCTGCTCGTTATGCGAGGCTCATCATCTGCCCCGCGACTGCACAAAGATGATAAATTTCACAACGTCGTCAGGGGACCTAAGGTTTTGTTCCTGATTACAATGATTCTCTAGCTAGCCTTAGCGACTAGTCGTAACTATTGTACCTTTGTGGTCCGATACTTCGCATGCCCAGAAATTGATGCCAGATGGTCACACTACTTGCTCGCCCTCCCGGACAATCGCTAGACACGCTAGACAGCGTTGAGAAGGCACAGTGGATACACCTGTCGCCACCCTTTGAGGTAGGAGAGCTGGAGGGGCTAGCCACGGACTATGATATACCCCTTGACTTTTTTACCGATGCCCTCGATATAGACGAGCGATCACGTTACGAGCGAGAGGATCATGCTAACCTTATCCTTATCAATACGCCGCTCCTCAACGAGCACGGTAAGGACTCAGAGGCGATATATATTACAGCACCTATCGGTATCATTCTAGTGGCTGGCATTGTGATTACCATTACGGGTAGAGATAACCCCATCATCGATAAGTTCGTCGAGGGTAGGGTTAAGAACTTCGATCCGGCCAATCGTCAGTACTTTATACTACAGATCTTTGAGCAAAACGTCTACCGCTTTCTAGAGTGTCTAAAGAAGTTGAACCTCAAGCGCAACCTTGTCGAGGAAGAACTCGCCAATAGTAGCCGTAGTCGAGAGCTACAACAACTCTTGCGGATCGAGAAGAGCCTGGTCTACTTCGTTAATTCGCTGAGTGCCAATGAGCTGCTCAAGATGAAGATGAAGCGTACGGACGTCCTAAAGATCAGGGATGAGGAAGAGTTGTCTGACTTGTTTGAGGATATCATCATTGATAATAGCCAAGCCCTCGAGATGTCTAACGTCTATACCAATATCCTCAGTGGTACGATGGAGGCCTACGCTAGTATCATCAGCAATAACATGAATCACTTTATCAACCGTCTTACGTTGATCACGATTGCTCTCATGTTACCGACCCTTGTCGCCAGCTTCTTTGGTATGAATGTGCCACTACCGCTCGCCCAGAACAAATATGCCTTCTGGATCGTCTGCCTGCTATCCTTTGTCTTGATCGCTGGTATGCTCCTTTGGTTTAGATCTAAGAAGCGTCTGTAGTCGGCTTTGTGTGATCGTTGAAATACCACCTTGAGCTCTCCTTACTCATATGGTACGTTTTTTGGATATGTGTGCCCAGATTCATAAAACCGAAAACTACTAGAGATGAGATTTACCTTTTTTGTATTCATAGCAAGCCTTATGATGGTGGGTTGTAAGCAAGACGGACCAGCTGTCAACACCCTCAATGCTGATGGTACACTCAATTGGTTGACGATCCAGACAGCTGAGCAGGCGAGTAATCCTGATGGTAAGCTCTTCATCGTCGATATGTACACGGAGTGGTGTGCTTGGTGCAAGCGTATGGACCAGCGTACATTCTCAGATCCGGAGGTGCAGGCCTACCTAGACGAGCACTTTTATGTGGTCAAGATGGACGCAGAAACTAAAGAGTCACAGACCTTTAAAGGTAAGACTTACGACTGGCAGCCTGGAGGTAGAAACGGTATCAATCAACTAGCCATGGAGCTGATGGACGGTCGTCAGAGTTATCCTGCCATGGTATACCTAGATCAGGATCTCAACAAGATTGAGCTCAAGCCTGGTTTTAAACGTGCAGACCAGTTTATGGACGACTTAAGATCTATCGTCGAGAAGGCAAAGGGCAAGTCATAAAGATATCTAGCGGCGTCACCGACTAGAGCAGATGCATAATTGCTTGCAGGGTAGTGTTGCCATGGGCTGAGCATTGGGGTCATGGGGTACATTAGAAATACCGAAGACTTTAGTAACACATTTCTCGATATCAATCTGAAATAAATTACATTTGCAGCCGCTCGGGAAGCGAGTGCAAAAGTTTTGAGACTGTAGCTCAGCCCCGCAAAATAGAGATCTTTGTGATCTCGTAATTATG
>CAYMFD010000099.1:0-14475 GCA_964389475.1 uncultured Saprospiraceae bacterium
ATACCGCTCCTTGAGTCTAGTGTCGTGTGTGACGATGACGAGCTGGGCACCGCTGGCCTGAGCCTGTTCCTCTAGTAGGGTTATGACCTCATTACAACTCGTATCATCTAGTGCTGAGGTCGGCTCGTCGGCTAGTATGACGTCGGGATTATTGACAAGAGCCCGAGCTATGGCGACCCGCTGTCGCTGGCCTTGAGATAGCTGATCAGTACGGCGACTCGCAAACTCACCTATCTGTAGACGGTCTAGTAGGGCCTGGCAGCGTTGCTGGTCGGGGCTGGTGCCGGCTAGCTTCTGTGCCAAGAGCAAATTATCGATGACCGAGAGGGCAGCGACGAAGTGGTTTTGTTGAAAAATAATACCGATGTGTTGGCCTCTGAACTTATCTAGTGCCTTACTACCCATCTGATCTATGTGCTGGTCACCGACTTGGATTGATCCTGACTGCGGTCGCATAAGACCAGCGAGCAGGTGTAGCAGGGTGGTCTTGCCCGATCCGCTATCGCCCAGTATCAAGATAGGACGGCCGTCAGAGGTGGTGATATCTGGATAGGTGATCGTGGTGCCGCCTCTGTAGCTGTAGGTAAGGTTGTGGGTATTGAGCATAGTCTATGGTCTAGGTAGTTCGACGTAGTATTTATTACTCTTGACCGTGAGCTTGGTATCCGTGAGCCAAGGGTTATAGTACTTCAATAGACGATAGGAGATGCCCTGTTGTTTAGCCCAGTCGGGCCAACTTGTCACAGAAGACGTAATTTCTATTTTGTAGGTATCCTCTGCTTCGTATAATTCTCCTGCAGGGACCTCAAATCCAAAGCCTTGCGGATTCTGCATGATCTCCTTCATGGCGATGAGCCTAAATACGTAGCGAGCTGTCTCATTATTGAGGTGGAGGTCGTAGTAGGTATCGGACTTTTGTGCTTTGAGGAGCTTAGAAAACTTGGTAGGGCCTACGTTGTACGCTGCGGCAGCATTGGTCCAGGAGCCAAATCTCTTATGCATATGCTTAAGGTATCGGGCCGCTGCTCTAGTGGCCTTTTCTACGTGGTAGCGTTCGTCTACTTCGCTGTTGACCTCTAGGTTCCATTCCTTGGCGGCTAGTTTTCTGAACTGCCAAAACCCCTTGGCGGAGGCACTGCTAGTGACATTGCGTAAGTTACTTTCGGCTACAGCTAGGTATTTAAAATCGTCCGGCACACCCTCCTGAGCGAGTATCGGCTCTATGATGGGAAAGTACTTGTTGGCGTTTTTGATATTGAGTAATGTACTAGACTGCCAGTAGGCATTAACCGATAGCTCGCGGTCGAGTCGTTCCCTAGTATCTGCGTTGATGGGCATCCGCTCGCCTGCCCAGGAGATATTCTCGAGGTAGGGTATCGATCGTATCGTTTGTGGCAGGTTATAGTCTGGTGCTGTCACGGTCACCGTCTCATTATCGCTGTGCTGACTGTCGTCTCCAGAGATATAAGATCCCAGTATCAGCATAGCGCCGAGTAGTCCTGATACCAGTAAGAATGAGTGCATTGCCTTTGGCATCGTCTAGATCTTTTCTTTGATGAAGTTGGTCATTTTGGTAAACAGGTGGATCCTAGCATTGTCACCATAGATACCATGATTACGGTTGGGGTATAGGTAGGTATCAAACTGTTTGTTGGCAGCAATTAGTGCCTTGGACATCTCGGCGGTATGCTGCCAGTGTACATTATCGTCCGCTAGGCCATGTACGAGTAGGTAGGCTCCTTTGAGTTTATCAGCGAAGTAGACAGGGCTATTATCCGCATAGCCACCCTCATTCTCTGCGACAGTACGCATGTATCGCTCGGTGTATATGGTGTCATACCACTTCCAACTAGTAACAGGAGCCACGGCGATGGCTGCTTTAAATACATCATTGCCCTTGAGGATCGCCAGCGATGACATATGGCCACCATAACTCCACCCGTAGATACCTATACGGCTGCCATCTACATAGTCGAGGCCAGCTAGGTAGGTGGCAGCATCTATCTGGTCGATGACCTCATATTTGCCGAGTTGGAGGTAGGTCATTTTTTTCCACTCTTCGCCTTTACCGCCCGTGCCGCGACCGTCTACACAGGCGACGATGTAACCTTGCTGTGCTAGCATCTGAAACCACCAATAGTTATTACCCTTCCAGCTGTCACCTATGGACTGGCTACCCGGTCCGCTGTACTGGTACATAAAGACTGGATACTGCTTGGTGGCGTCAAAGTTGGGCGGCTTAATCATGTAGCCTTCTAGCCTAATATTGCTCGCAGAAGTAAACTTGAAGTACTCGACAGGTGTGACATTATAGGATTGCTGTAGGGCGACGACGCCTGCATTATCTTCTATGGATCTGATGGCTCGCTTGGTATCTGTCCATACCGTGTAGACAGGTGGCGTATTGATGGTACTGTTGCGATTGACGAAGTAGTCGTACGTACTGGACCACTGAGCACTATTAGTACCAGGCTTAGGCGTATGCAGCTGCTGGTCGGTGCCATCTAGCGCCATGCTGTAGACGTGTCGTACGTATGCACCTTGCTCGGTGGACTGGTAGTAGATTCGACCTTTCTCCTCGCTGATACCATAAAAGGAGGTTACCTCGTAGTTGCCAGTGGTCAGCTTTCGCTTGAGCTCACCAGACTTATCGTGGTGGTAGATCTGGTTGTAGCCTTCTTTTTCGCTCGTCGTAATAAATGATCCATCAGCTAGGAAGGTCAAGTCGTCTGTGATATCGATGTAGTACTTATTGGTCTCTTTGTAGAGGACACTCGACTTACCCTTGGTATCGCTTTGGTATAGTTCGAGTAGGTTCTGGTGGCGGTTGAGTTTGGTGACAATAAAGCGATCATCATCCGCCCAGGTAATACGTGGTAGGTAGATGTCTTCCTCATCGCCTACGTCGACCTTGTTGATAGACTTGCCCTTGAGGCTGTAGATGTGTGCGGTAACGTCTGCATTTTTGGTACCTACCTTGGGATATTTCCATGTCTCATACTGCGGATAGAGGTCATCGTTGTACCGCATCATGGTAAACTCAGCTACCTCTGTCTCATCAAAACGTATAAAGCCGATATGCTTGCTATCTGGCGACCACTCGAATGCTTTGACGATCGAGAACTCCTCTTCGTATACCCAGTCGGTGCTACCGTTGATGATCTTATTTTTCTCACCATCTGTGGTAACCTGTACGGTCTCACCACTACTGATCGTGCGGTAGTATAGGTTGTTATCATGGACGAATGCGATGTACTGATTATCTGGAGATAGGGTTGCATAGCTGATCTTGCCTTCGTCAAAGACCGGGGCTATGACCTTGCTGTCGCGATCGTATAGGTAGAAGTCTGCGATGCTAGAGCGGCGGTAGATTTTCTCGGTATTTGCCTTTAGCACGATTAACTGCTCGTCACCGCTGAAGGTATAGCTGTCAAACTTACCACCGAATCCATTCTTACCTGCTAGTGCCGCTCCGTCAAGGATGGTAGCTACTTTCTCGCCTGTAGTTAAGTCGTACTGTTCGATCTTGCCCTTCTCTAGGCGGGTGTAGTGCTGACCGTCTGCCATGAAGTTAAACCCTGGCACAGACTTGGCGTAGAAGGTGTAGTCTTGCCAGATATCTTGTAGCGTGATGGACTCTTGAGCCGTGGAGGTCATGGCTGTAGCGATGGCAATGCAGCAGATCAGTAGTATTCTTGACATATCAGCAGTTATATATTGTGAATAAGGATACCCAAATATATGCCAATGCGTAGTGCTTAGTGCTACCTGCACAAAAAAGGGTGGCCTGGGAAAGCTGCTGGCCCTTTTATCAAGGTGGGGCTCACTATCAAAGCTCAACTGCAACTGATTACTCAGCATTTCCGTTCGATATGGAGTAATCTCTATACCTTTCATACCATAAGAGACAGAAGATACATGACTAGAGAAAGACCTGTGACGATAGCGGCCAGATATGCGGAGACTAGACAGCGGACACTCGATATATGTGCTCCACTGGAGACAGAGGACTACGTCGTGCAACCGGTCAAGTACGTATCACCGCCTAAGTGGCACCTAGGTCATACGACTTGGTTTTTTGAGACCTTCATCCTACTGGAGCACCTCGCTGGTTATGAGGTCTATAATGATCAATATCCCTACGTATTCAATAGTTACTACGAGGGTGCGGGTGCTAGGGTGATGCAGTCTGACCGGGGTAACCTATCGCGGCCCAGCGTGAATGATATCTACAAGTATCGATCATATGTCGATGAGCACATGGCGACGCTACTTGGTAATAATCCTAGTGATGAGGTTGCAGCCCTGCTGGAGATAGGAGTCAACCATGAGGAGCAGCATCAGGAGTTACTCCTGACAGACATCAAGTATATACTGGGGCATAACCCGCTATGGCCTGCATATGAGGAGACAACTGTGTCCTCGCCCACACCACCTAATGCTTGGTTATCCATAGAAGCAGGGCTACATGAGGTGGGCTATAGTGGTACAGGTTTTCACTTCGATAATGAGGCGCCTAGACATAAGACGTATTTACCGTCTTACTCGGTCCAGGCGAGTCTGGTGACCAATGGCGACTATTTACAATTCGTAAAAGCAGGAGGTTATACAGACTATAAGCACTGGCTAAGTGAAGGCTGGCAGTGGGTGCAGGAGCATGGTATTAAGGCACCGATGTACTGGTACTGTATAGATGGCGCATGGATGCATTACACACTGGCAGGGCTCACTGCGATAGACCTTGACCAGCCAGTCGCACACGTCAGCTACTACGAGGCGGAGGCATATGCTCGGTGGGCAGGTAAGCGCCTACCTACAGAGCAGGAGTGGGAGGTAGCTGCTGATCGTCTAGGCTGGGGTCAGCGATGGGAGTGGACCAGCAGTGCCTATCAGCCATATCCTGGCTATCGACCGCTACCCGGCACACTCGGCGAGTATAACGGCAAGTTTATGGTCAGCCAGCAAGTATTGCGAGGTGCTAGCGTAGTCACTGCGCCAGGTCATAGTCGCACGTCGTACCGCAACTTCTTTCACCCATGGTATCGCTGGCAGTATACGGGCATACGCCTAGCGGATGATGCCAGTATGGCTTAACAGCACCCACCACCAGGTGTACAGGCGAGGTTTTTCATTTTGCCGACGACCGGAGGTAGACCACACGCTTCCTTAGCTAGGCAGTCGGTCGCTGTAGGCACTAGTATGAAGGCGTTGTCTTTCCATTCTACGCCATAGCGGCCTACGGTCGAGGACTGGTATTCTATCTCGACCTCCACATCTGTGAGGTCTAGTTTGTCAGTCGCAAGGTCTATGATGTTGAGCAGTTTGTCCCCCTTTAGTCGGTGTAGTACGTCGATGGAGCTCCATAGTTGTAGGACGACCTTCTCCTCCTGTCGGACGGTACCGCCGCAATCCATGAAGTGCTTGGTCGACTTACCTACCTCCGTGACATGAAAGTGAGCGGGTACTTGCTCTCCATTTTTTAGTTCGAATCGTACGGTATCGGTAGTCTTTAGAGCTGATTTTAGTTCTGAAAGTAACATAGTGTATAGTTAAGGTTTAACAACATGAGCCGTCGTCGTGACTGGGTACATGTGTGAGGTGTAATAGATAGTTCTTGAGGGTGCCAATGACGGATAGGTCTAGGCAGTAACAGATGGCTTTGCCATGGACGCTGCCCTTGATAAGGCCAGCTTGTTTGAGTGCCTTGAGGTGTTGCGATACGGTGGCTTGAGCGAGTGGTAGTACATTGACGATGTCACCACATATGCACCGATCCTGCTTGAGTAGAAATTCTACGATCGCAACCCTCGCAGGGTGTCCTAGTGCTTTGGCTAGGGCCGCCATTTTGATTTGCTGGTCCGTAAAGTCAATAGTTGCTGCCTGCATCGGTGTCTGTAATTTATTATCGTAAAATTACGATAATAAATGGCTTGAGTCAAGCGCTAGTGTCGGATAGCTTCCTAGTACGCCTTATTGTTCTTTGCCAGTCCATCAAGGAGGCCTACGATCAGGATGTGATGATCGATGATCCGTTGACGAGATTTTAGACAAAACCTCTTTCTCCGAATTATCTCTACCAGAAGATCCTGGTTGATCGAAAGCCCCAGATTAACTCGGCTCTTTCGACTTTTTACTCGCCGCTTTCCCCTCTGACCTAACCAAAGTTATATACCGTAGGCTTCGGTGTTGCGCCACCTTTGAGATATACAAAAAAGTACAACAGTCATGACTACCGCCACTCTCGCACCACCAAGACTAGACCGACTATACGAGGTGGGACTGCAAGGTCCTACACCAGACCAATATGCTACCATCGATAAAGTCTGCCGTTTACAGCCTGACATTTTGCATCGTTTGGTGAAATGCAAGCCTCACTTCTTAGAAGACAGTCGATCCATCATGGGCCATATCCTGCACAAGCCATTTGGCTATGCAGGTGACTTCAAAATCATAGATCGTATATATCAGCAAGAGGCGCATGCTGCCTTTGATCGCTGGGATAAGTATGCCTTACAGACTAGCGCCGCCCAAGCGGTTCGTAATCGCAAGGCTTACTTTATAGCTATCCTGGACCAACTACAGCAGGAGGGGCGACCCATACACATCCTAAATGTCGCCTCAGGTCCAGCTAGAGACGTCTACGAGTTTTTACAAAAACATCCAGATACGCAGTTGCGCTTTACCTGTATCGATATGGATCAGCAAGCGATAGAGTATGCCACAGCACTCAACCGTAAGCACTTGGACAAAGTGACCTTTGTCAAGGCCAATGTACTTCGATACACTACTGATGAGCATTATGACCTGGTATGGTCAGCGGGCCTCTTCGACTACTTCACGGACCAAGTATTTACCAAACTCATAAGCCGCATGACTACATGGGTTCGCCCTGGAGGTCAGCTCGTGGTCGGCAACTTCAATGTCGATTGTAATCCAAGTCGTGCCTTTATGGAGATCATCGGCCACTGGTACCTAGAGCATCGTAGCATCGACCAGCTGAAGCAGCTAGCTATTAATGCTGGATGTTCTCGAAAAAGTATCAAGGTCGGTCAAGAGCCCGAAGGCGTCAATCTATTTCTGCATGTATCTGGACGACGTTAACAACCATTTAGATTAATCAATCAGCATCACATGTCCCTATACCTATATGCACGGTAAGCCATGTCGTATGCCTAGTGAGCTCCAGAATATGCTATCTGTGATCGTACTTAGTGCCGATAAGGCAGCCTAGGCACCTAACCGATAGCATTACTCTCCCTCCAAAAACTCTATACTATGACCTTCTCAAACGCCACCACTCCCGCCACTCCCGCCATCATCCGATACATGGACGATCGTCTGGACCACTGCCTATCTGAGGTGCTCCGTAGCCACTACTGGCAGGCATTCATTGATGATAGCAGGTCTGATCAGGATCGGCTGTTGATGTTTGCCTACGTCATGGCCGACGTAGGTCATTATCAGCATCAGGTCAATCGAGCAGTATTTACTGCTGTCGGCCGGCTAGGAAGATACATCGAGGAGCAGGCCCTGATCCGATCCCTGATTGCGGTACAGATAGAGGAGGTGGGTCATGGTAGTCTCGCCTTACAAGATGTGGAGGCGCTGCTGGGAACTCAACCCACGACACTATCACCACCGGCTACCTGCTTAGTGGGTCTTGTCCGCCACCTAGGAGAGGAGGCCCACCCACTTACCCACCTAGGATACATGTACTTCTTTGAGAAATTTACCACAATGATCACACCGCACGTCCTACCACTCCTCCTAGCTGCGGGCTACCCTCAGGATCGGCTGAGCTTCATGCACTTACATGCCGAGGAGGATCTAAGGCATACCGACATGCTCCTACAGTCTATCCTACACGTCCTCAGACGGTATGACGATGCAGATCAGCATATCCAGCATGGATTCGACGCTTTCGCTCAGCTATATCCGCATCCGCTATGGTCCTATGCCTGTGCCCGAGCGGCAGCTGATCAAAGCACACCGTCCGATAGGGTCTTAATACCTCAGCCATGCGCATAATTACCCGCTCAGCACAGCAACCACTCAAGCTAGATCCGCAGTCTGCTCCTGTATGGCTGTGCAGGTGTGGGCTCAGTAGCGACGGTATATTCTGCGATGGGTCGCATACGAGCACGCTAGGAGAAAAGAAGGACCAACTGTATGTCTATCAAGGGCTAACTCTAGAGCGATCGCTGGCACAAGTCCACGTGCTAGCAGATAAGAGCCAAGTTGTGATCGATCAGGGAGAGGACTGGCAGATCATTTGCTTTAAGTCATGCGATGCACTATTTGACCAAGTCATAGCACAGCGAAAGGCTCATGGTGATGATAATCTCGTAGATCGGTACGACCTGCATGCGCGGCACTATGGCCTATTCGTACACGGTGTATTGTCTGTAACTCTACGTGTCAATTATTGCAAAGATGGACCACTGGACTGCGGCTCTTATTACCCGCCTACACTTACACAAGGTCTACTATCGCAAGAAGTAGGGTCCGCTAGCAGGTTACTCAAGAGCAGGGATAGTGCCGTAAAACACCAAGACGTCAAGTGCCTGATACGATCAGCGTGGAAGCACGGTCTGGCCAGTGGGATCCACTGCGACGTGATCAACACTACCACTAGGATGGCAGTCTATTATGAGAGGATAGGCTATAAGATTCTTCCCCGACATCGCTTTATCCACCCTAGGTTAGGCACGGATAGCTTAGTCATGGTTTTTTCGCCATTCCTATCAAAACCAGATAACGAGAATGGGTACATTAGTGCAAAGAAGTATGTTGTTACTGAAGACCTATTGACGTGCATACAGCTATTGCTGGCCGACTCATAGCTTACTTCCTTTCCTCAGTTACCGTACACAAGAGTAAAGCCATACGTATGTCACTATCCCCAGCAGAAGAATTAGCGTTTTATCGCAAAATTTTCGGCAGTATCAATGCTGCTATCTACATTAATAACCAGATACCCTTCCGTATCGACTGGATCAGTGATAACCAATGTGTGCCGCGCATACTGGGCATCACCGCTGAGCAGGTCGTCGAGCAAGGCGATTACATCATGGCCCGCATGCTGGAGAGTCCCGACTTTATGGAGTCGGTGACGATGGCGGTCGAGCGATTTCAGCAGGAGCCCGATATACGCTGGGCAGGTGTCTATCGTATCAAGGATAAGCACGGAGACCCACAGTGGGTCATGTACTCAGCTGCTACTATGGAGATCAATGAGTACGGCCTACCCGAAAAGGTCGTCGTCGTTGCCTTTCCCATCGAGGATATCTACAATACGCCACAGACCCTCCGCCAGTTCCAGGCCGACCTACAAGGCAAGGCATATGCCCAGGAGGCCGCTAAACTCACCGACAAGCAACACCAAGTCCTCCAGCTCATCGCCCAGGGCAAGTCTCGCCAAGAGATCGCTGACACGATGGGCATCAGCAAGTATACCGTCGATGACCACAAGAAGGCGCTGTACAAAAAGTTTGACCTCAAGTCGACGGCCGGGCTGGTCAAGCTGGCTGGGAGGTTGAGGATAGGGTGAGGCGAAAGCATTGAGGGGCGACCTAGGGCTATCGCTAATGCTGAGGTTGACAACTATGCGGGGCATGTACTTTGGCGACTAGGTTCTGCAATTGAACACGAGCCCCGATTGAGATAACATTTGTTACTTGTACTAGTCTACACCACTATCACAGGCAGCATTTCTTATACTTCTTACCGCTGCCACAGGGGCAAGGCTCGTTCCTACCTACTTTGGGACCAGACCGTTTGTAGGGTAGTTCGTAACTTTCTGATGGTAATAATTCATGACTTGGGTCATAATACTCACCCTCGACTTCTTCTGATTCATAACCCATGAGGCTACCGATGACCTCTAATTTTTTTTGATAATAGGGATCCTCATTAAACATTCCATCCAAGAAATTATCTGTTTCCTCCTGTGTGAGCCTACTCACATTTCTCTTTTTGTGGTCACCATTCAGATACTCATACATATCCTGAGGTTGGTGCTTTACAGTCATCTCGTGTGTCAGTCGGTCATACTCCTCCTTAAGTACGATCCATGTACCGATCTGCGCGGTATCTACGAGATCAGCATCGTATAACGCCTCGATCAAGGGCAGAAAGGCAGGCTCCCTCAGGTCTATCGTCTCAGCACAATATTGCGTTATTACCTGCGTAGGGATAAATTCGTCCGTTTTGATTCGATCTACGTAGCGTTTGCCAAAGCGTAGGAGCTCTGCTTGGATGTGTTGTCGCAGGTGATCTTGTTGTACTGCTAAGTTGACAAGTGCCTCTATGGTCACCGCTTTGATATCATCAGCCACCTGCTCTGTATGCAGCAGTTCGACCAGTGTATCTATATCGACTAGACCAATATTATATAGAGGATAGCTTAGGTGATATAGATGCATGCCGAATACCCGATCAAGGTATCGTTGCTCCCTGCTGACATGCTTATGTACTATCGGCACGGCTGCGTCAGGAAAATGAAGACCTAGTAAGACTATACAGTCCACTAGCTGCCAGGCTGTCCACACTGGCTCTTTGCTGTAGTAGTATAGATCGGTAAGATCGACAAGGAGTTCTTTTAGTTTGTCTTGGTCTATTGCTAATGCCTTATCTACCGTAGTGGTAAAGTCCAAGGGCTCTTTGAGAAGCCGTCTACTTTCTGTATCAAAACGAATTTTTCTGTCTAGATGACCGACAGCTACGCGGGGGACCTCTGTATATGTATGATCGTAATTCTTATCTGTCATCCTTCCCGTAAAGATTAGGAGCATAAAGTCCGTCATCAGGTCTTCATCGAAGTCCGAGTCAAACAAGACCTTGAGCGAGGACTCTGCCGCATCAAAGTCTTCTTCTTTGATAGATAGTAGGAATGCTACATGGTAGTAGTTGATTATTTCTGTGACGTGATAGCTTTCTTGACTTCTACAGCTCTTAATGTTAAGGTCGCTTCCTAGCAGGGACTTTGCTTGAGATAGCTTATCTGTCTCCACATACCGCATGGCTAGTTGAGTCAACAATGGTAGGTAGTCTGGAAACTTTGAAACAGCGTCCTCCAATACCTCTACAGCCTTATCATATTGATCAACCACTTGATAAGCAGCAGATAGCAGAGAGTAAAATGTGGGAACCGCAGCTCCGTCCGTAGCTACTATAGTCTTTATCCTAGCCAATACTTTATCGTCCACGGAGCCTCCTGATGCCAGTAACGGATGTAGCTTGTTTACTTCTTGCTGCAGCCGAGGGTTCTCGATAAGAGTTGGCTCAAAAGTGATGGTGATCTTGTACTTATCGGCGAGTAATTTCTTGATTTGTGTTTCTGTCATGCTAGCTAGATTTTCAACGCTTGCGGCATATAGCGATAGGTACAGCAATTGTACGGACGCCTCCTTAACTATGTGCTTAGGCGCAAGTCCTCTTATGTATTTTATGAAGGTAGTGCAGTTGGGCTAAATACGTAGTGCCTTTTGGGCAAAATAAGGGCATAAATTGCCAGGTAGTGAGCCACGATATGGGGCAGTACGCCTACTAGGTAATACCGATTACGATTTAAGATGACACTAATTGCATTAGCGTCTTTAAATATGTATCGGCATTATACCAATCTAGCTTGCGAAAAGTTAAGTCAGAAATGGTATAAATGGTCTTAAGTACAGCACACATAGCTCGTACAAGGCACCACGTGGATTTTTTGTGGTCTGCTAAAATCTTTATCTTTGGCAACGATGGATTTACGAACCTCTTCCCAGACATACACCTACAGTGATTATCTCCAGTTTACATTTGATGAGATGGTCGAGTTGATCCGTGGCAAGATCGTCAAGATGAGCCCTGCACCAAGTAGTACGCATCAGCGGATCGTCAGGAGATTGACAAGGCAGATAGATCACCAGCTCCATGGTCAACGGTGCGAGCTTTTCATAGCACCGTTTGATGTCATTCTACCCTCTGCAGATGGAGACTATGGCAGCTCTGATAGGGTGGTCCAGCCCGACCTTTGCGTAATTTGTAACCCAGCTAAGATCGAGGAGCGAGGATGCTTCGGTACTCCCGACTGGATCATTGAGATACTCTCACCCAGCACGGCCTCCAAGGACCTCAAGGACAAGTATGAGATCTACGAGGAAGCTGGTGTGCTCGAGTATTGGATCGTTGACCCTGTACATCGGTCTATTGAGGTATTCACGCTAGTAGATGCTACCTATCAGCGAGTATCTACCTATGTAGATGGTGACCAGTTACATCCTGTGCTATTTCCTGACCTGATGGTCGATCTGGCGGAGGTGTTTGAGGGGTAGTCGTATTTAGTTAGTCATTAGGTTATTGCCTCATGTTGAGGCGGTATTGGTAACCCACTTGTAGGTAAAGTCCTGATCGGAGTTTTGAAACGGTGAGCGGAGTAACAGTACGTGGTAGTGGCTCATTGATATTGACTGCATCTGATAGTCGATTAACGTGTCCAGATATGAGGCCTAGTCCACCGGATATTCGGTGCTTTTTACCTTTAGCGAATGTCAAGCCGCTAAGGAGTCGAAAGCGTGCAGGATTGGTGAAGGAAATGCCAGGACCGATAGCAAGACCTACTTGCAGGCCTTTATAATCTGTGAGTGCTATACCAGCCATAATCGACGACCCGAGCTCCACCCGGCTATTTTTCTCTAAGGTAGCTGACACACTCGACCCTTCGTCAATGGCCGCTGAGGTTGCCGTTGATACGATGTCATCGTACAGGGTAGATAGATGTATTCCGTAGGTGAGAGATACTTTAGATTGAGGAGGAGTAGGATAGTTTTTGGTTATGATCTCTTTGTCTGTGATGCTGGCGCATCTGCCGCTAGGAACGATTGTGATTTCTATTTGCCCAAAATCTCCATAGTGTTCGATCGGAGAAGAGATAAACGATCCTGGTTTGCTCAAAGATATTTGCTGTAATCTAGTATCTAGCTCTACTCTAATTGTATCATTGAGTTTCTGGATGTGTTGGTCACACGTTTTGATGAGTGCATCATATGCTATGGTCAGCTCGGATGCAGCTTTTTGATGCTCTGTGCAGTTATGGCAATCTTTCAGCAGAGCGATGCTTCGTCTGGTCCAGGACTTTCTGTTAGCAATCAGTTCTCTCCTTGCTTTACGATACTCCTGTCTCATGGTATTAAGTACTTCTCCTGCATAATTAGGTAATCTAGTAGGTACAATTGAATTCAATGCATCTCTGTCGTTCCACCGTAGACTTGCCTCCCAAGCTTCGATCTGCTCTATTATTGGATTGAGTTTTGGAGCAATTAGACTAAGAGCATCGCTTTTCTGCTGTATATCTTCTATCTCACAAAGGGTCTGAGTACGTACAATATTCGCAAGAATGGCTTGTATGTTTTCATCACCAAGCACCTTATAAATATGTAATAAAGGCGCTGTGATTTCATTTGATATTCGGCTAGCTAATTCTTCTCTTCCAGGCCTACCTTTCAACTTTTTGTTACGCTTAAGGTTTGCTTGTTTTGCCACCCATTCGCTAAGGGTCGCTAAAATATCCGTTGTATCTTTTCGCATGCTAGCGTTGACAAGAGTACTTGACTTGTAGCTTTTGTTACAATCGTAGTTTGTTGCTTCTTTTAACCACTCTGATACATGCACTTGCCAGTAGTCTACCTTCTGTACTGCCTCATGTACATCTTCCTTAAGTTTTTCTAATTCCTTCTTGCTAGTATTGCCAGACATTCGATTCATCATGAACACAGCGAAGGTTTTGATTTTGGTCAGTAGCTGGTTTAGGTTACCTAAAGACGCAGTTTGTATGTCGGTGGTTGCGCCAATTTCGGCTATTATCGAATTTTCAACTTTGTGTATTTGTGCTAATACTTCACTAGCTTCTGTTTGCGACTCGCTAATAGCGATAATACTTCTACTTATCGAAGGAAGGGTACTCAACAGTGTGCCAATACTACCTATATCAAAAAGGGCAGCAATACTGCCTATTGGCAGTGCTTCACTAGTATCAAAGCTGCTCTCACCATTCACTGTAACATTGTTACAGTACGTGTTTATATTGGAGACTTTTACTGTGTAGTAGTCGCCATATTTGAGTGACTCTAGTTGTCCGGTGTTATGCCACTGTTTCTTTAGATAGTCATATTCTATATTGAACGGTTGCGCTAGCACTGGAGCAAGATATGCGCAGAGCATCACGATAATACATGCGGAGGTAGATAAAAAGTTTTGACTCGTCATTTGAAATATTTTTTGGTTGAAAAGAATATCACAAACCTCGGTTTAATGGCCACTTGGGCGAGTATAACTTTTGTTAGGCCAGATGATAGGCCCTGCTTTACGCTAGGCTATATGATGACACCAAGAGGCAGGCTGAGTGAGTGCCGATGACTTAGAGATGAGTCCATTGAAGTGCTGACACCCCCACCACTAGGGGTATGTGGCGCTTTTGCTTTTGTGCAATTTGCC
>CAYMFD010000100.1:0-14090 GCA_964389475.1 uncultured Saprospiraceae bacterium
AATATACAAAAATAGCCCGACTTACTCTACAGTAAGCCGGGCTTTTATGTTGGATCAATGCTTACCGCTAAAGCATAGTCACTTTACCTGTATTGAGGTCATAGATACCACCTACGATCTTGATCTCTCCTTTGTCCTCCATTTCTTTGAGGATAGGGCTTCTTTCTCTGATCTGATTCATGGTACGATTGATATTGCTTTCGCACGCCATGTGGACAAATTCGGCATTCTTAGATGTACGATCGCCATCATACTCGATGCTTTCTACAGCAGGTCTGATCTTGCTAAGCATTGGTGTGATATTACCTAGTTTGACATCATCTACAGCTGCCTTTACAGCACCACATGCCTCGTGACCGAGTACCATGATGAGTTTAGAACCAGACACCTTACAGGCAAATTCCATACTACCAAGAATATCTTCGTTTACGAAATTACCCGCTACTCTAGCAACGAATAGGTCACCGATACCTCTGTCAAATACATCCTCAACCGGTACGCGACTATCTACGCATGATAGTACGATGGCCTTAGGGAATTGACCTTCAGCGGCCTTTCGTACTTGCTGTGAGTGATCACGGGCAGTAAGGTCGTTACTTGCAAAGCGAGCATTGCCGTCTTGAAGGGATTTGATAACGCTGTCTGGTGTAAGAGCATCTTGCTGCTCTTTGGTAAGTACATCCTCTATGAGTATAGCGTCGTTGCTGATGACCGTGCTGTTATCTGGTAGGCTAGAGGTAGCAGCTGGTGGTGCTTGTGTGCATGACGAGAGTAGTACTACTCCCAGTGTCACGGCTAGTGTGGCTGTTCTGAACATGATTACTAATGGTATGATTGTTAATAAAATATCTACGATCACCACTACTTACAATATCGCAAATGATAGTGATGCTATTATAACCTTTTGTTTTCCCTAAAGTTCCTTAGCTCTTGTAAATATTTTTGTAGTAGTTAGACGCTTATCTCAAGACTGTAATATCACCTGCCTTTTGCTTGATGGTGCCATCGCTACTTTGGTAGCGGATGTAGTACATATAGACGCCATTAGCGACGGCAGTACCCGCACGATCACCGCTCCAGCCGATTGACGTAGCATTCGGGTCGTAGGGTGGGGCATCAAATACTAGGTTGCCCCAGCGATCGTATATCTGCCATTGTAAGACTTGTACTATGTCTGGATTGCTAGGTATCGTAATGGTCGAGTTTATAGTCGAGTTAGGGTTGAAAATATTAGGCATCACCCAGGGTACAGGCTCGATAAAGAGTGACAGTAAGATGGTGTCCGTTCCTGAGCATCCCTCAGCATCACTCACTATGAGTTGTACTTCTGTGTCGGTAGTTATCTGTAGGCTTATAAAGTCTGTCTCGTCAGTAACCACCGTACCTGCTATTATCCACTGGTAGGTGTAAGTGCCACTACCTCCATCTACCCGTGATGTGACTATATATTCGCTACCATCCTCACTGTTGAGCTCTGATGCCAATGCCACATTTATGGGTGTAACTCTAGTAATTTCTAAAGTTTCACTATATGTGCAATTGTTGACGTCTGAGAGGACCACCTGGTAGGAGCCAGGCAGTAAGTTGGCGAGTAGGTCCTCTGATACGACAGCACCGTCTAGCGAGATGCTACCGAGCAGGGTAGAGTCGATTAGGGTGATGTCGATGGCGCCTTGCGTCTCCTCACAGTCAGGGTCAATACTAGAGATGGTGTAGTCCAGTGGTGGGGTCTTGGTGATGGTAAAGTCTGCAGATACGCTAGGGCAGTAGTCGCCTGTTGCTATGGTATAAGTAGAGGTAGTACTGCCTACAGCCAGGGTACTAGGGTCCACCGTCGTACCACTTGACCATGAGCCTATCGGCGAAGCAGTGAATACATAAAGGTCGAGATTGATTAGTTCGTCATCTTCTGGGCATATGGACAAGGAGTCTTGGGAGAGTATCAGGGCTCTCTTTGACTCTGCCGTGAACGTGAGCACGTAACTCGTATCACAAGCGGTGAACAGTTGAGGTTCTGCTATTACTGTTACCTGGCCTTCGTAGCTAGGATCGACGACTAAGTTGCTACCGGTAAGTGATGCATTACCTTCTATTAGGGTGTAAGTTGCCGGCCTATTCATAGCTTCGAAGCCTTGTAGGTCGATAGAGTCAGCATCTATGCATAGGCCATCCGGTACGCTGTAGCTGTAGATGTCACAGTCGCACACCTCTGCCTGGACAGTGGTGGTGATCGTAACTGGTGAACAGGGGTAGTCATCTGACCGTCTAAGCACAACGGTAATCGGCATGGTATCCAAGAATGCGACGGGGAACTCGATCAGCCCTGGTGCATTGACATTGAGTCGCTCCTCTGCGCCATTGATACTTATGATCACAGTTTGCGGGAATAGGCCGTTGATGATCAAGGAGAAGTTGTAGCTATTACCCACACATATAGGTCCAAATGGTGGCAGTACTAGATTGACACCGCCCTCTAGTCGGATGGGTTGGCTAATGCCCAATACCGCACAGTCTGCGTCTAATATGGGATTACCATCTTGGTCCACTGGACCCACGTAAGCGGTGACCCAGTAGATCAGAGGTACTGCAATATTAAAGGCATGTACAAAAGTGCCGCTCGCGCTGAACTGCAGTATACTACCTATGCTATCAGCACTACCACTATGCAAAATGTAAAGCAGGGTGTCACCATCACTTACGGTGGCTCCGACAAGCTCATCTACAGTAAAACTATCGTCTCGACATACGGTGAGGGTGTCGATAGATAGGTCTGGTGCGATATTACTACAATCGCAGTCGATCACGATCGTATCCGATACAGGAGGGCAGTTGCCACTACTGACTAAGGCCACAAAGGCTAGGTCTGGGTCTACATTAGTAAATACAAAGGTAGCGTCACCGCTTGTCGTCCCATTGATCGTGTAGGTACCATCACCACCTGCGACGGAGACCTCTACCTCGGCGCTGCTCCCGTCGGCATTGCAGGAGAAATTGATCTCCGTGATCTCCAGCGTAGGCGTGATACTGAGTTGAAAGCTATCGACGTCATTACAGAAGAAGGAAGGGCCTTCCATAATGATGGTCGTTACATCAGCTAGTGGACTACTGATCTCTACGCTGTCACCTACCTCCGTGATGGTAAAGCTGGGGTTGGTAGAGGTGAAGCCTAGTCGCTGACCCCTCAGTATTGCTGGTACGGTGATAGCGTTTTGGCAGACGTCAAGATCTTGATAGCCGGAGAAGTCAAGTGGCTCCAGGATGATCAGGTTGATGGTGTCGATATCAAGACAGGCAGCGCGACTATTACGCGTCTCGATAAGATAGTTGCCTGGGGCATCGAAGGTGTACGCAAGGCCTATACTATCATCCCGAACTAAGGTGATACTACCAGGACCGGACAGTAGTCGTACCTCTGTGATTACATTGGGTATTTGCTCTTGGTTGGTAAGTAGGAGGGTGTCAAAACACTGCTCTATCATATCTGCATACAGTACGTCATAGTCGTCGTACCATGTGACAGGCACACCGCTGGTAAAGTCTAGGCATGGATCACTAAGGTCTATGGACCCACTACCATCGTTATCACCCACTACATAGGTGATGAAGTAGGTCGTATCGACGACTAGAGGAGCCTCGAATACGAAAGTGCCACTCGTGTTTTGGCGAAAAATATTGCCGATTACCGTCGGCGAACCGTCGTGCAATACGTAGACACCCGCATCATTACCGTCTAGGATGGCATCACCGTCCGCTGTCAGTCTCGCAGTGTCTAGGGTGCCGCAAAACTCCAGTGCTGTGGAGGTAAGTGTGCCTGCATCGGTCGTACAGTCGCAGTTGCGAGATCCTGCGATAGTTGCGATCTCACAACCATTGCTATCGGTAACTACTAGTGAGTAAGTATCCCCGGATACGAATAGGCCAGACTCGTATTGGCTGCCTGTAATCATGGCGCCATCGACCGAGTAGGGTGGCGTACCGCCTGTGATGTCAAAAGATACCGTGTAGTCTTGTCCCTGGCAGTTTTCGCTGATATTGGTAACCTGGCCCTGTGGCAATACTTCGATACTTATGGTCGCTGTCGTCGCACAGCCACTCACGGTACTCGTGGCGTCTATCAAGTGGATGCCTTCGCTACCACCATCGAATACCAAGATACCGGGTGTAGCATCATCAAGGTTACCGTCTTGTTGAGGGGATGTGGGGTTGTATGTCCATGTGACGATAGCACCTGGATCTGTAAGGGCGGTAATGACTTCACTGCTGCTACAGCTACGTAGGTCAGGACCTAGGTCTACACTAGGATGGTCGATCCAGACGACCTCTGTGCCAGGTGCAACGGACAAGCAGGGATCATTGAGGTCGACGCCACCACTACCGTCGTCATTACCTACTACGTACGATATATAGTAGGTCTGCCCAGTAATCATGCCCGGTAGTAGACCGAATGCTCCGCTTGTATTTTGGTCTAGTATAGTCCCTAGTACATTGCCAGCAGCATCGTGCAGGATGTATATCCCCACATCCGTATTGTCGAGGGTGGAGCCTGATACGGTGCTCGTGGCTAGCTGGTCGCTACATGCGGTGATAGGGCCTGTGGGTACGCTGCCTGCGTCACTGATACAGCCACAGTTATCCGTGCCACTCTCCACTATGGGGTTGCAAATACTGCTTTCGGTGACGGTAAAGCTGTAGGGAGTGCCGATCGTAACCGGGCCGGATGTGTAGGTACTCCCACTTGTAGAGTTTCCGTCCACGAGGTAGGGCGGAGTACCGCCCTCAATATCAAATGATACCGTATAGGTGCCGTTAGCAGGATCACATGTCGTCGCCACATTACTGAGTTCAAATGTAGGTGCGACATCTATCGTCACCTCATCAAAGTAGGTGCAAGGTCCCAGCGTCAGTTCAAATCTCATCACATACTGTCCAGGTTCGCTAAAATCTGCCGTCGTAATATCATTCGTCAAGCTAGCAAGGGTCACCAGCCCACCGGTAGGTGCACTGGTCGTACTCCAGATGGCAGCGCCAGAGAGGCCCACTGGAAGGGTGTAGGTAGCCCCAAGGACTAGCGACTGATCGCAAGTGACTGGATCACTGTCGATCGCTGCTACGATGTCTACGTTGGGATACCACACAACGGGCTGACCCAGTGCGACACTTAGGCATGGATCGGCTAGATCTACGCTGCCACTGCCGTCGTCATCACCGACCACGTAGGATATATAGTAGGTAGTGCCGAATACTATGCTAGGCTGATAAGTGAATGTACCCGTCGCATTCCTATCAATGATGGCACCCAGAGTACTGCCTGCATCGGTATGTAGTATGAATTCGCCAATATCATTGCCATCAAGTGTAGCGTCATTATTAAAAATGCTGATTGCGGGTAGAGTTTCATCACATAGTTCGATGGGTGTAGCATCCATAGTCCCGGCATCCGTCACACATGAGCAGAACTCTTGGACGAATATATCGCCGCCACAACCATTAGCATCTTCGTAAGGAGTGACGACGGCTGTACCACTGGTGTAGGGTGGTGAGGTATATACGTTACCCGTTATGACCGTGCCAAATACAGTGTAGGGAGCCGTACCGCCTGTGAAGGTGATTTCGATTGTAAACTCTCCATTAGCGCAGGTGACGACCTCACTAGCCGTCGGGGCATCAAAGACGTCAAACGAAAAGATCTCAACTGTATCGCAATTATTAAAATTTTTGAATAGCTCGACCGTGTAAGTACCGGGTAGGTCGACTGTCCAGGCAGTCTGTACAGCGAAAGGGTTAGCAAAGGTAATCGTGCCTGGCCCCGACAGCTGTGTGTACTCGATCTGGTTGGACGAGCCATTCGTAGAGCCAAAGAAGGTACTTCCCGGCATACAGTACGTTGGGTCGGCATTGGCCGTTGCAGGGACAGGGATCGTAGCATCAGCCGTCCAGCACACGCTAGACGTACCACACTGGTTCGTTGCGTCTACACACACTTGGAGGCTGCCATTACCGGTCACCTCCACATCTACATTATCTCCATTGTCAGCGATGATGACGCCAGGACCATTAGTAGTCCAGACGTAGGTGGTATTGGGGTCGGGATTGGTAATAGCAACATTGGATACTACATTATCGCAAAAAGTGAATGGCCCTGTCAAAGTGGGTGGGACACTGGCTGGCAGTAGCTCTATGGTGGCCTCATCAAAAGTGATGCAACCATTGACTTCCTTGGTGAGTCGCACGACATAGGTGCCTGGTAGGTCGGCTGTCCACGAGGTGGCGACGATACTAGCATTAAAGAATGTGATGGTACCTGGGCCGCTGATCTGCTCCCATAGCATAGAGGTACTCCCACCATTGGGATTACCCGCGAAGAAGCCCATCGGTAGGCAGTAGGTCGCTTGGGCATTGGTAGATGGAGGAGCTGGGTCAGTGACGGTGATCGTAATGCAGTCTTGCGAGGTGCCACAGGCATTGGTAAGGTCAGCGCAGATGGTGATCTGGCCAGGGCCGCTCGTCGTAAAGTCTACTTCATCATTGTTATTAGCTGTGATGGAGCCTGGTCCAGTAATCGTCCAGCTGTAGGTATCACCAGGTTGGGCATTGGTCACGGTGACCGTACCTCCATTGCCCGTACATACACCTATAGGTCCGGCCAGTATGGGTGTAGCAGCCGCGGGGAGTACATTTATCGTTGCGCAGCTTTGACTGTTGTCACAGTCTTCTGCTATCGATACACAGATGTTGATATCAAAAATATCTGAGAAGGGATTAATGACTATTTCGCCTGTAGAACTGTCAAAGAATAGGGTGGCAAATGCTCCGGAGCTCGTGGCAAGTTGGTAAGTCAATGACGGATCGTAGTTGGTTATAGGGACCCTGTAGGTAGTACCGACACACATGGTCGCCGGCCAATTTATCGTAGGCGCAGGCAGATTTGGAGAGATGGTGACCAGCGTGCAGTTATCTGATAAGTCTCCACAGAATACGTCATTGACGATATCCTGCTGTACATTGGGTATCGTGTAACCACCAGATGCCGGTGGGAGGGATCCTATATCACTCAATAAATAGCTCAATCCGCATATCCGGTAAGTACCAGGTGGCGAAGTTGTCAGGTCGATGATATCGTTTCGTTCGATGACGATACCCGTGCTAAAGTCACTGACGAAGTAGGTCACGCCGTAATCTGTGCTGGGTGGTGGCGGTCCGATCCATGACGGCGTCAGATTGTCAAAAAGCAAATTGCTGCTTCCCTCACATTCTGATACCAAGATAGGGCCGACGGTCGAAAGGTCTCCAGGATCGCATGATGTACAAGCTCCCAAGGTGTTACACGCTAGACCAGCGCTATTGCAAAATGTGAGCTCCCAATCATCGATGGTATGTGGGTCTCCAGCTACAAAGTCTTCACCTCTCAATGTGTAAGTACCATTGGCACAGCCCGTAAAATCTTCTAGGCACTGGCCATCGCTAGGATAGTAAGTGCCTGTAAAAGTCTGATTGGAGGCAAAATTGTAGGCGTTAGGATCAAATACGGCAGGGTAACCTGGGTCGGGCTGAGCAGTCACTCCACAGGGTACAAATCTGATGTCAAAGACGAGGTTTTGATTTACTCCAAAACCTAAATCCCGCTCTATAAGTGCTATTTGGTCACCACTCGGGGTTATCAAAACTAAATCGATCTCTTCGATAGCATCAGAGTTCAGTACTATGGATACTTCGCAGATGTCTTGGCCGTTGACACCCAGCTGATCGTCTGTAAGCCCCCCTATATCTAGGTCCGATGTGCCTATGCCACTGTTGGGTACAGTTATAGGGCAGTTAGTACAGGTACACTGACCTAGTACTGCATTAGTTATCAGTAGGTAAATGAAAGTAATGGCAATGTGGGGTAGGTACATAGACTGGCTTTTGCAATAATCAGCAATCTGTATGTGTACCCTTATTATGATGTTAATCTGACAAATGTTGTAAATAAAACAAAATGATTCATCGGCGCTACCATTTGTATCGTTTGGAGGGAAAGCGTTTCATAGTGTTTTGGAACCACTGTTTCCGAAAAACGGACTGGTAGTGGCAGGAACACCTATCTGCTACCATCTTAACTCAAGAGTACCACATTAATATTAGTGATGACTTTTTAGTAGGCAAGCCGACACTCGTAAATATGGCCGTAGTCATGCGAGTATTGGTAACGAAGTCTAGTCGCAATGCAACTACAATATCTGCAGGATTTTCAGGTTGAGGTGGTATTGTATCCCTTTGAAGCAGCAGGAGATGATCACCAAGCTAGAGCAAGCACTTTCGGCTGTCCAGACGTAGGATTACTCTAAGGACTTGCACGACTACTTTACTGCTTAATGATCAGCTGGCGGTGACTTGAGCCATCATCTAGCTCTAGTGCCACACTGTAGAGCCCCGGTACAAGGGTGCTCATATCGATGCTTTTATCATCTAGGACTACAGGCATACGCTGCCCGAGGCTATTAATCACTTGGCAAGATACAATGCTACTTTCTGATCCATGAGCGAGGTAGACACGATCTTCTACTGGGTTAGGGTAGAGGTAGTATGCAGGACTTTGTGTGATATCACTCGTAGCGGTTGACAATGTAGTTTTACCAGTAAGCACCATATCGTCAATGTACATGCCGTCACCCCTGACATTGGCATCTGTCACCAGGACCATCCGTATGTCCACTATACCGTAGTTGCTGTATGCGGAGAGGTCGATCGTCTCCATCGCCCAGTCAGCCGTGCCATCGTAGAGTGGGAGCTCGGGTGTCTGGTTAGGCGAACCCTCTTGCGTGAGATCGCCACATAGAGCCTCCCAGCTTTCGCCGTCGTTGCCACTGATCTGTAGCTGTGCATAGTCATAGTCGTCTTCGATATCATACTTGAGCATCATCGAGAGGCTGGGCTCTAGGTAGGCGGAGAGATCTACCTGCTCGAGTAGTGTGACCTCGTAGGTGCGACGATCATCGTAGTCTCCACCAGGACTATCCGTCAGTGATGTAGGCCCTGAGACGAAGTCTTCGCTAGTGAGCGACCAATCAGACGGTACTGACCAGTCTGTAAAGTCCACGTCAGCTACTACCTCAGTACCGCCTATGCGGCCCTCGTCGATGATATGTATACTGATGGTATCTACGGCCGTGTAGTGGTTCATCTCTACGGAGATCGTTGCGGCATAGGATCCTTCTGCTAGACCGGGTACATCTAGGTCGATGGTCCGTTGATCGGTCTGATCTAGAGATACGACAGTAAATAGGCCAGCATTGACGCTAGGGTCAAGAAACTGGACGTCCACACCTACCGCCTCGTTGTTAAAGCCATAACGCTTAACTTCGATCGGGATGCTAAAGTCTACGCCTGCCGGGTAGTAAACATCCACTGTAGGTGTTGCCACAGTGAGGTTGTGGGTACTGTGTGCCAGTCTGAGGTTAGCTAGCATCGACTGCTTATTAAGGATATCTATTCGCTCAGGATCAGGCCAGAAGCCATCTGAGGCTTGACCTACTTCTGGCGTCATAGTAATTATCGGTAGTTTTCCAGTCTCTTCCGCATACATATAGTCGTCGCTATCGCCATTGACGGTGTAGCCGAGCACCTCCGACCCTACGCCATAGACGTAGCGGTTATCAGCCGTAAAGGCTTTGCCGAGAGCTTGGTAGATGTCATCATCAGGCGTCGGCTGATCGCTGTAGGCCCATGGGAAAATCAGGATATTACCAAAGGTGTGATAATTGAGAGCGACCCTAAAGTTCTGCTGTTGGCATAGCAACTGCATGGCCTGAGTCTCGGGCTCTGAGAATGGCCCCGGTCCACGATAGACCTCTGATTGTGGGTCCGGGCTACTGCCTTGGTTGTCGATACCCCATTGGAAGCCATAGTTACGATTGAGGTCTACACCTGTTTGCTGGCCATTGATGGTAGCTCTGTTTTTGCGCCATAGTCCACCTCCATTGGGCATGATCTCCTGATTATAGACATAGCCGTCAGGATTGATGATCGGCACGAAATACAGCTCTGTGTTTTCGACGATCGCCTTGACCTCTGGGTCGCTGTCGTAGTTCTCTAGCAGGTACCACATGTAGTAGAGGTTTTGCGCTAGGCTATTGGGTTCTCTGGAGTGGTGTAGGCTGGTGTACAATACCTCTGGTTCTCCGATTTCGTCCGTAGTAGGATTGTCCGATAGGCGGTAGTAGTACACAGGTAGTCCCTCGTGTGTCCTGATATCTCCTATCTCCATCGCTGGTGAAATGAGTTCAGGATAGAGAGTTGACATTAGGGCTAGGTTTTCTAAGGCCTCATCGTAGGTAAGGTAGCCGCCCATATCACCAAACCGATAATTGGACGGTGTCTCGTAGGTGGTATAGTTGGGTAGGTTACTTAGGCATAGTTGGTCAAAACTTGCCAGCGTACTTGCATGACCTAGCGGTATATCTCGCTCCTTGCTAGCTCGATCAGCATAGAAGGTGGCTACATCGTGGATGGCGATCCTGTAATCGGCACCGCCCGCATCTAGACACGCGATGGTAGATATAGGCATATCATTGACATATGACTTTTGCGGTCGCAATACGCCATGGTCCAATTCTACATCACAGCCTATGAGGATGTCCATCGACGTCGTGCTCAAATCTACGTTTATACGATGGTGGAGTTCTGGCTGTGCATTGGCTATGGTGCTTGCCGCTAGGATGGCGACGAGTAGTATTAATCTCATAGTGTCTTTTAATTGGAGCCTCTAAGGTAGGTGATAGTTATTTGAGGATCTAAAGTAGACGATGCCTGATCGAGTTACGTGTACGGACCCTTTCCAAACCTTACCCTTAAAAGGCTTGCCTGCCTGCTTATCCATAAATAGCGATTTGGTAGGGCAAGGCTTATAGAGCTACTTACGAATGTGATGTAGGTCTTTAATCAAGGTCATTGAGGCAAAACCTCGTTGCTCTTCAGAAGACCTATCTGATACTTCAAGAAGCATGAGGTACAACAAGCACGTGGCCTCGACCGCTTTAGCGTCGATTAGAGTTCCTGACCGAGAGGGCAGACGACACGATATCCTCAGCTGAGGTCCGCATAAGCCCCTGGCATTGCGAGACTCCTTGAGCACAACCTCGCTGCTCGATTTTATCACGGTTGTCAGTCAATCGAGGATATCGGTCTTTAATAAAGGTCATTGAGCAAGCATAGCGTCGTCGAAATGACCGTATTACTACTCTTAATCGAGGTCCCATGTTTTGCTCAACCTCATCTTTGCAATGTACCAACAAATAGTTAATAGCAAGATCACATTAACACCAAAGCAGGTAAAAGTAATATCTTACAGGCAACCAATTAAGACATGATAATGAAACGATTAATCACCTCGCTATGCCTGGTCGTAATGACAGGCCTCTTTCTCAAACCAATGTCGGCTCAGGAGAATGGCTGGCAGTCTCCAGAAAAGGATATTCTCGATATCGTACATGCTCCTCAGCTACCGCGAGTGTCTGTCTCTCCTAAGAAGACTCACATGCTGCTCACCGATCCGATAATCTACCCAACACTATCAGAGCTAGGCGGAGATATGCTCAAGCTAGCAGGTACCCGCGTCAATCCAGAGAATAACTACTACCATGGTCGACATGGTGGTACCTCGCCACGCATACTTAATGTCGCATCTGGTGAGACAGTAGATCTAGGCATTCCAGCTGGTGCTGAGGTGATGTCTACTACATGGGCCAATGACGGTGAGCGATTCGCGATGGCAGTGGGATTCGTAGACCGGATCGAACTGTGGATGGGTGATATCTCGGGTACAGTCGAGCGGGTGCCTGATGTCATCCTCAATCCCCTGATGGACAGCCCGATCAAGTGGTTTCCCGATCAAGAGAGGCTCCTCCTACGTCGCATCGCAGACCGTGGTCCAGTACCTATTGAGCCTACGATGCCGGTAGGCCCTAAGATCCTTGAGGATGCCGGAGCTAAGGCACGATCAACCTATGAAGCTCGTAATCTGCTAGAGACGGCCTATGACGATGAACTCTTTAGTTACTACATGCAGTCTGAGCTCATGGTTTATAACACCAAGACGCAAGCAAGAGACGTAGTAGGTCCTCGTGCAGCCTATATGTGGGCGGATGTGTCACCTGATGGAGACTACCTTCTTGTCGAACGCCTCAAAGGACCGTGGTCGCACGAGGTAGCATGGTGGCGTTTTGCCCATGATATAGAAGTGTGGAATATGGATGGCGACCTCGTACAGACGATTGCTAATCATCCACTGGCCAACGAGGTGCCTAACAGAGGTGTAATCACTGGGCCTCGCTACGTTATGTGGCAGCCAACGGCACCGCATACGGTATTTTGGCGAGATGCCCTCGATGGAGGCGACCCGATGGCAGAGGCAGCCCATAGAGATCGCATAGTCCGCTGGGAGGCACCGTTTAAGGGTGAGCCCGAAGAAGTCTTTAAGGCGGAACACCGAGTTGTGTCGGCCATGTGGGGCCAGGAAGATGGTATGCTCATGGTCTACCAGAGAGAGCGGATGAAGCGGTGGAGGTACGTATGGCTGCTAGATGTCAATAAGGGTACGGCCAAGCAGTGGTTTGACCTAGATGAGAGTGATAGATACAATGATCCAGGATACCCGCTGTACACACGCCTAGATAATGGTAAGAGTGCCATCAAGGTTGAGGATGGTAATATGTACTTCCGAGGTAGTGGCGGTAGCGCCGAGGGTGACCGACCATTCGTTGATAAGCGTAATCTTGCGACTGGTGAGGTGGAGCGGATATTCCGTTGCGAAGAAGATAAGTACGAGTACTTCGTCACCTTCGCAGAGGATACCAAGAGCTTTATCATGCGATCGGAGTCCAATGACGTAGTGCCTAACTACTACCTAGCAACATTAGGAGATAAGGTGGAAGCTAAGGAAGGGGAGAGCCAACGTAAGATGACGAAGCGACTGATCACGAGCTTTAAGGATCCTAGTCCAGAGCTACGACAGATAGAGAGTAAGATCGTCAAGTACATGCGAGACGATAGCATAGATCTAAGCTTCACACTGATGCTACCCCCAGGCTATGAGGAGGGTAAGCCACTGCCGACGGTTGTATATGCCTACCCACTAGAGTATGGTAGCGGTAACACGGCAGGGCAGGTTAGGGGTTCTTCTAATCGCTTTATACGGGTATACGGCGCTTCGCACTTATACTTCTTGATGAGAGGCTATGCTGTCCTCGACAATACAGCCATGCCTATGGTCGGTGATCCTGAGACGGTCTATGATAGCTTCGTGCCGCAACTAGTAGCTGATGCCGAGGCAGCCGTCAAGAAAGCGGTAGATATGGGGGTCGCAGACCCAGACCGCATTGGTGTTATCGGGCACAGCCACGGTGGTCTGATGGTGGCCAACTTGCTAGCGCATACTGACTTGTTCAGCGCTGGGATCGCTCGTAGTGGATCTTACAATAAGACCAACCAGCCCTTTGGCTTCCAGGGCGAGCGACGTTCGCTTTTTGAGGCGACACAGTCCTACATCGACTGCTCACCGACCTTCTTTGCCGATAAGGTCAACGAGCCAGTACTGATCATTCACGGTGACGATGATTCCAATCCTGGTACGCTGACTGGCCAGTCTGAGGTTTTTTACGAAGCTGTCCGTGGCTCAGGAGGTACCGCTAGATTGGTTCTCCTCCCATTTGAGGATCACGGATACCGTGCCAAAGAGTCCATCGAGCATGTCATCTGGGAGCAACTCAATTGGTTTGATAAGCATGTCAAGAACAGATCAACTGAGCCGCTGCAACCATAGGGTTGATAGCCTGAAGTCAAAAGTAAAAAGTCGATAGATGTCGGATAGCTCTGAGTTATCCGACATCTATTTTGTATCCGACAGCTAGCGTGAAAGCATGAGTTACAAGAAGCACGTGTACGGACCCTTTCCAAACCTTACCCTTGAAAGGCTTGCCTGCCTGCTTATCTATTAAATAACGATTTGGTAGGGCAAGGCTTAAAGAGTTACTTATGAATGTGATGTCGGTTTACAGTAAAGGTCATTGAGCAAGCATAGCGTCGTCGAAATGCCCGTATTACCACTCTTAATCGAG
>CAYMFD010000101.1:0-13657 GCA_964389475.1 uncultured Saprospiraceae bacterium
TGGAAAAAGTAAGTGGCCCGTCGCGCCAGTGCGACAATGCCACACCAGATCCAGAGTCTACAAGATCAGATTTGCGGAAATGTGACTACAACTTTTGTCAAGATGCTTGCCGTCGTGGCATGCTAAGAGCTCAAGAAGGACTTTTTGGAGGTTCCTGCATTTTGAGGTGGACCTTTAGTCGCCACTCTCTCTGATCGTATCGTACCTTTGCCCTCTCATGGCAAGAAGAAAAAAGAAAGCGCAAAATATCACAGTTACGGGTATTGCCGATAAGGGCAAGGCCGTAGGTCGTGACCCTGAGGGTATGGTCTATTTTGTGGATGGTGCGGTGCCTGGAGATGTAGTGGACGTCTTGGTTCTCCGCAAGAAAAAATCCTTTAGACAAGCTGTAGTTACGGACTATATATCACTGTCGTCTGATCGTATAGATCCTGTATGTGAGCACTTTGGCGAGTGCGGCGGTTGTAAGTGGCAACACCTAGACTACAAGGCGCAGCTGAGGCATAAGCAGCAGACGGTTGTAGATGCTATGACTAAGATTGCTAAGCTCTCCGCAGACAAGGTAGAGCCTATTATGGGTAGTGCTAAGACCTATCAGTATCGCAACAAGCTGGAGTACTCGTTCTCGCACAAGCGGTGGATTACACAGGCGGAGGTCGATAGCGGTAAGCCTGTAGACCAGTATCCAGCCGTAGGTTTTCATAGGCCAGGTGCATGGGATAAGATCGTCGATGTCTATACCTGTCATCTGCAAGACGACTTGAGTAATCAGTTACGTAATAGTATCAGAGAGTACTCTAAGGAGCATGGTCTCACCTTTTACAATCAGCGAGACCACAAGGGCCTATTACGTAATATGATTGTTCGCAATACGTCGATAGGGGAGTGGATGTTGATCGTTGCTTTTGGTGAAGATCAGCCTGACGAGATAGAAGGCTTGATGTCATATTTGCAAATCACATTTCCCCAGATTACCTCTCTCCAGTATGTCGTCAATACTAAGAAAAATGATACGTTATACGACCAAGATATCAAGTTGTATAACGGTAAGGCGTATATCATAGAGCAACTAAGAGATGTACAGTATAAAGTTGGTCCTAAGTCCTTCTTTCAAACCAATAGTGAGCAGGCGGTTACCTTGTATGATGTTGTAGTCGATTTCGCGGAGTTACAACCTACAGATAATGTCTACGACCTCTACACCGGTCTCGGCAGTATAGCCCTGTATGTGGCTCATCAGTGTGCTCATGTCACCGGTATCGAGGAGGTGGCGCCTGCTATCGAAGACGCTAGAGAAAATATGGCACTTAACGACATTACCAATGCGACCTTTTATGCTGGTGATGTAAAGGATATACTTGATGTAGACTTTATAGCTAAACATGGCAAGCCTGATGTCGTCATTACTGACCCACCAAGGGCTGGTATGCATGGAGATGTGATCGCAACGCTACTATCGTTACAGTCGCCGAGGATTGTTTATGTCTCTTGCAACCCAGGCACACAGGCCCGTGATCTTTTGCTACTCTCTGAAAAGTACGATGTGCTGCGATTACAGCCTGTTGATATGTTTCCGCATACACATCACATAGAAAATGTAGCGCTACTAGAACTACGTAAAGACTTAAGTAATGAGTAAGGCAGAGAAGTTTTTGCAATTGCAAGAGGAGCTATCCGTATACCAGAAATTGATGTCGGAGGCTAGCTCGGTCATCCTCGATCAGGAGGTGACCAAGTATCCCATCTTCGTTGCCCACCAGCAGGAGGTCGAGATCGGCATACCTATCGCTGAGCGAGGCAAGGTGGCTGGTAACTGGTCTATTCATGCGAGCTCGCTAGAAGAGTTTGTTTCGAAGAACATAGTCTTCCCAGAGAAGATCGAAGAGTTTAAGCAGAACTTCAAAGACCCAGAGATGTACGCCTGCGTCTTTGTATTGAGCGAGCTGGGGGCACAGTTTATCTACTTGCCAGTCAAGGGTTAAGCTTTCGACTGTGCTGTAGGATTGAGTGACAGAACTCATTTTAAAAAAAAAAGAGCCTACATCAAATCCTCTAGTGTGGTGGTTAACGATAGTGTGTAATGGTTAGTATGTGATTTTGCCGCACACATCTAGCTAAGTTATATATATGTGGATAGCTTTGTATCCACGTCATTTACATAAACAATTTACCCGCCATGCCACAATTTGCCCACCTCCATTGCCACACACAGTATTCGCTACTAGACGGTGCATCGGAGATAGGTGCTATGATGGACAAGGCGGCGGCGGACGGCCAGACGGCAGTGGCGATGACAGACCACGGCAATATGTTCGGCGCCTTTAAGTTCGTACGAGAGGCCAATAAGCGTAACATCAAGCCCATCGTCGGTTGTGAGTTTTATGTGGTGGCAGATGTAACCAAGAAGTCCTTCGTCAAGAGTAAGGGGGAGCGGGATGTCCGCTACCACCAACTACTACTAGCCAAAAACGCCAAGGGTTACGAGAACCTATCAAAACTATGCTCCAAGGGTTTTAAGGACGGCCTCTATAGTAAGTATCCCCGTATCGATAGAGAGTGGATCAGAGAGCACAGCGAAGGTGTCATAGCTACCAGCTGCTGCATAGGTGCGGAGATACCACAGGCCATAGCATACGGTGACCTTGACAAGGCCGAGGAGATACTGCGGTGGTATATCGATGTGTTTGGCGAGGACTTCTACATCGAGCTACAGCGACATGGCGGTATCGAGGATATCGATATCTACGATGAGTATGGTAAGAAGAAGATGAGTGGTATCAGCCAAGAGGATGTCAACCAGCAGCTCATCCTATTCGCTGAGAAGTATAATGTCAAGACCATAGCGACCAATGATATCCACTACATCGAGGAGGACGACTGGGAGCCGCATGACATCTTATTATGTGTCAATACCAATAGTTACATCGCCGACGAAAATCGATTTCGTTTCCCTAGTAAGGACTTTTACTTTAAGTCCCAGCAGGAGATGACGGCCCTCTTCAGTGATGTGCCAGCGGCTATTGACAATACGATGGAGATAGCTAGCAAGGTCGAGCTGCTTAACCTAGAGCGAGAGGTCGTTCTACCTGCTTTCCCGCTACCAGCAGGATTTGCAGATCAAGATAGTTACCTGCGCCATCTTACCTATGAGGGAGCCAAGCGACGCTGGGGTGAGATCAACGAGGTAGTGCGAGAGCGACTCGACTTTGAGCTATCGGTCATCAAGGATAGCGGGTATCCTGGCTACTTCCTCATCGTACAAGACTTTACTACCGTAGCCCGAGAGATGGGTGTCAGTGTGGGACCCGGACGGGGATCTGCAGCAGGCTCAGCAGTAGCTTACTGCCTAGCTATTACCAATATCGATCCCATCAAGTACGACCTGCTCTTTGAGCGATTCCTCAATCCTGAGCGGGTGTCGATGCCCGATATAGATATCGACTTTGATGATGAGGGGAGGTCTGCCGTGATCGACTACGTCATCGATAAATACGGTCGTGACCAGGTGGCTCAGATTATCACCTATGGTACTATGGCGGCTAAGTCTAGTATCAAGGATGTAGGCCGAGTGATGCAGGTGCCGCTCCACGTCGTTAATGATATTACGACCAAGCAATTTCCGCAGGCCCTAGGCGTCTCGCTTAATGGTATGCTCGCGGACGGTGATATCTCACCCAAGCTCAAGGGTAAGCTCAATGCCGAAGACCAGACCAAGGCATACGCCATCCGTAAACTAGCCGAGGGGGACGACGAAGTAGGCGATATGCTCCGCCTAGCCAAAAAACTAGAGGGTAGCGTACGTAATACAGGTATCCACGCCTGTGGTGTCATCATCACGCCAGACGATATCACTAACTACGTCCCCGTCTCTACGGCCAAGGATTCTGACCTCCTCGTCAGCCAGTTTGACAACTCTGTGGTGGAGGATGCGGGGTTGCTCAAGATGGACTTCTTAGGCCTCAAGACGCTGACTATCATTAAAGATGCCGTCAAGCTCGTTAAGGAGACCCGCGGCGATGAGGTTGATATCGACGACGTAGACCTCAAGGATGAGAAGACCTACGAGCTATTCTCCCATGGAGATACGGTAGGCGTCTTCCAGTATGAGTCGGTGGGTATGCAGAAAAATCTGCGAGAGCTCAAGCCCAACACCTTTGAGGACCTCATCGCTATGAATGCCCTCTACCGTCCGGGCCCCATGCAATACATCCCCAACTTCGTCGCCCGTAAGCATGGTCGCGAGGAGGTGAGCTACGATCTCCCAGCGATGGAGGGGTACCTCGATGAGACTTATGGTATTACTGTTTACCAAGAGCAGGTGATGCTGCTGTCGCAAAAGCTAGCAGGCTTTACCAAGGGGCAGGCCGATATGCTGCGTAAGGCGATGGGTAAGAAGAAGAAGAAGCTTATCGACGAGATGTGGCCTAAGTTCGTCGCGGGCTGCACGGAGAATGGACATCCAGAAGATGTCGTCAAAAAGATCTGGACAGATTGGGAGGCTTTTGCCAGTTACGCCTTTAATAAGTCTCATTCCACGTGCTACGCCTACGTCGCATTCCAGACGGCCTATCTTAAGGCCCACTATCCTGCGGAGTTTATGGCATCGGTACTCAATCATAATAAGCGCGACCTAGCCAAGGTGACCTTTTTCTTACGGGAGTGTAAGCGTATGCGTATCGATGTGCTAGGACCTAGTGTCAATGAGAGTCGTCTCAACTTCCACGTTAATCCGCAGGGACAGATCCGTTTTGGTCTATCCGCTATCAAGGGTGTGGGCGAGCAGGCCGTCGAGGACCTCGTGCTAGAGCGAGAGGCAGACGGTGAGTTTACAGATATCTACGATCTAGTACGTCGTGTCAATCCTCGCAGTATAGGCAAGAGGGTCCTCGAGTCGATGGCCATGGGCGGAGCACTAGACATATTTAATATAGATAGGGCTACCTATTTTGCACCCAGTGGTAAGTACGACTCCTTTATAGAGCACATATCTAGGTACGGAGCCATCTACCAGCAGCAAGAGTCACAGAACCAGGTCAGCCTATTTGCCGGTACGTCCGATGTTAATATCGACGAGCCGACCTTACCACCTAGCAAGCCGTGGTCCCTCATCGAGCAACTCGAGAAGGAGAAGGAGATGATAGGTATATATATAAGTGGTCATCCGCTGGACGACTACCGCCTAGAGATCGAAAACTTCGTCAGTCATGGTCTAGACCAGGTAGAGGATATCCGCGATAGGCCGGTTAGCGTATGCGGTATGGTTGCCGCAGAGTTTCATGGCACCACCAAGAAAGGTACCGGTTATGGCCGCTTTACAGTACAGGACTATCGAGGTAGCCTAGAGCTCGCACTCTTTACCGAGGACTATATGTCTTATAAAGATCTATTCGCCAAGGGGCAGGTATTATATATCGAAGGTATGATGCGGGCTAGATGGAATCAAGAAGATCGCTACGAGTTTAAGATCAAAAAAGTCAAACTACTAGAAACGGTAGGGGAGCAGATGACCAAAAATATCAAGGTGACCATCCCCCTCCATTTACTTGATGAGAAGACGATACACCAGTTCGACACCATCTGTGAAGAGCACCCAGGCGGACATACGCTTAAGTGTTCTGTGGTGGATATGGAAGACCAGCTGGTGCTAGACCTTGTAAGCGCCAGGAAGGTCAAGGCTGATCAACTCTTTGTAGATGCGATGACACAGATATCACTGACGTGTAAGATCAATACTTGATCGACGACCATGTGTTATGTAGCTAGAGTTGTCAATCATATAGATGATGAAGTAGGTACAGGTAGTAAGCTTGCCACCTACCTAGTGCAGCACTACGGACAGTAGTCACCTTGCAAGCATGACGTAGTACAAAAAAAAATATCTGAAAAATAACTGCCCTTAGCATTTACATATTATGATTTATTGTAATACATTAGCGGCTGTAAGAGGATTCCAACCCCTCTTGCTTATACCAGAGAATTGATAATAGACGTAACAGGTCATGCACAATGGGGTGCTTGATTAAAGTCATTATCATGAAGTATTTTTTACCTACACTATTTTTGCTCTTGGCAGCTTTTACTGCCAGTGCACAAATTGACTACTTTAATGTAGATGGATCATGGGCCGGCAACGATGCCAATGGTAACGCCGTAATCAAATGGCGGATTACTATATGCTCAGGTCAAGATTCTGTCGACAATCTTGTCGTACGAGTACCCGCGCTAGAGCGAGACGAGACTCAGTCTGGTGCCACTGGTATAGCCGATGAGGATAGTCCAGCAGATGATCAGGTCTGCGCTGGCGCCTGGAGTTCGAGCTATAATATATATAGGCCCGTAGACTACCAGACCACAGGTGTCCTCTTGGATATGGCCACACCTGGTGTAGAATTTCCTCGTAATACATGTAGGGTCTACACGTGGACGTCTTACTCTAAGGACTATGACTCCTCAGCGGATGACTATGATCATTACGTGACAGCTAACTATACGTCTGGGTCGGCACCTTTAGCCAATCCGGGCTTTGACTGTAATAGCCTCAATGGATCAGATGACTTTATCAGCTGCGATAACGGTAATACCAATATTGGTACACCTATATGTATGGACCAAGTCGACTGTGATGATGTAGCTACTAATAACTACGAGCAGATTCTAGGTCTAGCTTACGATCGTACAGATGGTCCTAACTTCCAGCCTGATTGTGCGGGCGGTGACTATGCTTTTGACTTTACATACGAGTATGTAGTCTGCCACCACGGCGAGTCTGACTATGATGCCGGTTGTGATCTTACTGGTCCTGGAGAAAAAGGAGCCGTAGACATACTTCCTGATAGTGTGACCAATATCAACTTGAATAATAATATTATACAGCGCTTAGAGAGTCGTGGTGCAACAGTAACAAACTTTACGCTGACTAACCCTGGTGTCAATCAGTACTTAGTGATTGACCCTCTATGGGATGGCGATGCCAACCAAAATATGGTGTTGACGACTAGTGTAATTCCTCCAGGTGTAGACGAAATGCTTGATGGCAATGAGCCAGCTACTAATAGTGTAGGCTGTGTGGACTCTCAGCCAGAGTGTGATACACTAGAGCTATATATCGAGTGGAGGCCTAATGACCTTACGGATATGTTTAATTCTAGTAACGAGGGTTTTGAATGTGACGAGACAGGTAATATAAACGGTGGTAATGCTGCAGGAACTAATAACCTGTTCAACTACTTCACACAACCCCGCTTGACTAGCTATGAACCACTTAACGGGTATCAGAACGCAGGTACAACGGATGCTCTTGAAGGTCCTCCTACTGAGGTAGCACATAGAGGATTAGAACCTGATCCAGAATATGGTGATTGCGATAATTCTGCATTCAATACCTGCAGTGCAGGTCCAGCAGAAGATTGCTCTGGAGTAAATCTCCAGATGGGTTATTATGCAGAGATAGGTTTAGAGAAGAACACAATTTCGGTATTCCCAAATTTCTCTAATCCAAACTTTTTTGACGTAACGTTTGAGATCATCTTTACTAATGAAGGAGAGGTTAACTTAATTGACCCAGTGCTTGAGGATGATTTAGTCATGACATTCGGTAGTTCGGCTGCTTTCTTCACGCCATTCGTTATGCCTCCTACGATAGATGCCTCTGTTATACCTGCACCATCTATTGGTGGCGGGTTTCCGATGGTTAACTCTGGTTATAATGGTGACTCTGATGTAGAGATTTTTGATGGTACTGGTGGTATAATCGAGCCGGGCGAGAGTGTACGCCTCACATTTACAGTAACTGTCGATCGTGCGGTTATCGGTAGCTCGTCTTATTCTAACCAAGCACAGGTAAATGCACCTGATTGTTTCGGTATGATGAGTTCTGATATATGGTGTGTAGGTGATGTCGATCAGAGTACAATACAAATACTAGATTTAGATATAGCACTAGCTAAGACTGCGGTTACACCTGGCCCTTACACAATAGGTCAGACAGTAACATTTAATATTGAGGTTATCAACCAAGGTATGGTAGACCTTCAGAATGTAGAGGTCACAGACTACATTCCTTGTGGTTTTGCCTTAGCCCCATCTAGTCTGCCTGTGTGGACGCTTAATGGTAGTAATGCAACAGCAAACATTGCAGACTTACCAGTAGGAACGTCAGAAGATCTTACCATAGACCTTATTATACAGAACTGTGCTACAGGGCCTAACGACTGGTTAAATATTGCAGAGGTCAGCTACATGGAGGATGAGTTTGGCCGTGATGTAAGCATGGTTGATTTCGACAGTATGGCTGATAGCAATCCTAACAATGACGCTGGTGGTGCCGCAGGTACGGGTAGTGATAACAGTGTGACGGGTGATGGTATGGGTGCACCTGGTGACGGTGACGCTGCTACTGATGAGGATGACATGGATGTTGAGCTTATCGAAATATTCGATCTTGCTCTCACAAAAGAAATTAATACAACAGCTACACCTGGTCCATATACGCCAGGTGGTACTGTGCAGTTTACTATAACTGTAGTTAATCAAGGTAACGTAGACGCCTTTGATGTAGACGTAGCCGATTATAACCCTACAGGTCTAGGTGATGTCACACTCGTGGCTGGCCAGACCGGTGTAGTACAGAATGCGCCTAACGATTTCACTGTAGCGTCTGTGCCAGCGGGTACGACTTCTACATTTGAGGTAGAGGCAGTAATAGATCCTGCATTCCAGGGTCCTGCACTTGTTAATGATGCGGAGATTACAGGAGGTAGTGCTACAGCAGGTGGACCAGATGCACTAGATGCTGATAGTACTCCAGGTGATAATGCTGATCCTAACGATCCTAATGATAACGATGTAGATGCTTCAGACGGTAGTGATGATCAAGATCCAGCTCCTGTAACATTGACACAGACGTTTGATTTGGCACTCGATAAGGTCATAGACGCAACAGCTACTCCTGGCCCATATACTCCTGGGGATGATGTTACGTTTACGGTTACAGTTTATAACCAAGGATCATTAAACGCTACTAATATTATAGTAGAAGACTACCTGCCTACAGGTATGTCATTCGTAAGTAGCCCTGATTTTGCATTAGCAGGTGCATCATACCAAGCGACGATCCCAGCACTAGCGGGTGGCGCTTCTCAGACGTTATCGATCACATTGATGATTGATAATAACTTCCAGGGTACTGCATTGACCAATAATGCGGAGGTTATATCTGGTACCAACGTACTAGGCATTGCAGATCAGGATAATGACCTAGCAGTACAGCATGGTTCATCAGACGATGTGTCAGAACTAGATACCAATAATGATGTCGATGATGACGGAGTGGGTACACCAGGTACGGTAGATAATCCTGCAGACATTGATGACTATGATCCAGAGCAGGTGATGATAGGTCAGACATTTGACCTTGCACTTGTTAAGACACTATCACCTTCAACGGTAACGCCTATCGTACCAGGTGGCACGGTGACGTTCTTAATAGAGGTATTTAATCAAGGTACAATTGATGCCTTCAATGTACAGGTTAATGATTATATCCCAGCAGGGTTGACACTAGCTGACCCTAATTGGAATGTTTCTATGGGCACAGCGTCACTTATTAACGAGATACCTCAGATCGATGCTGGAGACAGCGAAGTAGTTACGATTACATTCACCGTGGACAGCGACTTTATGGGGTCAAGTATCACCAATGATGCAGAGATCCAAAGCGCAGAAGACGAAAACGGTGATCCAGTCACAGATGTAGATAGTACGCCAGGTGACAATGCTGATCCTAACGATCCTAACAATGACGATACAGCAGCTACAGACGGTAGTGATGATCAAGATCCGGAGACGATCATGATAGGTCAGATATTTGACCTTGCATTGACTAAGTCGATCAATACAGCTGCTACACCTCCACCATATGGTCCAGGTAGTACAGTACAGTTTACGATCACTATAGTTAACCAAGGCACACTAGACGCCTTTGACGTAGACGTAGCAGATTACAATCCTGCAGGTTTAGGCGATGCAACCTTAGTAGCTGGCCAGACAGGAGTAGTACAGAATGCGCCTAACGACTTTACAGTAGCAACTGTTGCTGCAGGTACTACCCGTACGTTCGAAGTAGAGGCCACGATCGACGCTGCATTCATGGGCTCTAGTCTCATCAATGATGCAGAGATCACAGGAGGTAGTGATACACCAGGTGGACCAGATGTTACAGACGTAGATAGTACGCCAGGAGATAACGCTGATCCTAATGATCCTAACGATGATGATGTAGATGCTACTGATGGTAGTGATGATCAGGATCCAGCAGAGATTATGATCGGTCAGGTATTTGACCTTGCGTTGATCAAGACATTCGCTAGTAGCAGTGTGACACCGATCGTACCAGGTGCTACCGTGACATTTGATATCACGGTCTTTAACCAGGGTTCGCTCGATGCCTTTAATATCAATGTAAATGACTACACACCAGCAGGACTCACATTGACTGATCCTAACTGGACACAAGTAGGACCTGTTGCTGATCTTAATACACCGATCGCATTTATTGCGGCCGGTGATGATGCTACAGTTTCTGTGACATACACAGTAGATGCTGACTTTATGGGTTCTAGTATCACTAACAATGCTGAGATCAGTAGTGCGGATGATGACAACGATCCTACGAATACGCCTCCTACAGATGTAGATAGTACGCCAGATAGCGAGGATGGTAGTGTGCCAGATCCAAATGATGATGACACAACAGATACTAACGGTAATGACGATTATGATCCGGCGACTATTCCTATTGCACAGACATTTGACCTTGCACTTGTTAAGACACTATCACCTGCAACGGTAACACCTATCGTACCAGGTGGCACAGTAACCTTCTTAATAGAAGTGTTTAACCAAGGTACAGTAGATGCCTTTAACGTACAGGTCAGTGATTATATCCCAGCAGGGTTGACACTAGCTGACCCTAATTGGAATGTTTCTATGGGCACAGCGTCACTGATTAACGAGATTCCTCGGATTGATGCTGGAGAGAGCGAAGTTGTGGCCATCACGTTTACAGTTGACAGCGACTTCATGGGTACTAGCATTACCAATGATGCGGAGATAGAGAGTGCTGAAGACGAAAATGGTGATCCAGTCACAGACGTAGACAGTACACCAGGTGACAATGCTGATCCTAACGATCCTAATAATGATGACACTGCTGCAACAGACGGTAGTGATGACCAAGATCCAGCGACGATCATGATCGGTCAGACATTCGATTTAGCACTGACAAAAATGATAAATACAGCTGCTACACCTCCACCATATGGTCCAGGTAGTACAGTACAGTTTACAATCACTATAGTTAACCAAGGTACACTAGACGCCTTTGACGTAGACGTAGCAGATTACAATCCTGCAGGTCTAGGTGACGCAACATTAGTTGCTGGCCAGATGGGAGTCGTACAGAATGCGCCTAATGACTTTACAGTAGCAACTGTTGCTGCAGGTACTACCCGTACCTTCGAAGTAGAGGCCACGATTGACGCTGCATTTATGGGGTCAAGTCTTATCAATGATGCGGAGATCACAGGCGGTAGTGAGACACCAGGTGGACCAGATGCGACAGATGTAGATAGTACGCCAGGCGATAACGCTGATCCTAATGATCCTAATGATGATGATGTAGATGCTACAGATGGTAGTGATGATCAGGATCCAGCAGAGATTATGATCGGTCAGGTATTTGACCTTGCGTTGATCAAGACATTCGCTAGTAGCAGTGTGACACCGATCGTACCAGGTGCTACCGTGACATTTGATATCACGGTCTTTAACCAGGGTTCGCTCGATGCCTTTAATATCAATGTAAATGACTACACACCAGCAGGACTCACATTGACTGATCCTAACTGGACACAAGTGGGACCTGTTGCTGATCTCAATACACCGATCGCATTTATTGCTTCGGGTGATGACGCTACAGTTTCTGTTACATATACAGTAGATGCTGACTTTATGGGTTCTAGTATCACTAACAATGCTGAGATCAGCAGCGCTGATGATGACAATGATCCTACGAATACGCCTCCTACTGATATCGATAGTACGCCAGATAGTGAGGATGGAACTGTGCCAGATCCTAACGATGATGACACGACCGATACTAACGGTAATGACGATTATGATCCAGCGACTATACCAGTAGCACAGACATTTGACCTTGCACTAGTCAAGACAGTGTCACCAGCGACGGTAACGCCTATCGTACCAGGAGGTACAGTTACCTTCTTGATCGAGGTATTTAACCAAGGTACAGTAGATGCCTTCAACGTACAAGTCAATGACTATGTACCAGCTGGCCTTACACTTGCAGATCCTACTTGGAATGAAAGTGCGGGAGTAGCTACTCTCATCAATGAGATACCACGTATCGATGTAGGTGAGAGCGAGGTGGTAACCATCACGTTTACAGTCGACAGCGACTTTATGGGCACGACCATTGTTAATGATGCGGAGATCGAGAGTGCCGAGGATGTGGACGGTGATCCAGCTACAGATGTAGATAGTACACCAGGTGATAACGCTGATCCTAACGATCCTAACGATGATGACACCGCTGCCACAGATGGTAGTGATGATCAGGATCCTGCGGATATTACAATAGTACAGACGTTTGACCTTGCATTGACTAAGACTCTTAATACGATCGCAACGCCTCCTCCATATGCAGGTGGTAGTACCGTTCAGTTTACGATCTCAGTCGTTAACCAAGGTACACTCGATGCCTTTGATGTAGACGTAGCAGATTACAATCCTACAGGTCTGGGTGATGCGACTTTAGTAGCAGGCCAGACAGGAGTTGTCGAGAATGCGCCTAATGACTTCACTGTAGCCTCAGTACCAGCAGGTACGACTGTTACCTTCGAGGTAGAGGCGACTATAGATGCAGGATTTATGGGCTCAAGCCTTATAAATGATGCAGAGATCACAGGCGGTAGTGAGACACCAGGTGGACCAGATGCTACAGATGTAGATAGTACACCAGGAGACAACGCTGATCCTAATGATCCTAATGATAACGATGTAGACGCTACAGACGGTAGTGATGATCAGGATCCAGCATTGATTCCTATCGGTCAGACATTTGACCTTGCGTTGGTCAAGATGTTTGCTAGTAGTAGTGTGACGCCGATCGTGCCAGGTGCTACCGTGACATTTGATATCACGGTCTTTAACCAGGGTTCGCTCGATGCCTTTAATATCAATGTAAATGACTACACGCCAGCAGGCGTCACATTGACAGACCCTAACTGGACGCAAGTAGGACCTGTTGCAGATCTTAATACACCTATCGCATTTATTGCGGCCGGTGATGATGCTACAGTTTCTGTGACGTACACAGTAAATGCTGACTTCCAGGGTACGAGTATCACTAACAATGCTGAGATCAGCAGTGCTGATGATGACAATGATCCTACTAATACGCCTCCTACAGATATCGATAGTACACCTGATAGTGAGGATGGTAGTGTACCAGATCCTAACGATAACGACACGACCGATACTAACGGTAATGACGATTATGATCCGGCGACGATACCAGTAGTGCAGACATTTGACCTTGCACTAGTCAAGACAGTGTCACCAGCGACGGTAACGCCTA
>CAYMFD010000102.1:0-13596 GCA_964389475.1 uncultured Saprospiraceae bacterium
ATCTACTAAGTGTCATGCATTCGTTAGGTTCACCACATATCGTAAGTAGTAGCTGCTCTGTGCCACCGTAGTTGGGATCAAACGAAACAGGTATCTCCACACCAAATAAGGAAGCAACAGTGCTTGTTTTATCTGCCTCTATACTTGCATTTTCTTTTAGTGGGTTGTCTTCATTTAACCACTCAAATTTATCTATTGTGCCTCCTGATACATTAAAGCTCACGTCCATACCAAAACTGGTGGCCGTCGGGTCTACGCCGTCGACTATTACCATATAAGTGACACAGCATCCCTCATCAGATAGGTAAGATGCACTCACATTGACCTCTGGACAGTCAGGAGGTAGCGTGCTGCAGAATGAATTAGGAGCTTTGAGTGTGATCGTCTCAGAGCAAGGACCTAGCGGGTCCGTGACGGTAACTACCTGATCTCCATCTGCGACAAGAAAAGGGCCAAATGTGAATACAGGGCCATCAATAAATTTACCAGATGGATTAACAGGACTGTCACTAGACCACTCTGCACCGAATGGAGCAAAAGGATTATCTGGGCTTAAGATAGTCACATCGACTGTGTACGTGTCATCTGTAAGTACAGTAGGAGTACCATTATCATCACAGATGCCAGGATTGCTAGGTACTACTGAGTAGTTACCGCAATCAATCTGCCCACGCAGGCCCAAACTACTTAACATCAAAACAAAAAGAATTAAAACAGGGAGGGGGCAAAATATTATTTTGCCACTACTAAAAAATCTAGTTTGGAACATAATTAAAAAGCATAAATGAGTCGATAGGTTATACTATCAATTGTAAAGTAGACAATAGATCACATATTGTGCAAGTATTTTAACACTTTAACCATTGATAATACGGTTATATGTGATTATTGCGACACATCTTGATAAATCTTACTAGGTGTCGAATAGTTCGGAGGTTTGATATCTTTTATCAGCGTCATTGTAAGGATAAGTCGAGATATGGGTGGGCTAGGTGTAAGGTCTGCGGTGGCACTTCCAGATGTCGTAGTGAGCTCTGCCGAACTATCCCTGCGGGCTCACAAGTTCCTTTCGTTGTCATTTTGAATAGTAATCGCCATTACATGCTATGGCTGCATTCTGAGATATCCGATATCTGTGGCTTCACAGGTCGTACAAGCTATAAATCTTATATCCACCCTTTTACCTATATGTAGTATCCTTTTTTGATCTTTGCACTCGCCCGGTAGGAGCACACGTAAAAGACAAAACTCAATACATGTACAGATCACATAATTGCGGACAACTAAGGATGAACCACGTAGGTCTGGAGGTGACACTCTCTGGCTGGGTACAAAAAGGTAGAGACCTAGGAGGGCTGACCTTCGTGGATCTCAGAGACCGATACGGTATTACGCAACTGGTCTTTAACATGGACGACAATGCAGACCTATGTACCGCTGCTCGTAAGTTGGGCCGAGAGTTCGTCTTGCGTGTTAATGGTGTCGTGCGAGAGCGGTCTAGCAAAAACCCTAATCGCCCTACTGGTAATATTGAGATTGAGGTGACTGCCTTTGAGGTCCTCAATGCGGCCAAGACGCCTCCTTTTACCATTGAAGAAGATACCGACGGTGGAGACGAATTACGAATGAAGTACCGCTACCTAGATATAAGAAGAGATGCTGTCCGCAACAACTTGATCTTTAGGTCCAAGCTGGCTGTCGAGGTTCGTAAATATCTTTCCGATCAAGACTTTATAGAGGTAGAGACACCATGCCTCATCAAGAGTACGCCAGAGGGGGCCAGAGACTTTGTGGTGCCGAGCAGACTCAACCCTGGGGAGTTTTATGCCCTACCGCAATCACCACAAACCTTCAAGCAGATATTGATGGTAGGTGGTATGGACAAGTACTTTCAGATCGTTAAATGTTTCAGAGACGAAGACCTCCGCGCAGACCGACAGCCAGAGTTTACTCAGATTGACTGCGAGATGTCATTCGTCACGATAGAGGATATACTCAACACTTTCGAGGGGCTGACGCAACACCTATTTAAGCACACCCTGGATGTAGACCTAGCGACCTTTCCCCGTATGTCATACGATGAGGCGCTGCAGCGATACGGGTCTGATAAGCCAGACTTACGATTTGGCATGGAGTTCTGTGAGTTAAATGACCTTGCGCAGAACCAAGGCTTTGGTGTCTTTGACAATAGCGAACTAGTGGTAGGTATCGTTGCGCCAGGTATTGCCGATAGCTACAGTAATAAGGACATGAAGAAGCTCACAGAGTGGATGCAGCGTCCGCAGATCGGTGCCAAAGGTCTAGTCTATGTCAAGCTAATGGCCGATGGTAGCATCAAGTCGACAGTAGGTAAGTTCTTCAGTGATGACCAACTCAAAGCTTGGGCGGAGAAGATGGGTGCTACGACTGGTGATGTCCTGTTTATCCTCAGTGGCGAGGCAGAAAAGACACGCAAGCAGCTCAATGAGCTCCGCCTAGAAATGGGCCGTCGCCTCGATCTAATGAAAGAAGGTGACTTTAAGCCTTTGTGGGTTATTGACTTCCCCTTACTAGAGTGGGATGAAGATAGCGAACGATTCCACGCCATGCACCACCCCTTTACCTCACCTAAGCAGGCTGACATGGACCGGATGCTCACGGGTGACCATGAGACCATGAAGGCACTACGAGCAGATGCCTATGACTTAGTCATCAATGGTTCAGAGATCGGCGGCGGTTCTATCCGTATTCACGACAGAGAGTTGCAGTCTCGCAACTTTGACCTATTAGGCTTTACCAAAGAAGAGGCCGAGGAGCAGTTTGGCTTTCTGATGGGTGCCTTTGAGTACGGAGCACCGCCGCATGGTGGTATTGCCTTTGGCTTTGATCGCCTATGTGCTGTGATGAATGGCCAGAGTAGCATTCGAGACTTTATCGCATTCCCTAAGAATAACCAAGGACGCGATATGATGATCGATGCGCCATCGGCAGTAGATAATGGCCAGCTTGATGACCTCAACCTGTCGCTAAAGGAGATCTCCAAAAACTAGACAGTAATGTAGGCCTACATCAGATGGTAGACAGTTTTGGTTATGATAAACTCTCTACCCACATAACGAAGAGCTAGCGTAGCACAGATACATCGACCTTTAGAGATAGCAATGCTTGTGGCTCTCCCCCTTACGACAAACCGCTGATCACACCCTGGTCATCGATGGTCATATGCTCGCTGGCAGGAGTGGTGGGTAGCCCAGGCATACGCATCATATTGCCACAGATCGGGATGATAAAGCCAGCTCCTACGGCATACTCTATCTCTCGTACGGTAATCTCAAATCCTGTAGGTCTTCCCAACAATTTGTCGTTGTCGGAGAAAGACTTTTGCGTCTTGGCCATGCAGATCGGCAGGTGGTTGAGGCCTAGTCGATCGATACGTCGGAGGTGCATGGCAGCCTTGCGAGTGTAGGTTATGGTCTCGGCACCGTATATTTCTTTGGCTATAGCCTCTATCTTGTTCTTAATAGGATCGTGGTGGTCATAGAGTGGTGTGAAGTCTGCCGTACCACTACCTATATAGTCGACGACCGACTGAGCTAGTGTAGTCATACCGGCACCACCTTCGGCCCAGCCTTTAGCTACGATGGCCATGACGCCTAGTGCAGCACACTCAGCCTTGACAAGGTCTACCTCAGCATCGGTATCACTAGGGAAGGCATTGATGGCTACGATGGGCTGGATGCCGAACTTGGCCATATTGTCTAGGTGGCCCTTGAGATTGGTAAAGCCAGTCGCCACGCGATCAACACTAGGCGTATCATAGTCCTGTTTAGTGGCTCCACCATGGTGACGTAGGGCACGGATCGTGGCGACTACTACTACAGCCTCTGGCTTAAGTCCTGCAGCGGTACACTTGATGTCAAAGAACTTCTCTGCTCCTAGATCCGCCCCAAAACCCGCTTCCGTGACGACGTACTTACTCGTGGATAGACCCATCTTGGTGGCTAGTATCGTATTGGTCCCCTGCGCTATATTGGCGAATGGTCCACCATGTACGATAGCCGGATTGCCCTCTAGGGTTTGCACGAGATTGGGCTTGATGGCGTCCTTGAGTAAGATCGCCATGGCCTCCTCGGCCTTGAGGTCCCGAGCATAGATGGGCTGACGATCCATCGTAAAACCTACCAGTATATTGCCTAGTCGCTCCTTGAGGTCGGCATAGCCTGTCGCCATGCAGAGTATCGCCATGACCTCAGAGGCTGGCGTGATGTTAAATCCGTCTTGGCGGGGCATACTGTTACCCGTACCGCCTAGGCCTATGACGATGTCACGTAGGGCACGGTCATTCATATCCATCACCCGCTTCCATACGATGCTGCGAGGGTCTATGCCTAGGCTCCGTGTCTTGCTCTGTAGATTATTGTCGATGAGGGCGGCTAGCAGGTTATTGGCCTTCTCGACCGCGCTAAAGTCGCCGGTAAAGTGGAGGTTGATATCTTCCATAGGGACGACCTGACTATAGCCACCGCCGGCAGCACCGCCTTTAATACCGAATACTGGACCCAGCGAAGGCTCCCGCAAGACCACAGTGGCTTGATGACCTAGGCGATTGAGGCCTTCTGTCAGTCCTATCGACGTCGTGGTCTTGCCCTCTCCTGCTGGCGTAGGCGTCATGGCTGTTACCAAGATCAGGTGGTTGTTCTGCACCTTATCTTCTGTGATAAGAGATAGGGGCAGTTTGGCCTTGTACTTACCGTAGTGTTCTAGGTCGTCTACGTCTATACCTAGTCTACTAGCTATGACGTTGATATGCTGGAGTTCAGCATTTTGAGCGATTTCTATATCAGACATATATAGTATTTATGGTAGCGAATATAGGGTATTGGCCCAACGATAATGGAGGTAGCTGGCAAGTAGTGTCCTACTTCCTAACATAGCCTTGAAAACTAGGGTAGCTATCATTGCTACTTAGTCCATTTAATATCAATCTTTGCAGGACCAAACCACATCACTACTATGCAAGAGGTCAAGCTATTTAGCGGTACAGAGTCTAACTACCTAGCAGAGAAGATTGCCGACTACTACGGCTACCCCCTCGGTAAGATCGAGGTACGCCGCTTTAGTGATGGAGAGATGCAGGTCGTGATCAATGAGTCTGTACGTGGAGCCCAGGTCTTCTTTATACAGAGTACTTTCTCACCAGCAGACAACTTGCTAGAGCTACTCCTCATGATAGATAGTGCCAAGCGGGCTTCCGCAGGTTATATTACAGCGGTGATACCCTATTTTGGCTATGCGAGACAGGATAGAAAGGACAAGCCCAGAGTACCTATATCTAGTAAGATGATTGCCAACCTGCTAGAGGCTGCTGGAGCTAATCGTGTGATGACGATGGACTTTCATGCAGATCAGATCCAGGGCTTTTTTGATATGCCCGTTGACCACCTCAAGAGCGAGGCAATCTTTATGCCCTATTTGCAAAAACAGGATATGAGCAATGTCACCTTCGCCTCACCTGATGTAGGTGGTGTAAAGCGTGCTCGTAGTTATGCTAAGTACTTTGAGCGAGACCTAGTTATCTGTGACAAAGAACGACGTAAGGCCAATGAGGTGCACGATATCACTGTAATCGGTGATGTAGAGGGTCAAGATATTATCATGGTCGATGACATAGTCGATACGGCGGGTACCCTATGCAAGGCAGCGGATGCCCTCCTAAAGAAAGGTGCTAAAAGTGTACGGGCCATATGCACACACCCTGTACTATCTGGCAATGCTTATGACAATATAGAGCAGTCGTCACTCACCGAACTGATCACTACAGACACCCTACCACTCAAGCAAAAGTCAGAAAAGATTAAGGTCTTGAGTTGTGACAAGCTATTCGCAAGAGCGATTCGCAATACGCATGAGTATAAGTCCATTGCAGCGTTATTCGTCGAGAAAGGCCTGTAGCACTTAGCTCTACGGTAACTCATCGTACATTGCTTGATGACAACGTATTACGATGATCTTTTATCAGTAAAATCTTTATCTCAATATTACCGTCTACGGTAGAGACGGCGTACGTAGAAGGCTTTCTACATTTGTGCACAGACAGGGTACTGCCGTACCTAGTCGTGGCATATAGTCATTTTTGTATTTCCCCCCTTTTTCAAATCTGAACACTGGCAGATCCTTTACAGGGTATGTCACCCCCCACTTCGAGTAGTAGGTTGACGCCTCACACTGGTACTATTTCAACAACCGTACCAAAACGTGTCATCCTCTGATCTTGGTGGGTTTTTTTATTTGATAACTAAAACCGAAATCATGAAAATGACTTTACCTATCTCTCTGCGTGAGAGACTAAGGTCAGTAGGCCACTTATGGCTGCTGGCACTTTTAACGGTGACGTCGCTGAGTCTTACAGCACAGGATGGATCTGTAGCTTGTAATTCTCTTGTACAGGTATCTCTTGGCGCTAACTGTCAAGCAGAAATCACGCCAGATGTAGTACTAGAGGGTATGTACCCTAGTAATATCAACTGGTCTGTGCAGATAAGCAACGTTACCGGCACCATCGTATCTAGCCCTGGGCAGTATACGGTGACTGTTACCAACATGGACAGCGGCGTCTCTTGCTGGGGTATGATCAATGTCGAAGACAAACTAGCCCCCATCGTAGATGACTGTCAGTGTCCTCCGGGCAATACGGACATCGACTGCGAGTACCTGTGTACGGACCTAGAGGCCCTACAAAACGGTACGCTAGCAGTGCCTAGTCCAGTAGTAACCGAGGCATGTGGCCCTATTACTACTGACACTAGCGATGTAGTAGTAGACGGTACCTGCGGTATGAAGGTATTTACAAGGACACTGCTCTTTACAGACCCCTCTGGCAATACGAGTACTTGTGTGCAGGAGTTTAGGCTCAATCAAGTGCCATTTAGTGACGTAATGCGTCCTATCTCGCCTGTATCACTAGGCTGCGGTGCAGATCCTAGCCCTGATAGTATCGTAGCATTCTATACCCCTATCGTAGGTGCTCAGGCGGCTATCCGCTATGGTTACCCTACCGTCAATGGTCAGCGTATCACCTCGCAGATGTGTAATATCAATAGCGTCTACACTGATACCGAAACCCCCGTATGTGAGCCACAGTGTAGCAATAGCGTAAAGATTATACGTCGCTACATAGTGCTAGACTGGTGTAATGGTGATGTGGACGAGTATGTCCAGATCATTGAGGCCAAAGACACGACACCTCCTACCATCGAAGCTGCAGATCAGACAACTTCTGTAGATCCATGGGGATGTGCAGGCAGTGTAGTATTTGACCCTCCTACTACGCTACAGGATGACTGTACCGACTATGTGAACTACTCCGTATCAGGACCAGCCGGTGTATCTGTCAGCTTTAATGCTACCCTAGATAGATGGGTGGCTTCTGACATAACACTTGGAGCTAGTGAGTTTTACTACATAGGTGAAGATTGCTGTGGTAACTCATCTATAGATACTGTGATTGTCACGGTAAGAGATCAGTCTGCTCCCATAGCTGTGGCTAAAGAGCACATCGTAGTATCTCTGACGACAGGCAACGGCACTGGCCAGGCCAAGATCTTCGCGGCTAGTGTAGACAATGGTAGCCACGATGGCTGTACAGCGATACACCTAGAGATCCGTAGAGACAGTGACAGCTGTGCTATTGTGGGCAATACGACCTACAACGATGACGGACATAGTAATGACGATGTTGATGATACAGACGATGGTCAGTTCGTGAAGTTCTGCTGTGAAGATATCGACCAGGTGGACGCTGATGGCATAGCCTACGGCCGTGTCAAGGTATGGCTGCGAGTATGGGATGACGGTGACCAGGACGGGACCTTCGGCTCTGCTGGTGATAATTACAATGAGACATGGGCTATGGTCCGTGTTGATGACAAGTTGCCTCCACAGCTGACCTGCCCTAGTGATGTGACGCTACAGTGCTTTGATGATATCGATGACCTGTCTATCACGGGCACGGCTACAGGTACATTTACATGTGGTCCTGCTGATGTTGACTATGTAGATATTTCAGATGATCGATCAGATTGCGGTTTTGGTACCGTAGTAAGACAGTGGTTTATCTCAACAGCACCTAACATCACGTGTATACAGCGTATCACGATAGAAGAGTCTGACCTATTTGATGGGGACATCGACTGGCCAGCAGATCGTACGACGACATGTGTAGCCTCTCAGCCAACTGATGAGCCTACATGGGTAGGTACACCCTGCTCTAGTATCGCCTATACAGTACAGAGCGATACCTTCCAGTTCGTAGATGATGTATGTTTTAAGGTACTTAATAACTATACGGTGATCGACTGGTGCCAATTCGACCCTCAAGATCCTAATGCTGGTAGATGGCACCGGACGCAGATCATCAAGGTTAATGATGATGAGGCGCCAGAGCTGACTATGTGTTCTGACACGGTATTCGCCGTTAACGATATAGCAGACGTAGACAATGACGGTAACACGTGCGAGGCTATCGGGCTCACCCTACACAATACAGCGACAGATGGTGGTGCATGTGCATCTCGCCGACTACGCTGGGAGATCCGGGTGGATATAGATGGTAACGGTAGCATCGATTATGAGTATACGAGCTTCGTACCTAGCAATGACAATACCTTTGACGATGATAATAACAATGGTATAGCAGATCGCTACCTAGCACCGACTAACAGTGGTGACCCTGTGCACATCACACTTAATGATGAGTTCGACGGACCTAGTAGTAATGGTAAGGTCTACTGGAATGTGACGGATGGTTGTGGTAATACTGCATCATGTACGACCCACATAGAGGTAGTAGATAATAAGCCACCTACGCCATATTGTATCAGCCTCAGTACGGCACTTATGGAGATCAGCGGTACTGTAGAGCTATGGGCTGTAGACTTTAACCTAGGCTCGTTTGACAACTGTACAGCGATGGAGGACCTCCTCTACACGTTTGATAATGCTGTGCCTATCTTATCGATGCTAGACACTGAGCACTTCTTTAAGGGCAATGGTCAGCCAGCGACAGCAGCAGAGTATGCTGCAGGTACCGCACAGCGATGGATACCGGCTACTAGGACATCAGGACGAGTATTCGGCTGTGATGCTATACCAGAGACGGATGTACGTATGACCGTGCATGACCTACAGGGCAATAGCGACTTCTGCGATGTAACATTGACTGTCGTGGATAATAATGGCGCTTGTGACGGTGGTGGTGCTAGCAGAGTTGCTGTATCAGGGTCTGTCATCACAGAAGATGGCATGGCGCTTGAAAACGCTGAGATCATACTTGAGACGGAGGTCATAGACCTAGACTACATTACATCAACGGACGCAGCAGGTAACTATGCATTCCCGTCTGTAGTAGCAGGTATCGACTATACCCTTACAGGAGACTTCGACGGTAGCTACGACGATGGTGTATCTACACTAGACCTCGTACTTATACAGCGTCACATCCTAGGACTACGGTCACTCGACAACCCTTACAAGGTCATCGCTGCAGATATCAATGGTAGTGAGAATGTAACGGGAGCGGATGTCGTAGAACTACGTAAGCTGATCCTCGGTATTACCGATGAGATGCCTACAGCAGATAACTGGTTGCTCATCGATGCTGACTTTACATTTGCGGATAACAATAGCCCATGGCCTGTCAAGCGTAATACCTTGATAAGTGGCCTCAGTGCTGACATCAGCAAAGACCTCGTAGCTATCAAGCTAGGTGATGTCAATGCCTCTGCTACGGGTAACCTGCAATCAGGCGATGACCTAGACAGTCGCTCAGCACCCGTCACTTACTACTACCAAGACGCCACTATAGATGGTCAGACACAGGTAGATATCATGGTGGCTGACGACCTAGACGTACAGGGTATGCAGCTAGCACTAGACCTAGGTAACCTAGCATATGTAGATATCATCGCAGGTAGCCTGCCTATGTCTCAGCAAGACGTACGAGCTATGGATGGCAAGGTCCTCGTCAGTTACGCAGGTAAGGACATGACCACTGCCCAACAAGGAGATGTACTCTTCTCAGTAATCGTAGATGCAAGTAGCACAACGAGCCTGAGCAAGGAGTTGAGCCTAGCAGGCGACCTCACACCAGAGGTTTATGCTGGTAGCAACATGCATGTCCATGACCTAGAACTCGCAAGTAGTCGCGGATCAGTAACCCCCTCTTTTGTACTGTTCCAAAACCAGCCAAACCCCTTTAAGGAAGAGACGACTATTCGTTTCGTACTACCAAAGGCGGCTAAGGCTAATCTGACCATATACGACATCAGCGGTCGAGTAGTGTACAATCATACAGATGCATACGATGCAGGTGTGAATGCTATCACTATCAACCAATCCCTAATCAGCACTAGTGGTGTACTGTACTACAGACTCCAGAGTGGTGACCTAATAGCGACCCGCAAGATGATCCAAATTCAATAAGCAATCCACGTGGAATGACCATTCGGTAGCCGTTTCTGCCTCAATCTCACCTTTTGGAGGTAGTACGGCTACTTTAATGTTCTCAATATTTTTCCCAAAAACAGATAGCCTTGGTAGTGATTCACTGCCAGGGCTATTTTCTTCATAAAGGGCTACTCTTACAACAAGCTGTAGAGATTGGCAAAAAGTTGTACTTTTGCAGCCCCTTAGGGGATTTTATGTTTTTGAAAATGCGCAAGCAAAAGTGTTATCGCATTACATTTTTTACAATATGAGCTAAACTTTTATAATGAGAAATTATGAAGTTACTTTCATCGTCGATCCCGTACTGTCAGGCGATGAAATCAAATCGACAGCAAAAACATACGCCGATCTTTTGACGGATGATGGATGCAAAATAGTACACCAAGATGACTTAGGGCTTAAGCAACTTGCTTACCCGATCAACAAGCGATCTACAGGTGTCTATTTCAGTACGCAATTTACTTCTGAGTTTGGGGCTTCACTGCCTAAACTAGAACTAGCGATGAGAAGGGACGAGCGAATTATGCGATTCCTGACTATCAAACTAGACAAGTACGCAGTCAAGTACAATGACGACAAGCGTAAGGGTCTTATCGGTCGTAAACGTGAAGAAGCTTCTCAAGAAGAAGAATAATCACAGCGACTACATTCATTCACATCACAAAAAGCAATAGATATGGCATCTAGAGATGATATTAAGTTTCTCAGCAACCCCAATATCGGTAAGAAGAGAAAGAAGTACTGCCGCTTTCGCAAGTATGGCATCAAGTACATCGACTATAAGAATCCTGATTTCCTATTACAGTTCGTTAATGAGCAAGGTAAGCTACTACCTCGACGTATTACTGGTAACTCTCTCAAGTACCAGAAGAAAGTCGCTGTAGCAATCAAGAGAGCTCGCCACCTGGCGATGATGCCTTACGTCACTGACTTGCTTAAGTAGGTCATCGATATCGCTTAACCGTAAATCGAATAAATCATGGAAATCATACTATTAAAAGATATAGAGAAGCTAGGCTATAAGCACGACGTAGTGTCTGTCAAAGCTGGCTACGGACGTAACTACCTTATCCCTCAGAAAATGGCCGTAATAGCTAATGCGCCTAACCGCAAAAAGCTAGAGAAGATCATGGCTGAGATAGAGGCTAAGGAGCAAGCACGTCTCGATGAATACAAGCAAATGGCGACTAGCCTAGAAGGTAAGTCACTTAAGATCGGCGTCAAGGCTGGTACAAGTGGTAAGATCTTCGGTAGTGTCACGAGTGTCCAGATCGCCGCTGCCCTTATGGATCAGCATGGCATCGACATCGAGCGACGCAAGATCGAGCTTGACGATGTTAAGACCCTAGGGACTTACACTGCTAAGCTCAACCTACACAAAGAGGTATCGACGAGCATCGACTTCGAGCTAGTACAAGAGTAAGACTGAGAGGTACTCTGGTACCGTCTCATCCCAACGATTAAAAGGTTGTTTCGCGTAGTGCGGAGCAGCCTTTTTTGTTTTGTAGTGGGGTGAGGGTTAGTTCAAAGCTAGAAATTTAATAGGTAAAGGCACCCAACATAATTAAGTCTTTCTTATCAGCAGGAACAATGTCCAACCACTACTAGTTTTTTCTTGCGTAGTCTGTATAATTCCTCAAAATTTCTTATTTGTAGCTCTTTAGTAGCACATGTAGTTTTCCTTATTGACGTTCAACATACTCCCATGGCAAACAGTTAGGTTATCAAATTGTCTAAGGGATGATCGAGAAGCACTCATTGTTTGATTCGTCATAATCGATTTCGTTTAATGTTATAATATTGCTCATGGGGCTGTTTCCGAAGTTTGAATACTTCACCCTAGTCCGGAATCCGCACAAGCCCTGATCTATGATAAGGTCATTCTCTCTAAAGACGAGATACATTCTATTATCTAGTCGCATCCACTCTTCGCACATTGGCTTCTGCAGAACTGATCTGATCTCATTATAGTAGATGACTACTGGATCCTCTTCATAGTCCCGGACCAACGATAAATCACAATGCAACGCCTCTATTACAATATCGTAATAGCCGTGATTGTCGTTTGTGATGCCGCTATGTACGCATCTAAGACTCCAGTCTTGCTGGCAATAAGTCGTTAGAGATAAAAGTGTCGCTACGACAATAAAAAATACTCTTGAATAATCCATGATTTTAATGTCTAAAGTTTTTGGTGATATTAATTTTCGTCTAGAAACATTGTGGTTGTAGCCTTGATAGGAAACTTAAGGACCTAACTTGCCTTAGAAGTCATAACTTCCTCTAGGTCAATAGTTACCGTTCCTGGTGTAGCTTTGAGAAACTTACCAGAAAGCCACGCAGACCGAGCTAGACTATAGAGTCCAAAGTATGATTTCATGTCAATTTAATCTTATTCTGCTGTTTGCCTTTTCCACCAATATTGATACTAGTGGGTTTTTGTTCTCGAAGCTAGTTCTGGATGTTATGTGAATGCCTCTTTCCTTCATTTTTGCAAGTATCATCCTGGCTTTATTATCCCATCCGCTCATTTGGCAATAAATCAGCATATCATTAAGCTCTACAGCACTAAGCGCATCTACCTCTAAGTGATACGAGAAATATTTGTCATCCACCCATAAAAGCGGGACCCTAGAACATCTGTTTACTATTTCGTGAAGTCTTTTACTCATAAATAACTGTTTTTTTTATTATAAAAACATCTTGTAATTTATCCTGTCGTGAAAAGAAGGCCTTATCTCTTCTAGAGCCTCTATCTGCTCCTTGAGCTCACTGTAAATCATGCATTCAGTGAGCATTGAATCAAATACATAGGATCGATTCACTATATCTTTCAACATGTCTTCAGCCGCTCTTATAGCGGCAAGCGATTTTGTTTCATGTGTAAATGTATGCCTGGCCAGAGGTGACAGCCCTGTGTGTTTATTATTCGTTGCTATTCACTGATTATTCGTTTGAAGCGTTTAATTGTAATAATCTTTAACATGTCTTTTTGAAATTAAAGCTGCGAACAGCGCTAGCTGAACGAAAACAGCAAAGAATCCCCCGACGCGGAACGGAATGAAATGAAGTGGGCTAGGGATGAAGGAGAGACTGCGCAGCAGTAGAAGTGAC
>CAYMFD010000103.1:0-13594 GCA_964389475.1 uncultured Saprospiraceae bacterium
TTGACCTATTAATTCAAAACAGCTAAATATTATCGAAACGACTAAAATAAAATACGCCTTCATGAGTTATTTTTATTAGATATAATATCAGATACACATATGAATCTGATATTGTAATGTGCAGAACATTAACCTTCAGATGCAAATATAGTCAATTTTCGAGCTACCATAACCGTTAACTGCTAGAAAACGACCGTTTACTAGTTTATGAGGCTATATTTGGACATCATCTGGTTCTGAAGGCTTCCTTAGAATTCGCATCTGAGACCAGATCATCCTCAGTGGGTGGTATAAAAGGCTTGATCCTACAAGAATTGCTTCGCGTACTTAAAGCAACACCCCAACTTCACTTGCTCGCTTGCATGTTTACCCGTCTCATATACTTTGTAGGCAGATCATTCTTGTTTAAGTCAGCTCCTTCTTAATCTTAGACATTGATTGTACGCTAATACCCTTTATCTGGGCATTTAGCAGTCTTGCTACCACTCTTTCTGTCTGTCAGGTCCATCCTGACTGCAACCGTGCCTACCAGTCTCTTGCGCTAGTTTATACTTTCATTCTGAAATACTGGTAGTATCAATTTATCACGTCAACGTTAATCCAGTATAAATCCTTAAGTTGCGTGACTTGACTTTATTACGCTAGTGATACAGCACTGATAACTCTATATCTATGTCTCTCAGATCATACCTACTGCTAGGCGTTGTCGTCATCACCATGATTGCAACGATAGCATCAGAAAGATATAAGACCATGGTAGTCGGTGGTGGTGACTCTTGGGGCTACTATAGCTATCTACCAGCACTTTTCATCCATGACGACTTATCATCTTTACAGTCGACGTTAGAGGTTAGGAAGTCGTTTAACCCCCACTACGTACAGGAGGATGCAAATGGTATGCTGAGAGTAGGAGAGGCTCCTGGCTATGGCAATAAGAACGTGATAAAGTATACCTACGGCGTATCCGTATTCTTAGCACCAGCGTTTGTGGCTGCACACGTCATTGCCTCGCTTTCAGATAGCTTCGTTGCCAATGGATACAGTAGTATCTATATCTTATTGCTGTACCTGGTCATCATTCTCTATGCAGCAGTAGGATTACACTATCTAGCCAAATACCTCGATCATTACTTGCCTACAGGCATTACAAATTGGGTTGTGCTTACACTGGCTTTCGCCACCAATCTACTGTATTTCATTACGATCAATAATGTGATGTCACACCCCGTCCAATTTATGCTCTGGTCACTCCTATTGTATAATAGCTATCGCTACTTTAAGGAAGGTCGGCAGATGGTATCGTTAATAGGTATGGCAGTGTGCATCGGCTTTATCTGCATCATACGACCAGTAGAGCTATTTTGCGTTTTAATACCTCTACTGTATAGTTTTGAAAAAGGTCCTTCAGGCAAGACAATGCTCAGTGAGTTTTTCACGCCAGGCTACCACAAGCACCTACTAATTGCCGTCTCGATTGGCCTAGTGATCTTGCTACCCCAACTTATTTACTGGTATACACAGACAGGACATCTAGTCTATGATTCTTATCTTAATGAGAACTTTGACTTCACCAATTGTCAATGGTTTGCTGGGTTATTCTCTTTCAACAATGGATTTTTCGCCTATTCACCCGTCATGATACTCAGTATGGTTGGCATCTCAGTGGGACTGCGCAAGCAGAGTAAGTTGATGCTTACTATCATTGCCATATTCGCTACGCATGCTTTTATCAGCTACTCCTGGTGGTACTGGAATTATATCAATGGTTTTGGCAGCCGCATAATGGTGGAAATACTGCCGATCTTGGCCTTACCGCTTGGGTACTTTATCTGGACTATTTCCAATAAATGGAAGTGGGCTTACCTGGTGATCCTACTTCCCTGTATCGGTGTCAACGCCATGCAAACTTGGCAATCTCACAAAGGACTACTATACACGGACTACGCTAATTTCAACTATCTAAGGCAAACCTTCGGTGCCTCTAGTCATGAGCTAGAGCATAGTGTAGCCTATGATCTAGACATGTACCAGTATGATGACTATCGGTGCGGTGAGACTATATACTTCAATGATTTTGAAAAGGATGACACTCTATCTGCTATCAAGCAGCTGGATGTCATCGGCAAACACTACTACTGCATTACAGACTCCGTAGAGGCTGATTTTGGGTCAATCTTGATACCAAATGAGGATCTGATAAAAAACGAAGTATACCAATATCTCCAATTCAATTTTGACCTATATATCGTCAATCAAGTCTCAGGGCTATGGACCTCTTCTGTAATCGACATATCATATGTCAAAGACAACAGAGTCCTAGAAAGCAAAAACATAAGGCTCTTCAATAAAACAGGAGAAGGAGATAAGCGGTCATTGTTTTGGGGGCAGACAGGTGTGGTAAGTAATGTCACTGCTTATGTAGAACCCCATCAACTAGTGAAGGAAGGCGCCGATGTGAAGATCAAGTTCTACAAGCAAAAAGGTACTCCTGAGCTATTTATCGATAATTATAGAATTAGCTACTGCGAGCGGTAGGCATGGATTATCCACTAGTAAATGTGAGACTCGGCTTATAGACTAGCACGGATTCTTTTGATAAGTGTCTTAGTTTTGATTTCTAGTTATTGGCCCAGCTCATTTCATCTAACTCGTCTACCTTTACGACCATGAAAGCTAGCTTGATCGCCCTATCCCTACTCCTGTCGCTATCGGCTGGTTTACATGCACAATTTTACTTTACCCCTGTATCCTCTGACCTGAGCGATGAGAGTCTACTGACTGAGCTTCGGGCCACCTACAAGACATCGACAGTACTCGACGATTCTGGCGTTAAGGATACCTTGATGGCTGTCATCTATTATGATCGTGACCTAGAGCAGGTATCATGCGTATACACGCAACACGTCAAGCCACTATCCCCTAATAGCGATGACCCTAATCAGGAAGTCTTCGATAATGGGGCATCGAGTGGCCTTAACGTCGAGCATATCTATCCGCGTGCCAAAGGGGCTAGCATAGGCATTGCCAACTCTGACATGCATCATCTTGCCCCAGCCAAAGTCAACGTCAATGCCGATCGCGGCAACCTACCCTTCGGCGAGAATAATGATAACCAGACCGACAGGTGGTACTGGCAGTCCTCTCAGCGAACGAGCCGCCCTACAACCAATATCGATCAGTATAGCGAGTGGCTCACGAACAGTGCTTTTGAGCCACGTGAAGACTTTAAGGGAAATGTGGCTCGGGCTGTCATGTACTTCTACACGATGTATACGGCACAAGCGGACAATGCCGACCCTACCTTCTTCTCAAGTCAAATTGATATGCTGTGTGACTGGCACTATGCTGATCCAGTAGACAGTGCCGAGTGGCACCGTACTTGGCTGATCGCCGATTATCAAGAGGGCAAGCCCAATCCTTTCGTACTAGACTGTAGCGTAGCAGCACGATCCTACTGCCCCGAGATAGATGCAACTTGCCAGCAGACCGTAGATGTAGAGGAGACAGCTGTCGTCTCAGCCCTTATGATATCACCCAACCCTAGTGATGGTCTTATCACCATCGCAGGTCTTACAGCTGACGATCCTATCGTGGTCTTTAATGCCTATGGCGCCGAAGTACTCAGGACCACAGCCACGCAGCACAGTACCTCCTTAGACTTACGAGAGCAAGAGGCAGGTTTGTTTTTTGTCGTGACGCCAGCGGGATCGCAGCAGGTCGTTTTGATACACTAGGAAGAGAAAGTACTATGCGGACCGGACCGACATAGTGATTCGTGTTATTTGTGAAGATTGGTGTCTTAAAGTCGCATAAGCGAAGACAGAATAGAATCCCTTAGTTCCACGCAACTAGACTCCTACGTATATACCTTTTCACATTGAGCCAAAAGGCGGCAGCTAGGTATAAGATCACTGGCGAACCAAAGGTGAAAAATGAGGTGTAGACAAAATAAACCCTGACAACCTCCGCCTTGATACCCATCTTATCCGCCAGATACTGACAGACTCCAAAAGCTGATCGTTCTATGATGGGTATAATCTTTTTCATGCTGATAATTTGGCGATATATCGAAAGCGTAGTACAAAGATGCCGCTTGCTCTTCAATGTTGCAAACTTTCGTTTGTCTAACAAATATACTAAAAACATAAACAAGAAGATCAATTGTCGGATTCTTGCAGCACGCAGGAGGTTACTACCTTTGTAGCCATAACATTGCACTACACTGCGGTGTTATCAAACCTACTTTTCAGACCATAGAAAACAAACAGTAATGGACAAGGATTTTTTGGTATCACTAGGCTTACAGGCTAGCAATGACGGCACCAGTACAGGCCGATCGTGGATGAAGGGATCAGAGATGATAGACAGCTACTCTCCAGTAGATGGCAAGATGATCGGCTCTACGTCGGTAACTAGCAAGAGTGACTATGACCAGGTGATCAAGACGGCTCAGACAGCAGCGATCACATGGAGAGATATACCCGCTCCCAAGCGAGGAGAAATCGTACGTCAGTATGGCGATGTACTACGAGCTAACAAAGATGCACTGGGCCGCCTAGTATCGTATGAGATGGGTAAGTCTCTGCAGGAGGGCTGGGGCGAAGTACAGGAGATGATCGACATCTGTGACTTCGCAGTAGGCCTTAGTCGACAGCTATATGGCCTGACTATGCATAGCGAAAGACCCAACCACCGGATGTACGAGCAATGGCATCCTCTAGGCATCGTAGGTATCATATCAGCCTTTAACTTCCCAGTAGCGGTATGGTCATGGAATGCTATGATCGCGATGGTATGTGGTGATGTATGTGTATGGAAGCCAAGTGAGAAGACACCCTTGTGCGGCGTCGCTTGCCAAAACCTACTCCAGCAAGTCCTACATGACAATGACCTACCAGAGGGCATATCTTGCCTGATCAATGGTGATTACAAGGTAGGTGAGTTTATGACGACCGACCGCAGAGTCACGCTAGTATCAGCTACAGGTAGTACTCGTATGGGTAAGATCGTAGGCGCTACTGTGGCCAAGCGTCTAGGCAAGACGCTACTAGAGTTAGGTGGTAACAATGCTATCATCGTCACGCCTAACGCCGATATGAATCTACTCTTGACAGGTGCCGTATTTGGTGCTGTAGGTACTTGTGGTCAGCGCTGTACGAGTACACGTCGCCTGATCATACATGAGGATGTCTATGAGGAAGTCAAGCAAAAACTAGTAAGTGCCTATCCACAACTAAAAATCGGCAATCCGCTAGATCAGAATAACCACGTAGGCCCACTGATCGACAAAGACTCGGTCAACACCTATCTCAAAGCCCTAGAATCCGTCAAGGAGCAAGGTGGTAAAATATTAATCGAAGGCGGTGTCCTTGATGGACCAGGCTATGAGAGCGGCTGCTACGTTAAACCTGCAGTTGCTGAGGTAAGCAACGACCTACAGATCGTCCAGCATGAGACTTTCGCACCGATACTATATCTCATCAAGTACTCCGGCGACCTGCAAAATGCGATCGCTATACAAAACGATGTACCCCAGGGACTATCCTCTGCGATCATGACGACCAGCATGAGAGAGTCAGAGCTATTCTTATCTGCCAATGGATCTGACTGTGGTATCGCCAATGTCAATATCGGTACCAGCGGAGCTGAGATCGGTGGTGCATTCGGTGGCGAGAAAGAGACAGGCGGTGGTAGAGAGTCAGGGTCTGATAGCTGGAAGGCATACATGCGCCGCCAGACCAATACCATCAACTACAGCACAGAACTACCCCTAGCACAGGGTATAGAATTTGACCTCTAGGTCATAAAACATAACGATATGAGCAAAGACAAGATCAAGGTTGCCTTGATATCTCACGATGGTAAGAAGCCAGAGATGGTCTCCTTTGTCAATCAGCACAAAGACTTTCTGCTGGCACATACCGTCGTCTATGCTACCGGGACGACTGGTACTCATATCGAGCGAGAAGGATTCGACGTCGAGCGGTTACTCAGTGGACCGCTCGGTGGCGATGCTCAGATCGCAGCCATGATAGCTGTCGGTGAGATAGACTTAGTCATATTTTTCAGAGATCCACTAGATAAGCACCCGCATGAGCCAGATGTGCAGATGCTACTGCGCTTGTGCGACGTGCATAACATACCGCTGGCGACTAATCGTAAATCTGCCTTTTATATACTTAAGGGGATCGAGTCGGCTTACTTTGGGGAGTAAGAGCTAATTACTACAGTCCTGTCACGTATAGGGTGCTCTCCATGGTGACGACAAGTACATCATCACAGGTGACCTGGACCTCGTAGTGGCCTAGTCGCTTAGATCGGCTACGCTGTACCGCTACTGCACGGATGGTCGCACCACTCTTGATAGGGGCATGGTAGGCGATACGATTATCCACCGTCACTGCTACACCATCATACGTATTGGCAGCGAATGCGGCGGCACTATCTGCTAGCGCATAGGCTATACTGCCGTGGGCTATCCCAAAACCATTGCACATACTGGGCAAGACCGTCATCTCTACGACCGCATGACCGAGGTCTGCTGATACCAAGTCCATCCCTAGCTGCTGTGAGTACAAGTCAGCGTTGTACATCTTGTCAAGGATGAGCTTTTTGTAGTCTTTAGGCATCTAAGAAGTAGATTTGGATCGTCTCGTTCTTATTGAGATTATACAGGCTCGACGCCTTGCCTAGATTGACAGCAATCTCTAGGTAGCCAGCCTCATTCCACATAGCGAGTGGCTCGCCCACGCCTACGTCGGTATAGTCTTGACTAAACTTATAAAGCGGATCGTCATGCTTATAGTACAGCTTGATACGTCGACCTGCTCTTAGTTGGTCGAAGGTGTCTTTCTTAAGATTGATAATCGCATTGTCAAAGCGATCGATATGGATAATCGTCGCTCTTATCTGGTCAGCCGTTACCACCGGTTGTATAGACATGCGCTGCGACGGGTCATCAACCTTGGCACCCATCTCGGCTAGTGGTAGCTCGTGAGCTAGACCGCTCGCTACATGGGTAAGCAGTCGAGTGAGTGTGGCGTCTGTCAGTTTGGTGGAATCGATAGCATAGACCTCTGTCTGGTCAAAATCTGGCCAAATCAAGGAGAATAGTCCATTGTCAGGACCTACAAAGTGATGACCATCTTTGCTAAACGCTATTAGTCGATGGCCCGGCTTGTAGTAGGCATGTACTAGCGCTAAATGTATCGTCCCTCGAGGGAAAGACGGATAAGCCGTACCTAAAAACAGAGCACCTTGCACGATATCGTAGGTCTCTATGTCGTGGGTAATGTCAACGACCTGTACATCGGGGATGTGGCTATACAACTGACCTTTCAGTATCGCTGCGTAATAATCCTCCGAACCGAGGTCAGTAGTTAAGGTTACGATGTGGCTCATGGCAAAGCTTTCGGTCGATCTGCACGATGGCATATCTTCTTGAGACATCAAATATGCGTCATATTATTAAGCTGGCGAAGGATACAGAGACTTTTATATGCTACGATAACGCAATATGTAAAAAACTATCTGACAGTATGATATAAGATTTGGTCCCCTGCTTTGGTTATAGGTTCTATTTTCTCACATTCATGACGTATTTTCTATTGCATTTGATGTAAGCAAGCGACTACCTTTGCTGCCATTGCGTGACCTACTCTAGCATTGTAGGCCATTACATTTTGATCATTACTTTCAATACTACTTATTTGAGCGAAATCATTTTGACGATCGACGGGGTAGACCCGGTAGACCTGTACGGTGAAAAAAATTCTAGACTCAATCTTGTCAAAAATGCATTTGAGGATATTAAGATTACCAGTAGAGGAAGCAATGTCAAGCTAGTCGGGGAGAAGAAGCATACACAAAAAGCAAAGGCTGTACTAGAAATAATGGTCAGACTCCTGAGGGAGAATCACGACCTCACTAATCAGACCGTACTGGACATCATAGCAGGTGATAATCCTTTTGACACCCGGCTGAGTAATGGTTTTAAAGGTAGTGGTGGTGTGATTACCTACGGCCGTAGTGGCAGGCCTATTCGTGCCAAGACCAAGAACCAAAAGCGTCTCGTCGAGATGGCGGAGCTTAACGATATCGTCTTCGCAATAGGGCCGGCTGGTACTGGTAAGACCTACACCGCCGTGGCCCTTGCCGTCAAAGCACTTAAGAGTAAGGTGGTCAAAAAGATAATCCTCACGCGACCAGCGGTTGAGGCGGGCGAGAGTCTAGGCTTCTTGCCAGGAGACCTCAAGGATAAGGTAGATCCATACCTAAGGCCGCTATATGATGCCCTCGATGATATGATACCTGGTGAGAAGCTAGACTTCTTTATGCAGAACAGGATTATCGAGGTGGCGCCACTAGCATTTATGCGGGGTCGTACGTTAGACAATGCCTTTATCATACTTGACGAGTCGCAGAACTGTACGACTACGCAGATACGGATGTTCCTGACCAGGCTAGGGCCTAGTGCTCGATGTATCATTACAGGTGATCCCAGCCAGATCGACCTACCACGCAACCAGAAGAGCGGACTCTTTAGAGCTCTGGATATCCTGCCCCAGATAGCCGGTATAGGTAAGGTACAACTGACTGCAGACGACGTGGTACGACACAGGCTAGTCAAGGAGATCATCAAGCAGTACAATGTCAGTGACGAGCAAGAGCAGGCCGCTAGAGAGGCACGACGCATAGAGCGAGAGGCCAGAGATATCAACAACACTATAAAAGACAAATAGCACCATATGACATCTACCGTAAAGTACCTAGGAGACCTCCGTACAGAGGCTACCCACGTCAAGTCTGGCACGTCTATCATAACAGATGCGCCTACAGATAATAATGGGCTGGGGACCACCTTCTCTCCTACCGATCTAGTTGCTACGAGTCTCGCCGCCTGCGCCATGACGATCATGGGTATAGCGGCCGGCAACCACAATATAGATATGGTAGGTGCTCATGCCGAGGTTACCAAGGTAATGGGTAGTGACCCACGTAGGATCAGCAAGATCGTCGTGCATATAACTATGCCTGACAAGGTCTATTCTGATAAGGAGAAAACAATCCTAAGCAAGGCTGCTGCCAGCTGCCCTGTAGCACAGAGCTTGCACCCTGACCTAGAGCAAGCGCTTAATCTGATCTACGCGGACTAGTTGTACTTCCGCTTGATGAACCACTCGTCATCGTTAAACGTAAATCCAAAGTTGATCTGTAGGTAGTTCTCCTCTACGGCTGTACCCGTCCCTCTTCTACCTAGGTCTATGCCCAAGTTGAGGTGGCTGATCTTACGCTGATAGATTACGGGGAGGCCTATACCAAAGTTTACACCCAGGTCTGTAATGGTAGTACCGTTATCACTTCTAGGATCTGTATTGTAAAAGAAGCCATACCTATAAAAGATACGCTGCAGGTACTTGGCATAGGACTTAGTGCTAGGTCGATAGTAACCACCGATCGAAGCACTAAAGGTATCCTCCAAAACTTGTGGTGTAGCAATAGACAATGACTCTGCGTCATTGCGATAATTACCCCAGCTAGTCCTGCTAAGGTCAAAGCCTATAGCGAACTTACCATTGTGCTGATAGGTAGCACCGATGCCGATCTCTGCAGGTAGGGTACCATTACCCTCGACGCCTAGACGGGTATTAGTAGAGTCGACGGCAGAGGCGCCAGATAATATGGAGATGAGACTTACATCAGCCTCTGTACGAAATGACGTATTGCTGTTATAGTGGATACCGACGGATAGACGCTTGATACCTGCACCATTGTTGGTCTCGAGTTCTTTTCGGTTGAGGATGGTATTGTACATCAGTCCGATGTCATATAAGAAACCCTTAAGCCTGTAATCGGTCACGAAGTTGTTGACGAAAGCAGCAGGTAGGTCATCAAAGAAGGTATTTTGCTCATAGCGGATATCACCGAAGAGATAACCCGCATTAAATCCTAGTGAGAAGTCTTTGTAGTTGATGGCATTGCCCCACAACACCTTGTAAGATCCTCCGCTACCAGCATAGTTAAGCGTATAGTCACCGAAGTTGGGGTCTGTCTCTTCGCTAAATACATTGTAGCTGACATCACTATTGGGCATAAGCGTGAAGGCCATACCTAGGTAAAACTCCTTTTTCTTACCCTCGATCACCTCATTAATAGGATTGGTAAGTGGGAAGGCGAGCGAAATGTACTCTAGGTTACCACTCCATCGTCTCTGGGAGTTCTCCCCCTCGGTGATATCGCTCCTCCGGCCATAGACGCCTACCTCAAAAGCAGTCGCCTTAAGAAAGGAGTAGCTGGCAGGGTTGACAATATTGACCTGATAGGGATCGACAAAACTGGAACCCAAGCCGCCCATCTGACGAGCCGCCATAAAGTTATTATCGGTCAAGTCACCTATACCAAAACGAGAATACGGCGAATTGGCACCACTCTGACCGTAGATCGAAGCTGTAGCAAATGTGGCGAAAAGAAGTAGAAATAGTCTATTTAGCATTGTAGCGTAGTATCGTAAAGAGCCCCTCAAGTACTAGATTAGGGGCCACAAAGATGACAGAATCTAAACGACCTGCCAAGTAGGCGCCGTCACCGCCCGTAAAAATAATATTAAGCTGTCCGTAGATCAGCGATGTACGACGTATGAACGATTCGATCTCGCAGATTGTACCCAGCAAGGCACCATTTTGTAGTGCAGCAGTCGTAGAGTTACCCAAGTGTCGGCCCGTATCCTCCATATCGACAAGGGGTAGCTTGTCCGTCTGCTCGTGCATAGCATGTAGGCGCATATGTATGCCAGGAGCGATGTTACCACCGATATATGTACTGTTATGCACCACATCATAGGTGATGCATGTACCTGCATCGATGATGAGGTGGCTAGCGTTTTGGTCCCTAGACCAAGCACCGATGGCGCCAGCCAGGCGATCTCTACCCAGCGTGGCGGGTGTCTCATATCCATTGACTATCGGTATAGGTGTCTGGTGGTCTAGTTCTATATACTGATGGTTATCTGCCAAGTATCGGCGGAGGGCAGGACGTACGATCCTGGTAGATGATAAGATGACGTGGTCAAAGCCGTAGTCCTTACGCCATCGTCGCAGGTCTCGTACCAGTAGTCGCTCCCGCACGTCGTAGTGTAGCAGCTGCGCCGCTTCGTCATATATCGCGACCTTACTTCGAGAATTTCCCAGATCTATACAGCAGTACGTCATCATCTATGCGACCTTTTTATTAAAGCGCTGATACAGCGACGTCATCACGATCACGACCACTAGAGCAGGTAGCAAGTTGTTAAGGCGGATTTCTCCCAGCTGCAGTATTACAATCGTGATACCTAGTATGAGGGCACCGCCTACAGCACTCAGGGCATTGATGAGGTCATCATTGATATGCTGGCTGACTGATCTAGCGCTTAACGTAATACCCCCTTGCAAGATCAGCATAGGTATCACAGAAAAAAGTACACCGATACCAAAGCTTGCAGCCAGCGCTATACTGCTAAAACCATCCAGCAATGACTTAGTATACAATAGCTCTCTATCGCCATGCAGCCCCTCCTCTATCGATCCTACGAAGGTCATACTGCCTATGCAGAATAGTACGAAGGCTGTGATCAGTCCATCAGAAAACTGAGATTCGTTGCTGCCGATAAGGTTCTTTAACTGTTCAGACAGTCCACGTATGATGCCATCTAGCCCAATCGCCTCTCCTATGATACCACCTAGTATCATCGAGAAGATAAATATCAGCATATAACCGTCTGGCAATCGCAACAGCATCTTAATACCTATCAATATCGTAGCCAGCCCGATAGCCTGAAAGACGATCTCCTTGATACCCTCTGGAAAAGTAGATCGAAGAGATAGACCTATGAGGCTACCCACGACCACACTCCCCACATTGACCAGTGTGCCTATAGGTAGGCGACTAGTCATGACGCAAGCGGGTGATGATCGCATCAATATCAAGCTTCTCTTGGTCGCCTGAGGCCATAGTCTTAAAGGTCAGCAGGCCAGAGTCGCGTTCTTGCTCACCGATAATGATCGCATGCGGATAATGCTGGGCATTGGCGTATTTCATCTGCTTTTTAAACTTAGCTGCCTCGGGGTACATATCACAGTTGATACCACTCGCACGGATTTTTTGGGCTATGCCAAAACCATATCGGTGGCTCTCCTCGTCCATACCCATTACAATCACGGGTGGGACGATGGGCAAGTCTTCCGGCCAAAGGTTTTCCTCAACCATCACATCGTATATCCGTGCTGCCCCGAACGATATGCCGACACCCGACATATCTTTCATACCAAATACCTCTGTCAGGTTATCGTAGCGACCGCCACCACCTATGCTGCCCATAACTAGATCTGGGTAGGCCTCAACATCTGCCTTGACCTCCATGATGCAACCCGTATAGTAGTTTAGGCCTCTTGCTAAAGTGATATCCCACACGAGCTTATTGTGCAGACCCGAGTCGTCGATATAGGCGTGGACATTGCGTAGTTCTTGTATACCTAGTAGGCCAGTAGGACTACCTGCAAAAGCAACAGCTAGCTCATCTAAGCTATCTATCTTAAGTAGGTTCATGACGCGTCTAGCAGCCTCGTCTGAGATACCCTTCTTGGTCATTTCTTCAATGACCTTATCCGTACCTATCTTATCTAGCTTGTCGATTGCCGTGGTCATATCGACGAAGTTGTCGACGATACCTGCCGCCTCGGCCAGGCCGTATAGGACCTTCCTATTATTAATCTGGATGACGACCTTGACACCTAGCCGGCTAAACGCTTGATCATAGATATGGAGCAGCTCCGCCTCATACATGAGCGAGGTAGACCCCACTACATCGACATCACACTGATAAAACTCTTGATATCGCCCTTTCTGTGGACGGTCTGCCCGCCACACCGGCTGTATCTGGTAGCGCTTAAACGGGAAGTTGAGGTCGTTTTGGTGCATGACTACGTAGCGGGCAAAAGGCACTGTAAGATCGTACCGTAGTCCTCGCTTACTGATGGACGGTATCACCCCTTGAGAGTCCTTGCTGTCTAGCGCCGACTGGTCCGCCTTGGCCAAAAAGTCGCCATTGTTTAGCACCTTAAAAAGTAAGCGGTCGCCCTCCTCACCATACTTGCCCGTAAGGGTCTTGAGGTCTTCCATCGCTGGCGTCTCGATCGGCAAGTAACCATACTGCTCAAACACCCTTCTGATTGTATTAAAAATAAAGCGACGCTTAATCACCTCGTGTGGTAGAAAGTCGCGTGTACCCTTGGGGAGTGATGGTTTGCTAGACATATGAGTATCGTAGTAATTGACGTTGGCACAAAGATGCAGTAAATGGGTAGAAAAGAGCGAGCGAGAAAGGAGAAGGAGAGATCTAAGTCAATAGCCTGAAGTGGAAAGTCCAAAGTCCAAAGCTGAAAGTCAAAGATAAAGCGTTAGCCGTCTGTGGGTTCTACCCCGACGGCGATAAGCGTCTCCCTGCTGTTAGCCGTTTGTGAGAATCGCCCCGACGGCGATAAAACTACCCTTGTTGTAATTTTCCAAACAATAACTTGACAATATCACTGTTTAAATAATATTATTGTAGAATAATAAA
>CAYMFD010000104.1:0-13491 GCA_964389475.1 uncultured Saprospiraceae bacterium
TTGAGTGTAGCGTAGCGGCATCGAAACCCCGCTCTCCTCAGCTGCTGGTATTCATTCGTGAGATTAGTGCTAGATGAGAACAAGAGAGAAGAGACCTTTAGAAAGGAGAGATCAAGAAGAATGAGGTACAAGAAACACGGCCTCGACCACTTTAGTGTCGATAAAAGCTACACGATGTACTGCATCAGCTGCTCCGCAATCTTACGATCATTACTCAGGCGGGGCACCTTATTCTGGCCACCGAGCTTGCCCTGTGACTGCATATACCGTCTGAAAGCATCTGGCGCTAGAGCTCGTATGACGAGTGGTCGCAGTATAGCTCCCTTGATGAGGTCAGCGTAGTAGATATTCTGCTCCGTCATCGCAACATCTACTGCCGCTGCGAAGGCGTCTAGGTCAGCAGGAGCCTGGTCGAAAGCGACGAACCATTCATGGTAGGGCAGGCCGCCCTCGGACGGCGATACCTGCGGCGCAACAGTAAACTCGATGATCTGCACATCTTGCTGGGCTGCAACTGATAGCAGGGCCTCCTCTACTTCCTTACCTATTACGTGCTCGCCGAATGCTGATATGTAATGCTTGATACGGCCACTTACCAGCAGGCGGTATGGATCCTTGCTAGTAAAACGTACGCTATCGCCGATACTGTACCCCCACAAGCCTGCTGTACTATTGATAATAACGGCGTAGTCGACACCCACCTCCACATCTGCCAGCGTCAGCCGATCAGGGTTTTCGTCAAAGTACTGGCTCACCGGCACAAACTCATAGAATATACCTGCATCAGGATGTAGCAGCAGGTCGGGCCCTTCGGTATCTTGAAAAGCGATAAAACCCTCGCTCGCAGGGTAGGTCTCTACGGAGTCAATACGTCGACCGACGAGGGATTCTAGTTTGGCACGGTAGGGCTCGAAGTTGACGCCGCCATACATAAATAGGCTGTAGTTAGGAAAGACGTCTAGCACTGTGGCCTTGCCCGTCACCTCTAGCAATCGCTCATAGTACATCTGCACCCACGGTGGTATACCGCTGATGAGGCGCATGTCTTGACCGATGGTCTCCGAGACGATGGCGTCTAGCTTCGTCTCCCAGTCATCGATGGTATTGGTAGCGTAACTGGGGAGTTGGTTGGTCTTAATCCATGAGGGTATCTCGTGGTTGACGATGCCTGATAGTCGGCCCATCTGCACCCCTTCTTTGGGTGTGAGCTCTGGTGAGCCGGACACGAATATCATCTTGCCATCAAATATGCTCGTATTGCCACTACGATGACAGTAATGCATCAATCCATGACGTGCTGCCTCTATATGTGTTGGCATGCTGTCGTGAGTGATGGGGATGTACTTGACACCACTGGTCGTACCTGACGTCTTGGCATAGTACTTCGGTCGACCAGGCCACAGGATATCGGCCTCTCCAGCCACCATGCGGTCTACCCATGGTCGTAAGGCTTCGTAGTCTCTGACAGGCACTTGGCGCTGAAAGTCAGCGACAGAGGATATGCCATCGAAACTATGGTCCGTGCCAAATGCCGTCGTACTACCTCTATCGACTAGGTGCTTAAATGTCGCCTCCTGTAACTGTACGGCATTACGGCGCAGCCGCTTGACGATACTCGAATTATAGGCCGCATAGGGCTTGACCAGTAGCGACTTGATACCCATGGTCTACGACAATAGTTGCTTAACTACTGTAGCGATCGTCTTACCGTCTGCCTTACCAGCAAGCCTGCCATTGGCCATACCCATGACCTTGCCCATATCCTTCATAGAGCTAGCACCGGTGGAGGTTATGATCTCTTGGATGACGCCTCTCAGTTCGTCTTCGCCCATCTGCTCGGGCAGGTATCGCTGTAGTACGGCGATCTCTTCTCGCTCGGTGACAGCTAGGTCTTCGCGGTCCTGCTTTTCGTAGATGTCGAGGCTATCCTGACGTTGCTTGACGAGCTTCTGCACGAGCTTGATCTCATCCGCCTGCTCTAGTGTGTCACCACTGCCGTCCGTCTGCTTAAGTAGTATCGCTGACTTTATCGCTCTGAGGGTTCGCATGGCGACTTGGTCCTTAGCCTTCATCGCTGTCTTTAGGTCTGTCATTACCTGTTTCTCAAGACTCATCGTTATTTTTTTCTATTAGAGATGTCAATTCGTAAAACTCTTGCAAAGATAGCTGCTCTGGCCGCTTAGTAAATACCTTATTGTCGGCGATGACCTGTGGGTCGACGAGTGCCTTAAGGGTATTGCGCAGCATCTTACGACGCTGGCTAAACCCTTGCTTTACTACGGTCCTTAACATCCGTTCGGAGCAAGGAAGTTCAGTCTCCTGCTTGCGGGTCAGGTGTATAACCGACGACTGAACCTTAGGAGGAGGGTTAAACGACCCTGGCTGTACTTTCACGATCGTACGACCCTCGTAGTAGGCCTGTGTGAGTACGGATAGTATGCCGTAGGTCTTATTGCCATGCGGCGCTATGATCCGGTCACTCACCTCTTTTTGAAACATACCGACCATCTCAGGGATAAGGTCCCTCGCCTTGAGCATTTTAAAAACAATCTGCGAGCTGATGTTATAAGGGTAGTTGCCGATCAGCAGAAAGGGTTCACCGTCAAAGACCTTGTACATATTGAGCTTGAGGAAGTCCAAGAATATGATGCGTCCGTCTAGCTCTGGATAGTGCTCCTTTAGGTAGGCGACCATATCCCGGTCTGCCTCTACTACCTTGAGGTTAATGTCTTTGCGCAGGAGGTACTTGGTCAATACACCTTTGCCAGGGCCTATCTCCAGTACATTTTTGACAGTATCTGTCATTGTCAAGCCGTCCACGATACGCTGTGCGACTGGCTCATTGATCAAGAAGTGTTGCCCGTAGGATTTTTTTGCCTTTGCCATCTGTGTTGCAAAGATGCGTATAATTGATTCTATTTAAATTAAAATGGAAAGGAGTCTCCCTCTGTAGAAAATCACTTGACTTATAATGGCATAGCCGGTAGCGAAAAGACCCGACTGGCCTTGCTTTAAGAGCCTCAGCACGACACGCCTTATTCTAAAGCGAGCACGTCCTTGCTAGTGCTATAGCGGTAGTAACCGCAGCACGATAAAAGCAAGTCAATTATCTACCCACACACCACCTACATCTTGACGAATCGCTCCGTATAGACACTGCCCGTCTCCGTCCTGACTCGGATAAAGTACACGCCGGCTGTCATCATTGACACGTCTATACCTGACGGATCTAGGTGACCAGCTATCTGCGATCGGCCTTGCACATCGTAGACCTCGTAGCTATCCGCATCGATGCCCGTAATAATCACTCGGTCTACAGCCGGATTAGGTGTAATAGTGAAAGTCACAGCCTTTACTTCCTCGGTGCTGACCAGTGACTCTATGCGGATATTATCAATTAACTGGCAGTCTCTTTCTACAGGTGGGAACACTGACCAGTCGCCTAGCTTACTAAACAGGTGTATCGATAGTGTACCTACGTAGTCTTGAGGAAGGTCTATTTGCTGAGCTGTCAACTCACCCTCAGGTAGTCCGAAGATAAACTCTCTTACGACCTCTCCATCAGCATCCATGTAGTCTACAGCTGTGAATACGGTAAGATCTTCATACTCGGGCAGGTCAGCTCCTTCTATGGTACGAAACTGTATCAAGTCAAAACTGAGCCTCGGCGCTTGTAGACCCGTCAAGTCAAGACAGGTAGTAGCCGTCGTCACACTCTGACCAGCAAATCGATCCGCTAGCACAAAGTTGAGATCATCACAGAGGTTGTAAAAGTCAGAATCAGTCGTCAGGCTAGAAGTAGCGGCTAGCATGGCACTACCTAGGTAGTCGACCACGCTAAAGTTACCACCCACCCAGTCCATCGACTCATATGTCTCAAAATCCTCGACTGTCTCTAGGTCTAGGGCCTGTAGTGGTCCGTCAGAGCCGATAGAGTTGTTCACTATATTATCGTCTGCTGCGACATCGACCGTAACGACGACGGACTCTAGTTCGCTGAGGTCGCTCGTCAGATCAAGATCGGTGGTCCTGAGTATAACAGATGCCCCTCCTGGCAAAAAGCTCACAGGCGAAAATGTAGCCGTACCTACAGGCGATGCATCAGGGGTGATAATCTCAGCGATGAGCGGATCTCCACTCATGTATATGTCGCAGCCCTCATTGGCCAGTCGCAACTCCATGGATACCTCACCTGTGACACAGTCTACCAGCCTAAAAGAAGCAGACATAGGCGTAAGGTCTATCCCCGGGATCACAGAGTTAGACCCGAAGTAAGTGACCATATTATTGTCGCTAACATCATCACCAGCGACAAACTCGATGTCGATAAACACGAAGTCATTTTCTTGGTCACTAATGGGAAATACATCTACTAAGTCTACGACGTAAGTACCCATAGGTGGGACCACATCGTCAATACTTACGGTTACCCGCTCCTCGACACCAAAGTCTGACAATACAAACTCTACCTCCTGGGGTGCATAGTCTTTAGTACCGAGATTAGTCAGCTCCAGCTCTAGGTCTAGAGCACCATCGAGTACACAGATAGATCGTGGCGTAAGTACGGTCGCCACGAGGTCTGTAAACTCCTCGGCGACACTGATGTCAATGCCCACTGCTCGCCAAGCCTCGATGACGGATGCCAGCTCCGGTGAGTCACTACCATACAACTGCTCCGTGACCTGTAGGCTAGCTGCCCTCATATCCGCATAAGTACTAGATGGCGTGAGGTAGCTACTCTGACACAACCATGCTATCTGAGCAGCAGCGTCGATACCTATTGGTGCCACATCGTAGGCATATCCTGCCTCGTTAACACCTTGCTTACCCTCAGATAGTAGGTAGAACCAGTAATTGAGTATCGCTGAGTTATTGTGCACGCTACCGCCTGGCTGCCAGTTCTGACCACCATAGTACGCTGGATTACCCTTACTTAGGGGATTGGACATATCTCTAAATACGCGACCCAGCGGCGTTGCCTTGATCGTGGTATCGACTGTCCAGTCAAACTCGTCGGGCAGCATAAGATACTGCGCATACTTACCAAAGATGTCGCTCATGCCCTCGTTAAGTGCCCCTGACTCATCAGCATATATCAGGTCACTGGTATAGTCGGTGACGCCATGCATGTACTCATGCGCTACGATCATCGCCGAGGTGAGCGGACTATTGTGACAGTCACCGTCACCATAGTGGGTAAACTCTCCATTCCAAAAAGCATTGACAAAGGGCAGTCCACCATTGATGTGTACAATACCCTCTAGTGCCAGACTATCGCCATCTAGACCTACCCAGTCAAATCGATCTTTCATCATATCGTAAAAGCCGGCTGAGGCCCACATGAGATCGATGGCTACCTCATCTCTATCTTCGTTGACTAGGTCAAAGGTGGGGCTACTACTACGGAACTCTGAGCGACCATCCGCATCATTGTATACCCTGATGTCTCGCTCGGAGTCATACAGGAGGTAATCATCAGGACCTAGGCTATCGACATTAAACGTCACGTTGCCATAGTAAAATGACTGCCCCTCACCCGGCACAGCGTGATAACATACATGGCTCTCATGAGCTATACGATCACCAGTATGTGCATCGATGTAGATTGTCTGATGGTCGTGATCTAGTCCTACTTTGGCCGCATAGGCCAGCAGATATCTACCTGATGTCTGTGGGAATGCTGCATCTACAATGACGAGGTCTATCCCATCTATATGCCTGGCATCCTCCTGAGCGAGTAGGTGATCTCGCACCTGATCTGCCGTCAGGCTCGGTGACACCTCTAGGGCATCAATGCTAGCGGATAGTCCATTAGCAGAGGTGACGCTACCATCGGCGGTAGCATGGAGTATGTACTGCGCATTGACCACTTTGACGCCACGATGCAGTTGCTGATAGCGATGATGCACGCCTAGCTGATTACTCACCTGATCGACGGACTGCCACGCATCTACTGATGAGACGCCGAGCATCGATTGTTTTACTTTAAAAAAGTCCTCGACCCGCACAGTCTGGTCGCTTACATCGTGATATTTGCTGACCTGGGCTACGGAGGTGAAAGCTAGTGCAATGGCTATGACGCTTAGAAGTATTCTCATGGCAGATATGGTTATTTATCTACAATAAACAATAAGAAAGCGAAAACTATACAGCGTATCCTTGTTTTTAACGTATATCGTAGTCAGAGGCGACACTTGCCACCATGCTTACCACCTTGCCATCTGGTTAAATGCCTGTTAAAGCACGAGGCCTCGCTAGGCAGCACTGGTCGAGTATCGTTAGCTATAGTAGTAGCAAGTACTACCGATAGAAACTACCTTTGTTACCATTGACCGAGGCCGATATGCATTTGAGATTACACCTTCGCATTATACTATGAAAACACTTTTCCGATTATCCCTCTTGATTGCGGCTATCCTGTCGATAAGTCTCGATGCTACAGCACAGCGAACGTACGAACAAAAAGAGGTCGTACAGTTCAGTGGTAAAGTAGTGACCTCTGACGAAAGAGGTGATATCATACCGATGCCCTTTGTCAATATCTCGGTACTAGGTACTAGACGCGGTACGTCCAGTGGCGAAGAAGGTTTCTTCTCCCTCGTAACCTTAAAGGGTGATACGGTGATCTTTAGCCAGATCGGTTACAAGGATGTGATGGTCGGTATACCAGATACGCTAGAGGAGGCCCACTACTCATGGGTGCAGATTATGTCACAAGATAGTTTTCTACTACCCGAGGCCGTTATCTATCCGTGGCCAGATAGAGAGCATTTCGAAATAGAGTTTCTAGCCATCGACATCTCCGACGAACTGAGATCACGCAAAGACGAAAACCTTGCTAATCAGGTGATAGAGGAGATGCGGTACTCCCTACCTACGGATGGTACAGAAGCAACGACTATAGAGCTGCGCCGGATGGGTGAAGAGGCCGTGTACAATGGACAGCTCAAACCGATGAATATCCTAAGTCCTATTGCATGGGCCAATTTTGTGAAGGCCTGGAAGCGTGGTGACTTCAAAAAGAAAAAAGACAAGAAGAAGTAAATGTCAAGAAGAATTATCGGCATAATCCTCCTGCTCTTATCACTAGCCCCAGCGCTATGGTCGCAGATGGATACTATACCCCTCAGCAATCCATCTCTAGAGGGTGTCCCTCATCAAGGTGGAGAGCGAGAAATCCAGATACTCAATGGCATGCCGGCCATGGCCGCCAAGGGTGTACGGTTTTGGCAAGACTGTGGTGTAATCAACTTTCCTTCGGAGACACCCCCAGACCTCCATGGCACAAATACTGGTTTTTTTGATCACAAGGGCGGTCCGTCTCATGGGTCTAGTTTCCTAGGGATGGTCAGTAGATCCAATGATACGTACGAGTCGATATCACAAAAGCTGACGGCACCTCTAGAAGGTGGTAAATGCTACGAACTCAATATCGACTTGATGCGGTCTGATAACTATCTCAGCGCCACCAAGGAAGACGAAAACAAGCTCTACAACTACAGTAAGCCCATCATCCTCTATCTATATGGAGGTACTGGGCTGTGCGGGGACCAGGAGCTACTCGCACAGTCGCCTTATGTCAAAAACACCGACTGGAAGACGTATACCCTGAGCTTTAAACCCAGTAGGCGGCTCAAGTTTATCACCATCGAGGTCAGCTACAAGAGACCGACCCTCAGCCCCTACAATGGCAACATACTCGTCGACAACTTACAACCTATCGTACAGGTTACCTGCCCTGGAGAGGAGCCCACGCTGGCCGCAGTAACAGAAGAGACCAATGTACCTCCACCGCATAAGAGGCGTAAAAAGAAAGTAGAACCTAAGAAAGAGATAGTAGACATCCCGCCTACTCCTACCGAGGTAGCTGTAGTACCGGCAGCCAAGAAAAAAGTGCTGGAGCTAGATCGTGAAAACATACAGACCAACCAGCGTATCGAGATCAAAAACCTCTACTTCGAGGCTGATACCAGCACCATTACAGAAGGATCTGAGGAGGTATTACTAGAGGTATTTGACTTCCTCAAGGACAATGACGATATCACCATCGAGGTGGGTGGCCATACTAATGGCGTGCCTAAGCATGCTTACTGTGACAAGCTCTCTCGCGAACGTGCCAAAGAGGTCGCTAGCTACCTTGTACGTAAGGGTATACAGCCCAGCCGTATTACCTACAAGGGCTATGGCAAGCGACGGCCAGTGGCTAGTAACCAGACCCCGATGGGTAGGAAAAAAAATCAACGCGTCGAGATTACGATTACGGCCATGGATAGCTAGCGGTTGCGTTTGCTGAGTGGGTGGTACCGCTCGATCGTTTCCTGCAAGTACGTTCGGTCAAGGTGGGTGTATATCTCCGTCGTGGTAATACTCTCATGGCCTAGCATATCCTGCACCGCTCGCAGGTCTGCCCCACCCTCTACCAGGTGTGTTGCGAAACTATGCCTGAATGTATGCGGGCTGACCGTCTTCGTCAACTGAGCAGTAGCTGCCGCCCCCTTCACAATATTAAATATCGAGACCCTAGACAGGTGCTTGCCCCTCCTATTGAGGAAGAGGTAGTCCTCATGTCCTGGCTGTATAGTGGCCTGGCTACGCTGCTCAAGGTATAGACCTATAGCCTGTAACGCAGTCTTCCCTATGGGTACTAGGCGCTGCTTATCACCCTTACCTACTACTACGATGTAGCCCTCTTCTCGATATATCTGACTGATGCGAAGGCCTATCAACTCGCTGACCCGCAGTCCACAGGCATACAATACCTCGATGATAGCCCGATTGCGGTGACCCTGCGGCTCGCTGACGTCTATCAGTGCTATCATGTTATCTATCTCATCGACAGCAAGCACTACTGGCAACTTGCGTGGCAGGCGTGGGCCCTCTAGTATCTCGCTAAAGTCGTCCTTAACCATATCCTCAAGCAGCAAGTATTTATAAAATGCCCGTATGCCAGAGATAATACGTGCCTGTGAGGTAGGCTGATAACCCAGCTGCGTGAGGCTACCACTAAATGCTAGCAAGTCCTCGGCCGTACAAGCGGTAGGGTCTGACTTGCCGCTCATCTCGGCATACTGCTGCAGCTTAGTCACGTCCGCTAGATAGCTTGTAATGGTATGTGCTGACATGGCTCGCTCTAGCCGTAGGTAGGCCTTAAAGCCTTTGAGGTAGGTAGACCAGGTCATGTTTTGTTATTGGCAAGCAGGTAGTCTGCAATGATATCCTCCTTTTGTTTACGTAATTGCTTGAGTCGGGCCTCTTCCTGCGTATGCTCCTCGTCGAGGGCATCTGCTACCCGCTGCAGCTTATCATAGACCACCTGGGTACCTGCGATGGCGGTTCTGAGCTTGGTCCGCAGTACCCAGTCAGTAATCAGGTGGTCATAGAAGTCCTCGATAAATGTCTCGAACTCACGGATGTGTAGACCGTGCTGGTGGTCGCTGTATATATCACTCAACTCGACCGTCAGCCTATCCAGCAGGTGGTTGATCTCTATGACCTCGTCTTGAGATCGATCGATGTAGGTCTTTTTCTTGTAGCTGCTGTAGCGGCCCTTACCATGCATAGGGTGGCTATACGGTGTCCACTGGTGGACCTTACGCAGGTAGTTGAGCAGGGTCTTGACCTTGGCATCTATCTGTGTACAGACCTCCTGGGCTTCGACGACCTCGCGCGACCTAGCCGTAGACAGACCGATGAGTAGGCCTATGTCTTTTAGTTGGGTCCGGACGGTCTTATCGTTGTAGGCTACCTTCTGCTCAGCGACCTTGAGCAGTTCGCTCAGCTCTTTCTCAGCTGTAGGTAGGCGGGCAGACTGCTTGTCGAGGAGTTCTTTTTCGTAGGTCACTAGCTCTAGTTGACGATGTATCGCTCTATACTCTAGCAAGGCTTGCATATACTCCTGCTGCTCGATATCACGCCGCTTTTCGCCACCGCCCAGCACACTGGTAAAAAGGCTGCGGAGGCCTATTCTCTCGAGAGCCTCGACATCTTTATGCTCTTTCTCCACGAGCTTTTCGGCAGCTACGAGGTCAGCTGTCAACTGGTCTATCTGTGCCACCACCTTAGATATGTGCTGCCTCGCCCGTTTACCTGCCTGTACGGCATCTTGCAGTGCTTGTAAGCGATGTACGACCTCATTACTCATAAGCTGTAAGATATGGTACCCTCCACATATCTAGTTGCCAAGCAAGGTGAGAGATTTGCCCAGTTCCAACGTTTTTTTGCCTTGTCTTGCAAACTATAGGAATAAATGTATATTTGCACTCGCTTTTAAAAAGGGGCGATTAGCTCAGTTGGTTCAGAGCACCTGGTTTACACCCAGGGGGTCAGAGGTTCGAGTCCTTTATCGCCCACAAGGGGTTAATTTCGTTTAATCGAGGTTAACCCTTTTTTATTTGGGTTCTATGTTGATTACAGTGGAAAACGAGGCCCGACTGTAGATAACATATGTAGCTTTTGGTTTTCTAGCAAGTGTCGGAAAGGCCCGACTGGCCTCCTTCTTTTGCGCAGATCAAAAGAAGGCAAAAATCATGTCGCTGTAAGGAGCTTCTTGACTTTACAAATTAGTTTTGAAAACAGATATATACCTGGCATGTCACAGTTTTTACAATTATCCTTACCAAGTCAAGACCGATCTAGAGTCGCGTCAAAATTGCTTTAATTTTTCTGCCGTACAGGGTACTACTACCTATTGGCAAGCGCCATTCTGTACTGTGACTCTACATTATCATTGACTTACATGAAAAATCGCACATTTTGTCGACTCTTGATCTAGCTCTGTACAGCGACAGATAACTGTAGGCAGCCGATCACTTTTCACTCCCTTCAAACAATTATCTGTATTGCCTTTCGAACAAAAGATAAGTACAACAAGGTATATAGCTCTGCTTTTGAATCAAACTGCAAGCACTTTGAACCACTTAAAAACATATAGAGCCTTTTTTTATCTCCTTTTGTAAAGCAATTGATCTATGAAATATCTCATAACGCTACTACTACTTGCAAGCTGCCTTGCTTACACCACCGCCCAAGACTGCAAGTGGGAGCTCAACGAGGTAGACGCTTTCTCTGGGAAGAAGGTCTTAAAAACCAAAGCGGTTTCTGCCGGCTTAAATCTGTCATGGAATTTTAGGACTGATATGAATGGTAACCCTCTAGTGCAGTTGCGTATCTTACAACTAGACAGGGGCGACATTCAGCCGTTTTTCGCTAACTACTTTTCTATCAAGATGCAAGACGGTACCATCCTAGATCTGCCCATCGACCTTGCAAGAGAGGCAATCCCCTACGACAACAATGGGACGTGGATGGAAGGTGACTTCGTATACTACCATGCCTACATCAGTCTAGAAGATCTACGTATGGTCTGTAAGCAGCCCATGACAGACCTCCGCATCTATACCTCGCTAGGGTATCTAGACTTTAGTATCAGAAAACGACCCGACATCATGCGAATCGCTAGATGCCTCGAGGCCGAACTGACTCTCACAGACTGATAGGCACACAATAGTAACAAGCAAACTACACTTACCACACCATCTTAAGACTTCGTTAGTTAACAATTATCCTTGTCATACGTCTACTAGGTACCGATCATTCATAACACAAAGAAGAGACCTTATGAAATACATCATCCCACTACTACTGCTAGGCATCAGCTATACAGCGATGGCACAGACCATGACCAATGATCCTGCCGCTACCAAGATCTTAAAGAAGCTCAAGAAGCAATACCAAGGCTATAAATCGCTAGAGGTGGTCTTTAAACTCAACCTCGAACTACCTGAGCAAGAGCCAGAGCTACAGGAGGGCACCATCGGCCAGCAAGGCGAAAAGTACTTCGTCAAGATGAAGGACCAAGAGATTTACAGCGATGGAGCTACCATATGGCTCTATATGGTTGACAATAAGGAGGTACAGCTCAATAATGTGGAGACGGACGAAGAATTTAGCATGCTATCTCCCACAGATATGTTGCAGATATACGAGAGCGATGACTTTGTCTATGCCGTGACAGGCGAAAAAACCATAAATGGCGTAAATTGCACGCAGATCGAGTTTAAGCCGACCAGCCTAGACTCTGAGTATAGCAAGATGCGCCTCCTTGTAGACCCTAAGGCCAAGAAGATGCATGAGCTTAAAGTCTTTGCCAAAGACGGTAGCCGCTATACGCTGACTGTTGACAATATGACCCCCAATAAGTCGTTCGTCGCTAGTGATTTTACATTTGATCCGGCGCAGTACGAAGGGATACATATAGAAGATCTGAGGATTGATTGATAGAACCTTGGTTCTCAGTTTAACCAACCTGGCGATTCTCTACTAGAACCTAGAGAATCGCTTTTTTTATGCCCGGATGTGTCGTTCTATATCGGTAGACAGATATCGGATTTGAGATTTCAGACGTGATATAGCCGCATGCTGACTCTCTCCCCCTACCGAACTGCGGCATGACAGGCAGGCAGCCCTCTCTCAAGTGAGAGGGAGCCATCAGCAGCTGAGGCGAAACCTCGCTGCTCAAGATGAGATCAACACCAGACTCAATACAGTAGTGAGATTTCCGATGTCGGATGTCGGATTCGTAACGTTAGCCGTCCGTGGGTGATAACCCCGACGGCGCAAGACTATTTACAAATATTCTACTAACCAAGGAATGGTGAACATCTGACGTCTGATACCCGATATCTCGCTACTGACAGCTGACGGCTATCTCTGTATTTTGATAGTTGCCGATCTACCCAGTCCTCTACCGTATTAGCGTCAGATCGCCCGTAAAATTGACCACCTCACCATTGATAAAGCGTACTCTACCCATCCAGGCATAGACCCCTTGCTCGGCTGGGCGGCCTAGGTAGTCGCCATTCCATCCTATCCCTCGACCGCTTCGCTCGAGATCTCGACCTTGGTAAACAAGATTGCCCCAGCGGTCATATACAAAGAGATCTTCTATAACCTCTACATCTACATCTCCGAATAGATTAAACCACTCATTGTCAGGATTGTCATCACTATTGGGAGAAAAGACATTAGGAGCGGTGATCTCTGGGTTAAAGACAACATTGACCCTTACCTCAGCTACAGCGGTACATCCGTTCTCATCGGTGACGGTCACAGAGTAGGACCCATTTTCACGAGGTGTGACAGTAGGTGTGAGGCAGTCTACGCAGTCCTCTAGCGTCTCAGGATTGCTCCACTCGATCGTGTAGTTAGGATTAGGCGGGGTGACATTAAAGTCAAACATCGTCCCATCACCCAGATCGATCGTAATATCTGGGCTAGGTGTCACGACTATCTCCTCTGGCTCCTCTATCGTAACGACGATGGTAGCCATACAACCCTTGATATCAATCACCTGGACCTCATAGGTGCCAGCTCCTAGTCCTGCGAACTGTGGATTGGGTTGAAAATTAACCCCATCGAGGCTAAACTGGTAGTCTGGGCTGCCACTGATACCGCGCGACTGCACCAGCCCAGTAAGATCCCCGAAACACACCA
>CAYMFD010000105.1:0-3194 GCA_964389475.1 uncultured Saprospiraceae bacterium
TATCTATAAACCAAACGATTGTATATGGCTACTTATTTTTTGTCATGTACTCAGATCAGAGGTGTAATGAACCTGTGATGGACAGAACTACGCATAGGATACTCCGTCGATCTTAGTAACTTTGAGCATAGCACTGATCTACAGCAAACTTGCCTCCAGTCTCCTATGCACTATAAAACATAGGGAATAGGATCTAAAGCTAGAGTAATCAAGACATTTTGTTTTGCTTAAGAAATCTAGCACTCATACGTAGGTCCGTGAGACAAACTGGTACATGAAGACAATAAGGAAGATTCTGAAGAGCTATAAGCGATTTCAGTTAAGCAAGTCACCGCAGATGAATCTTGTGTGGGGCTTTTTTTTATACACAATGTTAGGATTCGCATTATTGTCGATACCGTTTTTGCACAAGGATAGCGTAGGATTACTCGACAACCTATTTACAGCAGCGTCAGCGATATCGACTACTGGCTTAGTTACAGTCGGCGTATATGACAGCTATACGATATTAGGGCAGTTTGTCATCATGGTGCTTTTTCAGATCGGAGGCATAGGCTATATGACTTTGACTACCTACTATCTTTTATTTACCACGCAACGGATCACACATTGGCACAATAAATTAATCGGAGCGGAATTCACCCTACCTCGATCGATCAACGTCAAAGACTTTATCAGAAGTGTCGTTGTCTTTACGATAGTGATGGAGACGCTGGGAGCGATAGCGTTCTACTTTGAATTTGTTCGAGTAGACATGGCGACTAGTGAGGCTATTTGGTTCTCCATTTTCCATAGTGTCTCAGCCTTTTGTACGGCAGGATTTGGTCTCTTTAGTGACAGTTTTGAGGCATTTAGTGATAATGGCCTGATTAATACGACTATTTCTGTATTAGCCATATCCGGATCACTTGGTTTTATCGTAATCACCGACCTCTGGCTTCGCATCCGTAAGAGGTCAACTCAACTCTCATTTACCACCAAAATTGTTGTGACTAGCTTTGTGTGCTTACTCAGCGCTGGAACAGCATTGTTCTATTTCAGGGAGCCCCTGATGGACCGTACAGGCGATACCTTGATAACGTCTTTCTTCCAGGCTATGACTGCTATGACGACTGTAGGTTTTAATACTGTATCGACAGGACAGCTTGGCATCTCCTCCTTGCTGTTTGTCACTTTTCTGATGTACCTGGGTGCTTCGCCGTCTGGTACGGCTGGGGGGCTTAAGATTACTACCCTGACTGCTATGATAGCTGTTTTAAAAAGTCGACTAGCAGGCGATAGACGTGTAAGCTTCATGGGCAGAACCATACCGTATGAACGGCTTTATGTCGCTACCTCCACTTTTATAATGTACACTAGTATCATCTTTATCGCCACCTTTTTACTATCTTTCACAGAGGCTGTAGCGTTTGAGCAGATACTATTTGAGGTGGCATCTGCATTAGGAACAGTAGGTCTTAGCACTGGGATAACGGTTGACTTAACAGCATTTGGTAAGATCGTCATCATACTACTGATGTTCGTCGGCCGCATAGGTGTTCTCACGTTTGGATTTGCCTTACTGGAGCGATCAAGTAAACGGACAGAGGCATATTTAGAAGATGACCTTGCCGTGTAAGCGATGGGTAGCTACTTAATACCACCCTGCTATACGACGATTACGGACAGCCCACATATTGATAGCTTGTACCACAGTCACTCTGCTTTCTAGAGGGCTATTTCGCCTTGAGTAAGTCACGCATAACTCCCTTAGAAATCACACCTCTATGCATCAGTCACTAAAACGGATATCCAATCCCGAGATTGAGCTGTAGGTTGTCTCTGCGCCATCTCGACGATAGGAAGTCTACCTCTGAAAGTACCCACTTAAAACTACCCTGATCGGGCCGCCTAATCGGGAATGCTGTATCGAGTCGTAAAATGAAGAAATCAAAATCGAAACGTATGCCTAGGCCCGTACCGATGGCGATCTGTTTGTAAAATTCACCAACGGCAAATACTCCCGCTGGCTGCTCCTCGCTATCTATCAACCATACATTGCCAGCATCTACGAAGGCGGCTCCCTTGATAAAATTGAAAACTGGAAAGCGATACTCAACATTAAGCTCCAGCTTGAGGTCCCCAGTCTGATCGACAAACTGCCTATTAAAATCGGACGCGACCCTAGGCTCAAAAGCTCCAGGCCCGAGGCCCCGTAGCGGGAAGGCTCGCAGACTATTGGACCCGCCGATGAGGTACTGCTTGATGTAGGGCAGTTCGGCAGCGTTACCATAGCTAAAGCCCATACCCAAAATACCCCGTGCCGCAATGCTCCCCTTGCCCAAATTATAGTATCGACGATAGTCGGCTGTGACCTTGGTAAACTGCGAATAACGTAATCCTGCGATGCGGCCTACACCATTGGCATCATTCGGCACCACTAGGCTCAGCAGATTACCACTGGTCTCTACCTCTCCCCTGAAGTAAGCGTACCGTCGATCGTCCCTACCCTCTTGGTCGCTGAAGGTATAGTAGTACTGGAGGCCTGATATCAAGACATTTTCGAAAGACGTCCTCAGCCGAGCATCGCTATCGAGCAACTCCTCGAACTGGGCGGTCTTGTTGCTGACGGACACCTCATTGATGACGATGGGGTAAAACTCGTGTTGCTTGTTGCTGGTCTCCCTCCATTTATAACCAAGCTTAGCAGTCAGGCTCTGGAGGCTATAGTACTGCACCCGTCGCTGTTGCGTAAAGGTAGACTTGACGAGTGATCGAGGCACGTAGTTGCGGCCCTCACGTATCGATACGAAGGGCACGATAAAGCGAGGGAAGGCCAGCTGCGCATCGACCGTCAGATCAGAACTATTGATAAACGTACTACCCTCATCGAGCTGCGTCTCCACCTGTCCACCGACAGTGATATCTAGTCGTTCGGCATGTTTGAATAGGTTCTTGTGGTGGTACCGCACATTAGCCCCCATCCCAAAGAAGTTACCCGACCGATTATTAAGCTCGACTTCGCCGGAGATATTTTGCAGTCGCTCCGGAGTCAGTAAGATATCTTGGGTGATGTGGCCGTAACCACCAGTATCTACTGGATGATTCTTGACATTGATATACCTAAAAAGTCCTAAGTCCAACAGTCGATTGACCGTACGTCGCTCCGCAGTACCCTTGTAGAAGGCTCCCGGGCGGGAAAGGATCAAGCGGTC
>CAYMFD010000105.1:3294-12855 GCA_964389475.1 uncultured Saprospiraceae bacterium
CCGAAGTCAGCGAAGCCCATGTCTTGAGCTAATGTAGCTAGACGCAACCGCTCATAGTCCAGTCGCTCTCGGTCGTAGTAGGTCCCCTCGCGGATAACGGCTCGCTGCAGCCGGTCGTCTAGTCTAAGCGCAGCATAGGTGGAGTCGATGGGAAAAACAATGCTGTCGATCGTGTAGCGTTCTCCCAGGTCGACGGTACAGGTTAGACGGACGATCTGATCTTCTTCTACTGACTCACAGCCGATGTCACTGCTGAAAAAACCCTTACCGTTGAGGTAGTACTGTAGCCGTGCCTCTGTATTGCGCAGATACTGGGCATCGTAGAGTATTGGCTTTCTGCCGACCTTGGTCTTTATCCAGTGCTTGAAGCCCGACTTGCGATCCGTCTGGAGAGCATGGTAGATCCCTGTGAAGATGTTAAACAGACCAGTCGTCGTGCCGGGACGTGGTATCTTCTTCATGTTAAAGTCGAAGTCGGGCACTGACGCTGCTTTACTCTTATCTTTTATATGGACATCCGTACCCATGTATAGTCTCTCGTCAGCAGGTAGGCCCTTCGTCAGCGAGCAGCTCGACAGGCAAGACAGCAGCGCAGACAGTAGGATCACGTATGGCAGTATCAGCTTATTGCTTATCATTTACCTTAGCGTCAAATGATTTATTAAAGAATATGCTTACCCCATTCCGTGCCGTATTTTCGTTAAGTAGACGGTCATAGTCGCTCTTAGAAAATACACGTAAGCGGTAGCGACCATCGTCTGTCAGCCGGTACTCGAGTACGAAATCTCCGATAAAATTGGAGTACGTAGAAGCGCCATCACCACCTTCGATATCCACATTGCCTCCAGCTGCAAGGCTCAGACGATCGTTAAACAGTTGTTTGCTGACCTGTAGACCGACCTCTGTGACATTACCACCTACCCCGTCATTGGCATATCGACTGTCATAGCTATTGACATCCACGCTTACATCCAGCCCTTTGATGGCATCACTGGCTAGGCGATTGAGCTGGCTAGAGATGAGGTTACTGATACTAGACAAGGCGACATTGGACCCTAGCGTATTGAATCCCGAGGCCCCACTATTGGTCGTGACAAAACTATTGAATAGCAGGAGACCAAATACCTGATTATTGAGTTCGTCGGGGCTACTGCGTAGGGCTGCCAGCTTACGGTCGATCGAGGTAATCCGATTGCCGCTCTGCAGGCCTGGCATCTCTATATCGAGGTCTATCTCTGGCGCTGTAAGCGTCCCCGTCAGGCCTAGTAATACGTTGACCTTTGTCCGATCTTGTGCTGCCGATAGCTCGCTGTCATCGAGTACGACTTCATTTTTGATAAGCTCATAGGTGGTGGTATAGACCTCGTATACGGCTTTGATATCAAGCTGGGCACCTAGCGGGTCTCCATTAAATCGTATCGTCCCGCCTGGCCGCACACCGAAGTCCTTATTAACAAAGTCCCCATAGGAAAACGAGTAGGCGCCATCACTCACGACGTAGGTGCCGAATATCTCTTGCTGACCATCTGGGTCGAGCTTGATACGAAGATCACCACTCCCCTGAGCCCTGATCTTATCGCCAGATAGCGGATCTATGACAAAATTGACGATCGCCTCATCAGCGGCATCGAGCAGTAAGTTGACCTTAAATGGGTAGGCACGGGCTAGCTTGAGGAGGTAATCACTAGTCTTATCCTCAAAATCTTGTGGCTTACCATAGGCCACAAAATCCTCCTCTAGCAGGTATTGCTCAGCGCTAAAAGGTGAAATCGTAACGGCTGTAGTGGGAAGTGTTTTGGCTTTTACATCGACTTGCAAGAGATCTACAGGGCCTACTATCGATCCAGCCGCCGCTAGATTAAGCTTACCATAGAAGACAGGATTATCCGCATTGGTAGTATTGAGAAAGGTAAACTGCTCCGCATCGAGCTGCAAGTCTAGGTAGAAGTCTTGCAAGAAGTCATGGTATATCTTACCGGAGAGAGCTGCCGCCTGATTTTGATCATCGTATAAATCTACCGAACCGATATCAATACTCTCGTTGTCAAAGGTAATCGTCTGCTCATCTATGGCGTAGCGGGCTTGGGTAAGTACGATAGTCGTGATGACCTCGTCCAGCACCACCTCGCCAGTAATCGTCGGCTGCTCAAGACTACCGCTCAGAGCAACCTCACCGCTCAGCAGGCCCTTGCTATCTGCAATCACCTCCGACAAAAATGGGTCTAAAAGCCGCATCTCTAGGCTGGCAACATCAAGGTTTAGGGCTACCTCTCCGGTCTTGTTGTCATAGGTACCATCCCCTTGCATCGCATTGGTAAGACCTGTCAGATTAAGGGCTGTCGTCACTACTCCAGTGGCTGGATTATCTCCTGCCTCTACAGTAAGGTTACCGACTACAGTCGAATCGTACACGATATCCTCGACCTCGACATTAACTAATGCATAGGGATCATCCTGCACCGCTCTGACGTCGATATCACCACTTAGCTGTCCGCGCCATAGAGACTCCTCGCCTGTCAAAAAGGTCACGAACTGCCCTATCTCAAAGTTCTTAAAGTCTAGCTCTAAGTCTTGGCCACGATCCCCTACCGTCTCCAATCGCATGTACTCGCGAGCATCCGTCATCTCTAGGTCGTCTATCGTAAAGTAGTCCTCGTACCAGCGTAGCGCATTACTAGGGTTGACGGTCCAGTCCTTGGTGTTGACCACCAGACTGTCATCCAGCGACACACTCCAGTGATCGCTGTTAGACATCGATTGCAAATAGAACTTCAGCTTGGGTAAGTCGTCCCTATCAGTAGCCAAAAAATCGGTGTCTATGGTACCGCGATTGATACGATTATCGACCTGTATCAGTGGTACGGCTATACTACCAAACCTGCTTTCTTCCACCTTGAGGTCAATTATCAGATCCTCCTCTGTGGCAAGGGTCAGCGCAACCTTTGGCAGAAGTGCAGCGCCTGCTATCATTGTATCTGCGGTGATGCTACCCACGACCGATAGAGCTGCAAAATCTGCCGCTAGGTCGATATCTATGCGACCTGCCTGTATGCTCGATGTAGGTAAGAGAATATCTAAGAATTGCAACGTACGGATCTGACCAGTGAAGGAGATATTATGATCAGCAGGTGGCAGAGCTAGCGTATCGACACCCATGTGGTAAGCCAGTAATCGCTCTATATCAGCTACGATGTCTTGTACATAATAATCGCCACTAGCAGATAAGGTCATAGCATCGCTATCGATGGTGAGGTCCGTTCGACTTCCATCGGTGGCCACAGCTAGGTGTAGGCTATCTTCATGGAAAGTCCTCTCGCCCTCACTCATGTACAAGTCATTAATCGTCAGATTACTAAGATCGCTAGTGGACATCGGCAGGCGGATATTAGATACGACAGATCCACTGATACGGAGGTCGTGGTCTGTGATACCCAGCGGCAAGAGAGCTAGTGTATCTAACGTCAAGGCAAAGTCTAAAGTCGTCTGGTCGCCGGTAAGGTCCACTACTCCATCGTAGGACAGCTGCACGTAGTCATCATCGAGTAAGACCTGCCCAGCGATGCGGCCTTGATTACCTGTGATATCGACCGATATGTCTTGGTAGTCATACCCATTGTATACAATACTACTCACTGCTCCAGCGATGCTGCCTTGCACGCTGTCGAGGGTAGATCCTCGGCCGTCGATGTCAAGGTTAAGAGACACCCTACCGAGACTATCATTACGTAACAATGTACCCAAGTCGACACCTACGAGCTCTACGGCTCCTCGATAACCTACCTCCTTATCGAGGTTACCCAGTTGCATGTCAGCTATGGCTTTACCTACTCCTGTCAGGATAGTGCCGTCGATACTGAGGTCTGTAGTATTTCCCTCGACCTGACCATCGTAAGAGACTATGGCAAGACTATCCCAGGCAAGGCCTTCTGGCGCTAGTGCCGGAAAATGCCGTACATCGACACGTGCTGTCAAGCTATCTAAGCCATAGGCTAGTATCTCTGTCTCTTGCCCGTAAGCCACAGTACCATCTGCAGCGATGTAAACGACGTCATCAGCGGTGACCTTCACCTCTCGTATAACCATGGCATCAAGACTTCCCGCAACCCGTCCAATGACAGTAATCATCTGGAGAGTATCCATTACGCTTGGCAGCTCTACGTCCGGGACGAGGTCTCTGAGTCTTGGTAGTGATACTTGCAATTGAGTAAGGCTTAGGTCAAATGTGGGTGGCTTGGCACCTTCGCGGTATGTAGCATCACCTGCGATTTTTATTGCATCGGCATAGGATGCTTGGAGGCCCTTGACCCGAACGCTATTCCTTCTACGTGTGATGGAGTTAGCCTTTACATCTAGGTTGGCACCAGGCAAGAGTTTGATACGATCGGGCAAGAAGTCTTGTAGGCGGGCCAGCATTCCCGAGCTCACGTGGCCATCAATCTTATCTGACTGCAAGCGATTAGTCCTGAGATCGAGACTCAGTCGATCTGCCTTTATACGATCATTGGCCGTACGTGCAGAAAGTCCGTCCACCAGCACTGCGCTACTATCGATGGTCAGGTACAGACTGGCCTCTTGCAGTGCTACCTCATCGTTGTAGGATGCTGTAAGGCGGTCAAGGTTAGTAGTAAGTTTCTGACCACAGTAGGACACTTGAGAGGTGTTGAGATTTTGAAGGTTTACGCTATGCAACGTGCTATCGATTACGACGCTAGCAGGTATGGAGGCCAGCAGGATCTGGTCGCTGCCCACACACCAGGGGGACATTGGCAAGGCAAAACCTTCGCTATCATCACTGGATGGAGCAGCAGAGACCACCGTAGCCTGTATCGCTAAGTCCCTCAAGTCCACCTTGTGCAGATCTAGGCGCTTAGATGATAGGTCAAGTACATCCACATCGGCCTCCAGGCTACCTTGCTGTAGAGCCACTCTCATACTATCGCTGTCGTAGCGGACTCGCTCTATATCCAGCAGTACGGTACCTAGCGAGATATCCCAAGATGAGCGAGACGACGTCGGTGACTGACTACCGACTGCCTCTGAGATCAAGAAGGAGAAATTATACGTCTCCCGGTCTAGTGTATAGATGTGGCTAACAAGGTGGTCGATGGTCACCTCCTCTAGGTTTATCTCCCTGCGAAGTAGTGAGAACAAGCCAATGTCGATGGCAAGTCGATCAGCTAGCAGCAGCGTGTCTCCTTGCTGGTCGAGCAGGAGTATATCATGCGCTAGCACTTCATCAAAAAAGTCGATACTCACATCCCCTATAGACCACTGCGCATCGTATCTATCAGACAGCATACGGAGTGCTTGATCTTTCACTGCATTTTGCACGGCTGGCAGGCGTAATAGGCCGATAAGTAGCAGCACTACGAGGATGACGGCAACGATCAATTTTATCGTACGTCTTAGTATGGGTCGCTTGCTCAGCAAATGGACAGTGTATTGATTACAACAGCTAGTTAACGAAAAAAAAGGCCATCTCAAGGATTTGAGATGACCTATATATCATTTGGACATACTAAAGGATTATTCCTACGGTAAACTGAAAATTGAAGTTGCTTAGATTTTGCACTTCGTCGATAGAACTGTCGATAGTCCTGTCTTTATCGAAATTAATATAACCTCGAGCTACCCTGGCATCTACGGTGATGTCAGATAGACGTACACCCACGCCAGCGACACCGCCCACGTCTAGTCGATTGAGATTTGATTCATCCTCATCAAAGAGTAGTCTATCAAATCCATCCCTCACTTCGTATGCGCTTGCTAGTATGTAACTGACCTGTGGACCCGCATAGGCATACACTCCAGCTACACTAATCTGTAGGGCTAGAGGAAGCTCGACATAATCCATATTGCGAGATATAGCATTATCCCCAAAAGTATATGATGCCCCTTTCTGGGTATATAGCAACTCTGGTTGAAACCGTAGTAGCCCATCCCCATAATTAGCAAATACCCCCGCAGTAAAACCCGTCCTAGCGGCTCGATCCGAAATCTCACCATCACTTGACGATAGATTTGATATGGATAACCCGGCCTTGGCGCCATACTCTTGGGCGGTAAGCCTCGATCCAGAGCTTAGGAACGCTGACAGTGTATACGAGGCGACACGTTCATTTATCAATAAATACAAAAGTAATATATCAACCCACACCTCATTCTACACAAGTTGTTATCGAACTACTGACGGATCGAACATATAGTCTTAACTCTCAGTAAGAAATGTGAATCAAAATCACATTTACATGCAGACCTTCAGTGAGCAGCTTTCTGAAAGCTACACTAATCTAATAGATAAGGGTACTGACTGGCTCAATCTAGTCATCCTTCAAATCCCAAATTTTATACTGGCTGCAGTGGTATGTACGATCGCATATCTAGTATCTGGCTATGTCAAGAAACTAGCGGTCAAAGGCTTTCGACGCTTCACCTCCAACAAGACAGTGCTAGAGCTGACGGGAAGTTTGGCGACAGCCATATTTGGTGTGCTAGTACTCTTTATAGCCTTGGGTATCCTTAATCTAGGTGAGACGATCAACAAGATACTAGCTACTGCAGGTGTACTCGGTTTGGCGATAGGTCTAGCCCTTCAGGAACCGATGAATAATCTCTTTTCTGGCGTATTTATGTCTGTCAGAGACTTATTTAATATAGGAGACCTGGTAGAGACGAATGGTTTTTTTGGTACTATCACTAAGATAGATTTAAGGGCCACTACCCTCAAATTACCGACTGGTCAACTCGTTACCATACCCAATAAGGACGTAATACAGAGCCCCCTCACTAACTATACCGAAGCCAAGATACGGCGTGTCGAAATCTCTTGCGGCGTCAGTTACGGTGAAGATCTTGACTTCGTAGAGCGGGTAGCCGTCGATGCGATGGCTGAAGTCGAAGAGGTTTTATCTGACGAGCCGATTGACTTGGTTTTCGAAGAATTTGGTGGTAGTTCTATCAACTTCAAACTCCGTTTTTGGATGGATATCTCCGGACAGCGCGACTTCTTACTTATGAGAAGTAATGCAATCAAGGCACTCAAAGCAGCCTTCGACGAGCATGATATCATGATTCCATTTCCTATTCGTACGCTTGATTTTGGTATCAAAGGAGGGGTGCCGATCGACGAGATGATTACGCAAGAAAACCAACTGCAGAACCAAGCAAACTCTGATTAAAAAAAGAACAGATGAAATATCATAAAATAGGACAATACGACACCTTAATAGCATTGCGCAACTTACTCGCTGAAGACGTAACACAACTGTCGCAGGCAGCAGCCAAATCTCATAAGGGAACAGAGGGCTACCTGCTACTACACAGTCTAGCAGATGCAAAAGGCGATATGCTCAGCAAGATATCGTCTCGGATAAGTACAGAAGCAGCTGGTGCAGCTCCCATGTCCAAGCAACAATATCGGACCTATCAGCATCTCGACCTTGCACCTCATGCTAGTTTTTCTGACCTGCTCAATACTGTGATACGTGTCGAGGACAGTCAACTCACGTGGATCAGGCGCATGAGTGTAGGAAAAGGCCTAAGTAGAGACACCAGCCTCCTTATCCGCAATATACTTACCGACTATCTCCGTATCAGTGATCAACTAAAGCGTAGTGCATCGACTAAGCAAGACATACACTTACAGGTATAAAGTACTTCAATAATCAATTATTAGTAAACACGAAGAATACTATGACAAGCTCTACAGCAGACACTACATCGGCCAACCGCCAAGAAGATAACCTGCAAGATAACACCTCTATTGCTCCACTCCAATCGGCCAGCGAAATAATCGGTATCGCCAGTGGTAAGGCCTCGGCAATCGCTGCCCTACCTATACCTCTAGTAGATGTGGTAGGTGTTGTCTACATACAGACGCGTATGGTGCAAGATATCGCTGAGGTCTACAGTCTAGAGATCAATGACCAACAGCGACTATTGCTGTCCAATACGATGACCGTACTCCTGGGCAAGACGATCAGCAGCCTGACAGCAAGCTTTGCTCATCAAGTAAACCTGACATTCATCATCAAAGAAAGCGTCATCAAAGCAGCTATGGCAGGCTTTTTTACCAAGGTGACAGGCGATGTGTATCTACAGCACATCAGGAGCGGGCAGAGTCTGGAAAGTCTGAGCCCTTCGCTCTTTATGGACTATGTATCGGACCAGATTACCAATACCGACATAACCGCCAGTAGGCTAGCACAAAACTCGCTGCAAGCATTAATGAGTAAGTACTTGTAAAGCATGCGTTACTAGCCTCAACTCCAAAAATAAATTATCCATAAAAACATAATATAAGAAAGCCTCAAAACCAGAAAATGACACATAAGGTCAAGTTAAATGACAAAGTCCGTCAAAAACAGTATCCGTCCCCCTAAAAAAACATCATGCTAAAACACTTCATCCCTACCCTGCTAGTCATAGTCTTCGCTGGCTGCATCGAACCGCAGCACCGAGAACGACCTGACAGCCGTGTCACTGTAGATATTGAGCAGCAGGCAACTACGGACCAAGACGCTGTACAGACAGAGGCGGTCAAGCCGCTACCCAAGGTCGACACGCTAAGAATCGACACGACAATCATCGGAGAATGAGTCACGTAATACCGAAAGCGAAACACTGAAAACAGACAACTGCTCCTTCTACAAAATGAGTAATATCAATTCACCCACACAAAAGAAACATCACATGAAATACCTACTTACACTTTTTAGTATATGCTTAATCACGGGCCTCTCTGCTCAGGTATGGCTCCCCTCCTCTAGTGCTCGTGCAGCCTTAGATGTAGAAGAAGACCTCCTACGTGCAGAGCCTAGTGCCGACCTCACCAAATCACTGGACCAGTATAGCGAGGATGAAATACTCAATACGATCAAGCGAGAAATGGTCCGCGACTACAGCGCCATCCTCGTTCATTCGCCCAACCTAGAGCTTACCCTTAACGAGTATTTTGCCAAAGATCAACTGCTCAACAGTAAGATTGTCACCGACTCTATGAAAATGGAATTACGCAAGTACTTGATGCGTCAGATCAGCAAGCCAACTATACCCAAGTAGGAAGTACGGCCACCTCTATCAGTATGGGAAAGTGGTCGGAACCGATGTGCGGTAGTTTTTGGAAATTAACGACTCCCAGATCCCTACTGCAGAAGACGTGGTCTAGTGGGAAACGTATCCAATATTGAGTAGGAAATGTGCTGTACGTACCTCGCCCTACTCGTGGATCGACCATGCCTGTCACCTGCTTGAAGTATTTGGCAGCACGACTCCACGCTACATCATTGAGGTCGCCTAGCATTATATGGCTTTCGTCAGCCTTGAGTTTTGATAGATAATGACCCGCGCGAGCTATTTCCTTATCCTTTGTCGTGCTATATGTTTTTTCTCCAGGTACGGGCGGTTTGGGGTGAAGACCTAGCAGCCTGAAGGCTCGCTGCTCGATGACGTGGAGGACTTCGATAGACGGTACCTTGGGTGTGACCCACGTATTGACACCCCCTTCTTTGATCTCATGCTTTGCTAGATACAAGATGCCGTAGGTGTCCTCTCTTATCTCTT
>CAYMFD010000106.1:0-4230 GCA_964389475.1 uncultured Saprospiraceae bacterium
CCAGACGGAGGGTACATGCATGAGCTATGGTATAGTTATGTATCGATGGCTACCGATAGTGGTCGCGTAGTGGAAAAGAATGTGGTGGTAGCTCAGCATGATACCTTACTGTATAGTCACCTGACCGCAATCCGTAAAGACAATAATCGGGACTGGTGGATAACCTTTTTGCAAGGTGCTCCATATAACCAGATTCTTACTTATGAGTTAACGGATACTGGTCTTACATTTAGTCATGGACATGAGACCTCTTTTCCGATGCCAAGGAATGGCTATAGTTCCAGTGGTATGGCTAAGTTCAGCCCTGACGGTGGTACGTATGCCTTCTACAACCCTAAGGGAGGGCTGCACGTCTATGACTTTGATCGATCGTCCGGTATGGTGAGTAATCTGCGCCGTGCAAGTGTAGAAACGAATGATCGCTTTGGGTTTATTGAGTTTAGTGCTAATAGTCGATTCATCTATTTTTCGGTAGCGGATACGCTATGGCAGGCGGACCTTGATATGCCTGACCTACAGGAGAGTATCGTCATGATCGATGAGTGGGACGGGTTTGCTACTTTCTCACCGACAGCCTTTCAGTTGATGCAGCGGGGACCTGACTGCAAGATCTACATGAGCTCCCTTAATACCACGCCATATCTGCACGTCATCAATAATCCTGACGAGAAGGGTACGGCCTGTAACTTTGTACAGCGTGATATCGAGATGTTTTGCAGTCCCGGTAGTCGCTCCATGCCCAACTTCCCGCAGTTCAATGTCGGGACCAAGGACGAAGTCTGCGACGAGTCCTTGACGACATGGGTAGAGGAGGTATTTGATAGCGAGTATAGTTTTACTGCTAGACCTAATCCTGTGTCGGATCTACTTATCATAGATGCAGGTGGCGCTGTAATCGATGAAGTACACGTACGAGATATGCAGGGTCGATTATTACATCGCACCCTACCTGCTGAGATATTCGTAGAACTTAATGTAAGTCTTTATCAGGCTGGAATGTATCTAGTTACCATTATAACCGACAAAGGGAGGGTGATGACGGAGCGAGTGATAGTGAAGTAGTCAAAAGCGGGAAAGTCAAAAGTAAAAGGGTCAAAAGTAAAAAGTGGAAAGCCCCTCGGCACATAGCTCCCACCACTGTGCCAAATAAAAGTAAATCTCTTAATCCACGTCCCCTCCTCTAGACCAAAGGAATAATGTACTTTTGCGACAGCATTAGTATCGGGGTGCTGATTGTATCGGCTGAGATTATACCCGTAGAACCTGCGCAGGTAATGCTGCGAAGGGAGTTTTAAGATGGCATTCAGGTCATATTGTAGCTAAGGTATCTCCGTAGCTGATGCGCTTTTTCATAATGTGAATAATACCTCGATATGCTAGGCAGAATTGCTACATCTCTACTCTTGGTCATGAGCCTCACGGTGCAGGCGCAACATACGATCTCTGGCCTGGTCAGTAATGAGTCTGGCGAGTTGCTAGACTTCGCCTCTGTCTTTCTCAAAGGGACCGACTATGCTACTTACACCGATGCTGGTGGTTACTACCAGCTGACAGACGTACCAGCTGGTGACTATCAGTTAATCGTAACATTCGTCGGGTATAAGCGGAGTGTACAGTACCTAGAGATCGGTGACGATACGGAGGTGGATATCACCATGCGTGGTGCCATCTACAATGTGGATAGCATCGAGATCAAGGCCAATCGAGTAGCCGCAGACGGGGTGTTTACACATACCAATGTCGATATGGACCTCGTAAAGGATATCAACCTGGGCCAAGATATGCCCGTACTCCTGGGCAATACGACCAATATGGTATTTACCTCTGACGCTGGTGCTGGCATCGGCTACACAGGTATGCGACTGCGAGGTAGCGATCAGACGAGGATCAATGTCACGATCAATGGTATCCCATGGAATGACTCGGAGTCACACGGTGTCTTTTTTGTCAACTTGCCAGATCTGGCCACCGATGCCAGCAGTATACAGATACAGCGAGGGGTCGGTACTAGTACCAATGGTACGGGAGCCTTCGGGGGTACAGTAGCCGTAGAGACAGACCAGATCAATGTCAATCCGTACGTCACGGTAGGTGGTATGTATGGCAGCTTTAATAGTCGCCGTATCAATGCTAGAGCGGGCACAGGCATCATAGGTGATGGTTATAGCGTAGATGTGAGATTTAGCGATATCAAGTCTGATGGCTACATCGATCGGGGATCGTCGGACCTACGATCGTACTCTGTGACGGCCAGTAAGGTCAGTGACAAGCGTGTCCTGCGGTTTAATCTGATCTCTGGGGATGAGGTGACCTATCAATCGTGGTATGGTGCTCCTGAGAGTAGAGTGACAGGCAACCAGGACTCCCTGGTGGCTCACTACCAGCGTAATATCGGGACACTGTATAATACGCCAGCCGACTCCGCTAATCTTTTTGGCTCTGACAGACGATACAACTACTACCTATACGATCGACAGGTGGATGACTATGGACAGCGACACTTTCAGTTGCATTGGTCGGAGTTGGTGAGTGAGCGGTTTAGGACCAAGACGTCCCTATTTTATACGAGAGGGCGAGGTTTCTTTGAGGAGTTTAAGGCAGATGAGAGCCTAGTCGATGACTATGGCATCCCAGACCTATTCGTAGGTAACGAAGCGATCGACCAGTCAGATGTGGTCAGGCGACGATGGCTAGACAACCACTTTTATGGGTTTAATTTCTCTGCTGTCTACAATACTGATAAGCTCACACTTACCTCTGGCGCCTATGGTAGTCAGTACCTGGGTGGTCACTACGGCGACGTATTTGTAGCTCGGGATAGCAGGCCGATTTTTGATAGTATCCGACGCTTTTATGATGGTAATGGAGATAAGCTAGATGGCCATGTGTATACCAAGGCGGATGTGCAGGTCACTGATAAGCTCAGCGCCTATGCTGACCTGCAGCTGCGGCATGTAGATTACACGATCGACGGTACGGATAATGACTTACAGAGTTTTGATGTTGATGTCGCCTACACCTTCTTTAATCCCAAGGCAGGTCTAGCCTATGCTATTGACGTTAATCAGCAAGTCTATGCCAGCTATGCTCGAAGTAACCGAGAGCCGGTGCGGAGTGACTTCACCGATAATCCTCGTGATAATACCCCTACACCAGAGCAACTCGATAATATAGAGGCTGGGTACCGCCTGACTAAGAGTAATCTCACGCTAGCAGCGAACCTCTACTATATGGGATACACCAATCAGCTGATCCCTACGGGTGCCCTTAACGATGTAGGCGCTGTACTACGGATCAACACGCCGGAGAGTTACCGAGCAGGTATAGAGCTAGACGCGGACTATCGCATCAATGAGCAGTGGCAGGTAGGCGGTAACGTTGCCTTCTCACGCAATAGGATTGCCAACTTTACAGAGGTGCTAGAGGACTATACCAATGGATTTGACATTGTGACCAATACGTACGAAGACACCAATATAGCCCTCTCGCCAGACGTGGTGGCCAATGCTCACATCACATTCGTACCGATGGAAAATCTGCAAGTCAGATGGTTGTCTCAGTACGTCGGCAGCCAGTTCTTGGATAATACGAGCAACGATACCCGCAAGCTCGACGCCTACTTTGTCAATGACCTACAGGCGCAGTACAGCCTAGAGAACCTAGGTGTCAGCCGTGTTAACATCAACCTTATGGTACGCAATGTCCTCAATGCGCAGTACAGTGCCAATGGATATACCTACAGCTACATATTCGGCGACCGCATCCAGGAAAACTACCTCTACCCACAGGCAGGCCGCTTCTTTATGCTGGGCCTTACGGTGGATCTGTAGGGGGAGACTCACCCTCTACCGACCTTCGGTCTGGTAGGCAGGCAGACTTCTCTTGCGAAGGATTCTATGTCTCTTGCACGAATGTTAAATGTGTATCACCTTTACAAGTGACGTTAATACGTAGGTCATTGAGTAAGCGTAGCGACGTCGAAATGCGATTGCACTTCGCTACACTCAGTCACCTTTAGTAACTGTGTTTAATTGAGGTCCCAGGTTTGAGTACGGACCCATCACTTCGATGGACTCAGTGCGACGCTTAAGCAGGCACATCTGAATAACGGAGTTTCAGTTCCCTCGCTGCATTGACATTTAGTCAATGCACTACAAGTAGCTTCCTCAGTCATACTCGAGAAGGAAGGACTTATTGGTGTCGCGTTGCGACCGCCTTATTATTAGTGAC
>CAYMFD010000106.1:4330-12689 GCA_964389475.1 uncultured Saprospiraceae bacterium
GGTCGAAATCCCGAATAAGGCCGGAGATTCCAATTTCACTTCGTTGCACTCAATCGCCTTTGGGGCTGTCAATTCGTAGGTCATTGAGCAAGCGTAGCGACGTCGAAATGCGATTTCACTTCGTTACACTCAATCACCTTTAAAAGCGGCTCTTAGTCTAGGTCCCAGGTTTCGCTTTACAAGTCTCGCTGTACCATAGGTTCTAAGCGGACCTGTGTGCGGAGTGTAGTTTTGCAAAATACCTCCCCCTAACCCCCTCGTAGAGAGGGAACTATCTGATTTTCATCCATGGTTAAAGGTCATTGAGCAAGCGCAGCGACGTCGAAATGCGCTTACGCTTCGCTACACTCAATCACCTTTAAAAGCGGCTCTTAGTCTAGGTCCCAGGTTTCGCTTTACAAGTCTCGCTGTACCATAGGTTCTAAGCGGACCTGAGGGCCGAGTGTACCATGGTAAGTGGTGTTTAATGGAGGTCCCAGGTTTATCGGCAGCTGAGGCACAACCTCGCTGCTCGATTTAATTCAATGCTAATCGAGGTCTCAGGTTTTGCCTGCGGACCGAGTATCGTGAATGTCTCTTTTTAAAACTCCACATCAAACTCATCATCTGGTATCACCTGCTGCTCTGTGGTGTCCTGTGGTATGAGTTGTGCATACTGCTCACAGTCAACCACGATACCATCGCTCTCGCTGGCTTTGAAGGTAGCGCTTACGTCATAGAGATTGGGGTCGCCATGCGCTTCTAGTTTTTTGATAAACTTGGTAAACATAGGCCTGGCCATCTTGGAACCTTGGCCGTCACTTAGATTGGTAAACCGCACGTACTTACTCTCGCCGCCTACCCACGTACCCACGACTAGGTTAGGCGTGATACCCATAAACCAGCCATCGATGTGATCATTGGTTGTACCCGTCTTGCCCCCTACTTGACTCTTGATGCCCTTATACTCGGTAAGTATCGATGCTGCATATTGTAGCATGTTGACCATAGCAAAGTTATGCTTGGGGTTGATGGCTCGCTTCTGCTCGGGTACCCCTGTATAGATGACCTTGCCGTCCTTGTCTTCGATACGTTGTATGAGCAAGGGCTCGGTATAGACACCATCATTAGCGAATGTCGTGTAGGCTGCGGCCATGTCTAGGACCTTAAGCTCTGGTACGCCGAGGGCTATACTGGGGTAGGGGGGTATTCGCTGTTTTTCTATGCCAAAGTTGGACGCTAGGTCTCGCACAGGCTCCACGCTGCCGATTTCCTTGAGCAGGGCCACGCTGATCGCATTGGTAGAGGTCTTGAGGCCATCCTTGAGGGTCATCCACTGCCCGCTAAAGCCACTGGCATTACCGGGTGCCCAGGTCTTGTCTACACTAAAGCCCGAAGAGCCTGGCGCTATCACGTACTGCTGGTCCTTGATCTTGTAGCAAGGGCTGATACCGTTGCTGACGGCTGTCGCATAGATGAAAGGTTTGAACGTTGAGCCCACCTGCCTGTGGCTCTGTACGTGGTCATACTGGAAGTACTTATAGTTGACGCCGCCTACCCACGTACGTACATAGCCCGTGTGGGGCTCTATACTGATGCTGCCGATCTGCATGTGCTGATGGTGGTACTTGATACTGTCTAGTGGCGACATGGTAGTCGTCTTTTCGCCAGCCGCATTATAGGCGAATACAGTCATCTTGCGAGGCTTGTTAAAGTCCTTACGTATAGCCCGCTGTAGGGTAGCGTATGCCTTGACGAGGTCCGCCCACTCCGGCATCGACATGATGGCCTTGTAGGTAGATACCTGTTGACTGGTGATCACCTTGCGCCGCTTTAGTTTTTGGAGGTGTCCTGCCTGCTTGCCCTCGTTGACCATCCTGCTGATATCGATATCTCGTAGTCTAGCACGGCTCTCCTTATCTGCGATAGCCTGTACGGCACTGGCGAGGTACTTGCTGCGCATATTGCGGTAGCGATCGGTATTTCTGATCAGATTGCGGAGATGGCGCTTAGCCTCTTCTTTCTCGTCGCTAGCTATACCGTAACTCCATGGGTCTTTGTCGTTCCAACGCTTCCAGTAGACGTCCTGCAGGTTTTTCATATGCTCGGCGGCCGCCTGCTCTGCATAACGCTGCATGGTGAGGTTGATCGTCGTGTAGATACGTAGGCCGTCCTTGTAGATGTTGTACTTGGTGCCATCTGGCTTGCGGCACTCGGGCTTATCTAGGATGGTAGATAGGTATTTTTTGAGCTCTGCTCTGAAGTATGGCGCCTCTCCCTTGTAATGCATGGGCCGGTTAAATCCGCTCATGTCAATCTCCCGCTCCTTGAGCACATCGTACTCTGCTTGTGTGAGGTAGTCGTTTTTGATCATCTGCTTGAGTACAGTCTGTGTACGGCGGAGGGCATTTTCTGGATTACTGTATGGATTGTAGTACGACGGATTTTTAAACATACCGACGAGTACGGCCGACTCGAATAGGTCTAGGTCGCTTTGCTCCTTGCCAAAGTAAGTCTTAGCTGCTGCGCCTATACCATTGGCACCATAGATAAACTCGTACTTGTTGAGGAGCATCGCGATGATCTCGCCCTTGGTATACCGCTTTTCAAATTCTGTAGCGATGACCCACTCCTTCATCTTTTGCCACACCCGCTTGAGGTAGTTGCCAGGCTTAGGCGTGTAGAATTGTTTGGCGAGTTGCTGTGTGATGGTACTAGCGCCTCCTCTTTTTCCCAAGAAAATGAATGCCCTAGCCGTACCCTTAAGGTCGATGCCTGTATGCTGGTAGTATCGCTCGTCCTCCGTTGCCACTAGAGCATCTATCACATGCTTGTTGAGCTCTGAGTAAGGTACCCATGCCCGATTTTTGGTATAGTAACTACCCAGTTCCTTGTTGTCGTCGGTATAGATGACTGAGGCTAGCTCGTACTTGGGGTTCTCTAGACTATCTCGCGAGGGCATCTTGGTAAAGGACACCAGGAGAAATAGGCCCATAAAAAGTAGTAAGCCCGCCAAAAAGCAGACCCACATCCACTTGACATAGTAGGAGGTACCTTTATTTGCTGGAGACTTTTTGGCCATGATTTATCTGATGTTGTAGTACTTGACACGCTATGATCAAGCAATTGAGCAAAGATAGCCAATTGTTTATGCATGCGTATTATTGACTATATGTGTTTTTTGTTTTCTTATTTATAATTGTAAAGTTGCTCCTAGTAGTAGATGCCTGTAGGTATTGATGAGTAAACGTCGGTTGGTGATTGATAAGTGTGTAGTATTCTCCCTTTGTAAGTGACGTCCAGCAGACATCTACACAAGCATGGCCTGTATTTTTATTATTATAACTGGTTGTTATACAGTGATTTGGGTTTTATATCTATTTCTTTGTGAAAGTGGGAGGCAACCATCACCTCTCGACTTGCCGTATGGGTATTGACATCGGAATAAAAGATCAAGAGATCAAAACACTAAACGACATATTACAGGGGTGCATCCTCAAGAGTAGAGCTAGCCAGCAAGAGCTGTACAAGCTATACTATAGTTACGCCATGAGTGTAGCTATCCGGTACGTGCTCAATGAGCCAGAGGCCGTATCTATTGTCAATGACAGTTTTCTCAAGGTCTTCCGTAATATTGAGAAGTTTGAGCAGGGGGCAGATATCAAGCCTTGGTTGCGACGTATAATTGTCAACACTGCACTAGACTTCCTTAAGACCCAAAAGAGGATTAAGATGGAAGTAGATATAGATGACCAGCACGACTTGAGTGCGACCGAAGAGATACTGAGTAAGATCGCCTACCAAGACCTCCTCGATATGATCGCAAGGTTGTCTCAGGGATACCGCACGGTCTTTAACCTCTACGTCATAGATGGGTACAAGCATGAGGAGATAGCTGGCCAGCTTGGCATCTCGGCTGGTACGTCTAAGTCCAACTTGTCGAAGGCTAGAAAAGCCCTTCAAAAAATGATCGTCTCTCAACTAGGATTACAACATGGATGATAAAAGAGACATAGATAAGATATTTACAGAGGGCTTTAGTGAGGAGCAGTTTCCTTACAACCCGGCCTCCTGGGATGCCATGTCAGACATGCTAGATCATGATGACAAGCGGCAACGTAGGTGGCTGTGGTTACGCTGGTCCTTACTATTACTCGTAACCATAGGTGCTGGCATAGTATATATGACCAATAGGCCGATGGACAGCGGTGAGCAAGAGGCTAGCGTAGAGGTATCTACCGAGGCTGCTAGACTAGTGACTACAGATCAAGATGCGTCTACTAGAGCTGTCAACACAGACCAAGACCCAGCTGCTAGCATATCTACAGACGAAGACCAAAATGACCAAGGCCAAGACTCTGCATCAGAGATGGTAGCGGGTGCAGCCCAAAGTGCCACGACGGCGGATGATACTCAGCTACTTGCTCAAGCAGCAGCAAATGGTGCGGAAGATGGCGCAGAACAGGTGAAAGCTACTATAACAGATGTAGATAATACAAGAGGTGCGACCCAAACTAGGTCGATAGTAGATGTAGCCACTACGATGGAGCAGTCTACAGCAGTAGATAAGCAAGACCCTGCGGTGGTCAACCGTGACCAAGATCAATATGCTACTGAAGATCTCGCCGTGGTACTCGACATAGGTCAGCTACCACTACCGATAGGTGCAGAGACGACGATGACGTACGACCTAGACATGCCCCTATACGCTAGCACGCCTGATATGGTGCCTGTGGTACGACCTAGACGCTGGGAGGTGGAGTTGACGCTAGGTGCTGAGCTATCTGTACTAGATAGACAGAGTGACCCCAAGCTAGGCAACAGAGGTGGCGTGAGACTAGGTTACTACCTATCTCAGCGATGGAGTGTCCATGCCGGCCTTATCTATAGCAATAAGATCTTCGCAGGATCAGGCGATGCCTTCCAGGATAGATCCATATTTACAGATGCAGCACCGGAGAAGATGGAGGGCAAGTCGGCCTTCGTAGAGATACCGGTGAGTGTTAGGTATCACTGGTCAGCTAACAGACGGGCTAGACAGTTTGTAGAGGTGGGCTTTACCAACTTTAATCACAGATCGGAGTGGTACGGATTTGAGTACAGCCCCGAGGACGAGTCACCCAACCTTATGCGGGAGATACCATCTAGATCGGTCAACAAGATGGCCCTAGGTGCAGCACGTATCGCCTACGGTATAGACATAGCCTTTGGCGGATCTACCAGCCTGGGTGTGGTGCCATACGTGCAGGTGCCGCTGAAGGGTATCGGCGCAGGTAACGTCAGCATATACAACACAGGACTAGAGCTAGCATTGAGGCACAGACTCTAGCGAATAATCAGACTTTTTTAACGAGCAGTAGGTGAGGTATCGGTCCATTGATATCATGGGCGAAGCCTTGTCTACTACCACCATTTTATAACAAGATCACTTAATTTGATAAACACTTAATTATGAAAATTTCCCTATTAAAAATTGCAGCATTAGCTATGGTCGTATTCAGTATGGCGGCCTGTAATGACGACGACTCGGCCGATACGAGTACCCTGACGCTTAACCTCTCTGGCCTAGAGGACCTCGGTTCTGACTACGCTTACGAAGGCTGGATCATGGTAGATGGAGCTCCACAGACAGCAGGTATATTTACGGTAGATGGTGAGGGTAACCCTAGCCAGCGATCATTTGACCTAGATGCTGATGCACTCTCTGCGGCAACGGCCTATATCCTAACGATCGAGCCTAGTCCAGATCCCAATCCAGCACCTAGTGACGTACACATCCTAGCGGGTGACTTCGCAGCGACAGGAGCTACGCTTACAGTAGACCACCCAGCAGCGGTAGGTACAGACTTTACCGCAGCGAGCGGTAGCTTTATACTAGCGACGCCTACAGACGATGACGATACCAATGAGGCTAGCGGCGTATGGTTCTTAGATCCTAGTGGCCCTAGTGCTGCTCTGAGCCTACCAGACCTGCCTGCAGGATGGGCTTATGAGGGATGGGCTGTAATAGATGGTCAGCCTGTCACCACAGGTACTTTCACCGGGGCTGCTGGAGCAGATAGCGCAGCGCCGTATAGTGGTAGTAACCCTGCACCACCATTCCCAGGAGAGGACTTCTTGGTCAATGCACCATCAGGCGCTACATTTCCTGTAGACCTCACAGATGGTATGATCGTCGTATCGGTAGAGCCGGTACCAGACAACAGCCCTGCTCCATTCGCACTTAAGCCTTTACTACGTAGGATCGAGGGTGGCGAGGTGCACAGTAGCATATCACTAAACAATAACGCAGCTGCGACCAACCCTACAGGTACAGCCAGCAGATAGACTAGATGTCCGATGGTGGGTAGCTACAATGGTATTGCTACCCATCATCATTTTTATTAAGCAATACTTGTCTTGAGCAGGATGTCTCGAATGATCCGCTCACCATGGTCACGAGTATTTTCGATAAAGTATTTACTGGTGTGTAAGCCACCCATGACGACGCCGGACAGATAGACACCCCGACGAGACGACTCCAGTGTTGCTTCATTGTAGATTGGCGTCTTGAGCTCATGCTTATTGATGTCGATCCCTAGGGTTGCCAGTAAGGGATAATTGGGCTGATAGCCCGTCATGGCGAGTACCCAGTCATTAGCTATTGTCGTGGTGCCGGCCGGCGTCTTGACGATGACGCTATCTGGGGTGATCTCAACCACCTCACTATCGAAGAGGGCCTTGATACTTCCCTCGGCAATTCTGTTTTTGATATTGGGCAGTATCCAGTACTTGACCTTGCTGTATAGGTCGCTACCACGGACGACCATCGTTACATCCGCCCCCTTGGCCCACGTCTCTAGGGCTACATCGCAGGCACTGTTTGCGCCACCGATCACTACCACTTTTTGGTTGACGTACTGGTGTACATCATCGTAGTAGTGCTTGACCTTGGGTAGGTCTTCTCCTGGGATATTGAGCATTCTTGGCTCGTCGTAGAATCCCGTCGCCACCACTACATAGTTTCCATGGTACGTCTCACCATCCGTCCGTACGCTGAAATCGCCCACACCTCCCTCAATCGCCTCGACCGTCGTATGGTACCTGATGTCGAGCTCGTATGCTTTGACCACACGACGATAGTACTCTAGGGCCTCCTGCCGGGTAGGCTTGTCGGTATGTGATATGAAGGGTACATCGCCGATTTCCAGTTTTTGGCTCGTACTGAAGAAGGTCATATTGATCGGGAAGTTAAATACGCTATTGACCAAGTAGCCTTTTTCCAAGATGATAGCATCAATGCCTGCCTGTTTAGCCGCGATGGCTACGTTGATACCTGCTGGTCCTGCACCGATGATGATAAGTGTATGTCGACTCATAATCACAAAGATGCTAATCTACAATTGATAGAAACAAGATGAGGAAGTCTATAGTATGTAGACGATTTGTGAGTGTGTTTATAATAGTCTACTTATCGTAAAAAAGTAATTCTACAGTCTACGTATTGGTCTCTATATCATGATTTGTAATCTATAGGTTTGAGATTCAAATTAAAACTTTAGATCATGAAGCTTAATGTACTTTTTCTATTAGCTGTGAGTGTTTTGGTAACCAGCAGTATGAATGCCCAGGAGGGCGGTTCTGATAGCAACGGTATATCCGCCTCGCAGCCATCGCCTATAGTGATGTCTTACGATAAGTTTTTCTTAGATAATCGAGTCTTACCTATCGATGAGCTCGAGAAGGTCATCTATACTTCTCCTTATGCTACCAATGTATTGGTCAGAAATGCCCGTTTCAAAAATAGAGCTCCTATTAATATCAGTATCGGGACGATTGGCTCATTGGTGGGTTACTCTATATGGCTAGATGCTAGAAGAGCCATTAGAGATGATAATTCGGTGGTCGGTCTCGTGCTCGCCCCAGCTAACGCGATAGTCGGCGCTTTTGGCTTGCTTGTCGGTTTAACCTCTACTGCCATAGGCATCAATGGTGTGGTCCAGATGGCTCGATATAGCAAGCGTCACCACAAAGCTGCTCGGGCCTACAATAAGAGCCTTTCCAGCGAGCCTGCCGTTAGAGACTATGGGGCGACCCTCAACCTACAGCCGACGGGTGATGGGCTAGGCCTGGTGTTTACGTTCTAGGGGAGCTAGTTTACAATAGATCTAATCGCCTAATGGATCTATTGCCTATCTACTCATAGAGATCGGCTATTCATTCATTGCGGCGAGTAGAAGGTAATCACAGTTATAGTTTTGCTGGACTTATTGACAGTTTGACCAGTAGAAAGCCATGCGAAACCTATTATTTGCCCTATTAGCCATCTTTTTAACCACAGCCTGCGAAGAGAATCCTATCACGGGAGGTAACAACGATGACGACAATAACGACGCCGTCG
>CAYMFD010000107.1:0-7138 GCA_964389475.1 uncultured Saprospiraceae bacterium
TCGTAATGCTAAGGGATATAGAAACTTAGCGGATGTAGTAGAAGCCCTGTTACATGGCTCTCCTCTATCACCACTTATGACAGACCTAGAGAATGAACCCTTGGTTTTCAGGGCTTGGGCCCAAAACAAAGAGAAAGAGCAACTCACTGCATAGTAAGCTGCTCTTGACTAAATAGGGCTATCGCTTTATCTGCGCTACAGTCCCTCTTGCTCCTCTCCTATAAAGAAGCCTAGTATCCAATCTAAGATCAACATAATCCTAAAAATTTGAGATGAGGATCACCAAGCTTGGTCCTTCACTAAAGGGCATAGCATGGCCAGGAACGAGACCTACAGGACTTGCTCAGATTTGCTTGCCAGACTTGGTAATCGAGAAATATTTGCTAGCATCGTGCACCTCCATCGAGGTTGGATCTACTAGCTACACTCCACTCTCTTCTGTAGGATTAATTGTGTGACCCCTAATCGAAAAAATATTGATAAAATGTCCTTGACTCAGGCCAACCAAGCGCTACATCACCTAACTTTCATACCTAAACCTATCTTTGCAGGGTCACGAAAATGAGATGGATACAGAGACTAGCGGTAGAAGAGTAGATGTATTGCTAAGGCAGCTGAGAGGTTCTACGGCTGATCGAAATATGGCCCTGACCTCTTTGGTTAAGTCTGAACTCAGACAGAGTATTCAGCGCTTTTTAAGAAGCAAGGGAGCCAATGAGACTGAGGCTACGAGCATCATAAATGATGTACTCATCGCCTTTGCAAAAAGAGTGATTAAGGATAGAGACTTTGCTCCTACTGAACTGGATCCATACCTTATGAGTATGGCTAAATACCAACTGTACGACCTTTTAAAAAGCAGGACCAAGAGTCTATCTATCGAGTATTTACAAGAAGAACTAGGTGTAGAAGTAGGTATCGATCCGATGGCAGAAAAGCTGATATTACGTAGTGAAAAGGGCAGGCTGATCAAGGATATTTTGTCGCAAATGAGATCGAGGTGCAAGGAAGTGTTACTCTCCTGGTCTGGTGGCTATAGTATGAAAGAGATTGCAGAGAGTATTGGCTACAAATCAGACATGATGGCTCGCAAAAAGAAAAGCCAATGCATGAAAGAGCTTATGGACTACTTGGCAGAACGACCGCACCTCAAAACTAGACTTAGGCAAGGATGAAAGACTACTATGCATATATCGACGACTATTTAAAAGAGAATCTATCGGAGCAGGATCTATCTGACTTCGAAGCAGAAATGGCCGCCAACCCTCAACTACGTCAAGCCGTGGAAGACTATGATGTGGCTGAAATCGTACTAGATGGACTACTAGAGGACGAGCTACGACAAGCTGTAGAAGGTGCCACTAGAAATGTGGCAAACGTTGTTGGTAAAGACTCTACCCCAGTAGCCAAAAGACCACTCCTAGCACTAGCAGCAGTCACACTATTTCTTCTAGTCGTAAGCGCCTTACTATATAAGTATTTGAGTGAGGAATCGAGCACACGGCAAAACACTTACGCATCTGCCATCAAGCCGGTGACAAAAGGAAGCACAACGAAGGACATCCAAGCTGCTTTCGCTCGATATAGCAGCGACACAATTGCCACGATCCAAGCACTTGAGGTGATAGGCAATCTCGAAAGTGCCTATTGGCTCGCCGAGATAGCCGCTGATCGACAGCGGTGGGCAGAGGTAATATCAACCGTTCCACCAATTGACAGCCTGTCTACTATCAAAAGAGATCGTAGTGTCTATATCTTAGCTTATGCGTACTACGACACAGGTCAACCATCTTCTATCGATAGTCTGCTTAGTATCTATGGCGATAAGATAGATCCCTACTACACAGAAGCGCTAAAGTCTCTTTCGAAAAAGTAGCCATGACACTGCAAACAACCCAAGTCCTGCCAGTACCCATGGCCATATTGGTCTAGGGCAAAGGACGCTTCTCACGCTATCCTGACAATCAGTACCACAGTCCTCCATCTCTACTATACGACCGAGGTTACAGAAATCAACCATTGGCCTAGTTAAACTTTGATAATTTACCCTTAACAAGGAATCAGGCTCTCTCTGTGCCAATGTATCTAGCATACCAGACGAATAACAAACTTTGTCGTCATAATAAGGATGAATATCATAAGGGGTAGTATTGAAGTTAGTGCATGGGGCACTAGGCTGTAAATCACCAAACGCCAAATCAGTATCGGACGTGAACTGTACAGTAAACTCGAACCACGCTGTAAATCGACAGGTGTCTTCACAACCCTGTACCACATCATCATGATTGTAACCGCATAATCCCCGATCAAAAGAAAGCTGAACCGTATCAGTCTGATTGCTATCTAGCCGTTCCCTTGTTGTGACCAGACCACTGACATAATCATCATTGTTGGTCTTATCATCGCAGCGCAAGTTACACATCGACATAGTACGATCGACCACTACAGTTGAAGGGATCGCTCCATCGGGCAATACGACAGACATGGTTAATGAGTCAAAACCTGATTGACCATCGTTGAAGCACTCTACATGGTATCGGGCGAATTTATTACTATCCTGATCTATCCACACACACTCCAGACGAGTAAAGTTGGGATCATTGTACAAACCGGCTAAGCAAACACTCATGTCGACATCTCCCTCAGGATAAAAGACATCGCAAGAAGTACTCTCACCAGAACCCTTACAGGCATGTATTGAAAAATCAACAATCTTAGGGTTTGTTTGGGACAAATTATCGAGAACACCAGGGTCAATGTATACCCTTTGACGAACGAATACAGGCTTTGTTCTGTCAACCACTGAAAAGCGCATGCACCGCTCCTGCCCTACATTGCCCTGATCAAAAAACACCCCACCACCTTGCGCCGAAATACCGTTTAAGATAGGCCCGTGTGGTAAAGGAAAATCAAATGGTTCAAAATTAACTACATCTAATCCATCATGACACAAGAGGTATTGAGACGTTACTGGATCGAAGAAGCTAGGAAAGATAGTAAGAACCACATCTTTCTGATCAACTAAGTCATTACTAACTAGAAAACCTTGTCCAGAGGATAGCGTCAAGCCCTGCACAGGAACAGGTGAAGACGTTGTAGGACCGGTAGGACCATTGGCAACCAAGGCATATGGATCTTCTTCGTCCTCGTACTTGTTGATAAGCTTGAGGAATAAAAAGTCTGTCTCATTGAAATCATACTGCGTGTGCATTTCGCTATCTGAAGCAGTTAAAACATAGGAAGCTTCACTAGCAGGAACCTCTCCCAGCCATAACTCACCATTATTCTTAATGCCGAAAAATATATTTGCTGGCTCTGCGGACTCTATGTCGGTGAGGCATGGGTGTCCAGCTATTACTTCTTGGGCTTCAGCAGTATTTGGAACTTTGAACCACATATCTGCTACATCTACCCCCTCTTCATTGGGGTAGATCCACTGCCCGAAACTGGAGGGAGCAACTAGGAGGAGTAGCGAGAACGAAAGAAAAAGAATACGCATAAGGCAAGGGTTAAAATGAGGAATAAGATATAGTAGACAGCTCTAGATGAGGCAGTATTGGAAAATGAGTAAGGGGCCTGGCTGACAATCTGTAGCCCTGCCCAATAATAGGGGTGCTGGCGGTCGGGTGGCTCTGTGTCTCTATAGTGCTGTTTCGCTTTTCGAAGCGCTACGATAGGTTGCAACTTTTCTTTGATTAAGTAGTAGTAGAAGCTTGACAACAACGCCGACGTAGCCTCATCACTGACAGCCCACTGAGACATCAACACATTGGGTACGCCTGTAGCCAATAGTGAGCTACTGACACTTGGCACGATCTCTCCTTGAGTGGCAGCACCTAGCCCAGACTCACAAGCACTAAGCACTATCAATTCTGCAGGACTGGACCATTGACTAAGTTCTTCCAGAAAGGCGGGCTGAACCTCGCCCCGATCTGTCAATAGTACCTGTGGACGCAAGCCCCCAACCGCATGACCTGTATAATGTAGAATGTCTTTCGCACCATCCATTCGCATCACAATATCATCAAGAGAAGCCTGTCGTAATACTTCGGCATCCGACAATGCTACGATCGTATCTACCTCATCAGTGGTATAATACAATTGCTGTAGACCAGATACCTCGATACCAGCACTAGCATAGTCAGGCTGAACAATCAACACCCCACGATATTGTTTATGTCTCTGCCCGTAGGCAATCTGGCCCAGTCGCAAGAAGTAGTTTAATTGAGAGTCTTGTCCAAATCTGTAACCGTAAAGTACATCGAAGGGTACGGTTTGAAGTTCAGGCGGCACAACAATGGCTAGATCATCCACAATGTCAATCTTAGTTGGCAAGAACATTTGACAGAGCCTATCTAATGTTACGTTTGTTGCTAAGTCTTGTAGCTCACCAACACTGGAATTGAGACTTGCAATCATGTTAATTATACCACCAGGATTATTCTTTCTAAAAAAGAATTCAGAGCCGCTGTTACCGAGGTAGTATATATAGTCCTGTGTTTTGAAATATTCTAAAAATGGACCATCGTACAGGACATTATTGACATCATACTGTGAAAGGATACGCTGCTGCTGATCTAACAAGTCTACACGCAGAGTCACGCTATCTACGTGTGTTGCAAAAGCTAGCCGTCTTAATGCTCTATCAATTGATGCCAGCTCTATCTCGTCGGCGTCGGTTAGTTGATTTTGGCGACCTAGTGCGGACTTGGTAATGGCACCATTCTTAAGCTTAGCTAGCTTACCTCTCACCGCATCCCAGCTATAGAACCTGGAACTATATAAGGCATGTAAGGCCTCGAGATATACATTGTCCAAGTCTTTTTTAAGTTGATCAGCACTAATTTTATCAATAATAGCAATTGCATTATCCTGAATTTTATCAATCATTCGATATAGAGTCTCTAGTCGTAGCAGAATCTCCCTAAGTGCCTCCATGTCTTCGCTCTTGCATGCTGCGTTAACATCCAGACCTGCCTCAAGCGCTAGCAATTGTACCCATGTATTGTCTACAGCTCTAGCTTGGTCATTGAGATCAACATATGCCTGCTTGATGATATCAACAGTGTGCCTAGCTTCCTGATGCTGGCGACTATGGATCAGTAACCGCAGCAGTCTTAGTCTTGCACGGGCGGTAGATCTTACACTGTTATTCTTGACATCGGCTCGCTCTGCTTTGACATATCGCTCAAGCATGGAGATGGCTGCTACTGTATCCTTGCCAAGCAATAGCTGGTCAGCCTTTTGCTCGTAATAGGTAGACCACCGACTAGCTTTGATGCTTGTACTGTCCCTATCTAGAAGAGACTTGATGGTCTTTAACTCAGCCAGTGCTGCTTGACCATCCTTATGACGAAGACGATACTCTACCTTAGTAAACAAAGTGGCAAGCAATGCATCGGTTGACCCGATCTTTTTAGCCAGCTCTTTGGCGATGGCAAGTTTTGCAAAAGCAGACGTTTTATTACCTCTCCAAATTTCAACATTAGCCATCTCCTTGTGGAGTAATGATTGGCGGTAGATGTCTCGATCTGTGCTCTGTAGGCATTGTAAGATTCTATCATATTGAGCATATGCTCGCTCATAATCACCCAAACGAGCATAAAGGCTACCGACAGGATATCGTAAAAACCAATACTTAGAATCGCAATAGCTACCAGCATAATAATCTTCTGCCAGCTGGTAGTACTTAAGGCTAGCTGGTAAGTCATTTAAGAATTTCCTATAGGTATATCCCAAGACCTGATATGCTCTGGACGCTAATAGGCTGTCTCTGCCAGTCTGCTTGGGCAAGCGATCATAAAATGACAGCAAAAGGCCCATACAGTGCTTTTCTGTACGAACGCCACTAAGTGCATCAGAAAGTACAAGGACTGCATCCTCTAGCCTCCCCTCAACCAGATGTTGCTCAATAATACTCCTGCACTCCTCTACTATATCACATCCGGCTACAGGTTCGGTCGCAACTATTTCATTTGCCAAGACATCAAAAGGTAATCCTGAAAGAGCTGTAACAAGAAATAGTACCCATACATATCGGATAGCAGCAACTCTACCTCCCACCGATAGATCATTGGAAAACAAACTCTTACTACGCATTAGATATGCACCTAAGCAACTCTTCATGTTCAATACTCTTAATACATTCAGGCTCTAGAGGGTATGTTTTGACTGCTATAATAAGTCAATCAAAGCCTACCTTATCACATGTGTCAGAATTTGCTAAAAAGGTGACCTGGTAATCGCGCCTAAATTTCAGCCCAAAGGCATTTCTTTTACCCAAACCTCCACATGTCTTCAACATTAAGGTATTGAAAATCAGAGAACTGATGCCAGCCGCATGTCGAAGCTTCACAAATATTAAAAATTTGCAGTCCGACACTTGCTCATATTGCACTGAGCACGTACATTTGCACTCGCTTTTGAAGAAAGGCGCATTGCTTCCTTAGCTCAGCTGGTTAGAGCATCTGACTGTTAATCAGAGGGTCCAAGGTTCAAGTCCTTGAGGAAGCGCAAGTCCGGTTTTCGGATCGGACTTTTATTTGCACTACACTGGTAGCAATTTCTACCATGAAAGATACATCGCGGGGTGGAGCAGTTGGTAGCTCGTCGGGCTCATAACCCGAAGGTCGTTGGTTCAAGTCCAGCCCCCGCTACTAAGAGGCCAGCCAGATTTGGCTGGCCTTTTTAATTCAAGGTCCCCTGCCTACCCGACAAGTTCGGCTTGGCAGGCAGGTGTAGCTCAGCTGGATACCTGCCTACCTGGCAAGCCAGCTTGGCAGGCAGGGAGCAGCCACAGTATCAAGGGCAGTTTTAGTTTGATACTAATATGTACCTTGCATAATGATGCATCATGTATATGTTATTCGAAGCAAAGTGGACGGTCGATTTTATGTTGGTATGTCTACCGATGTTGAAAAAAGACTCAAAGAGCACAACCGAGGCAAGACGAAATCTACAAAAGGATATCGACCATGGTTACTTTTCTTCGAAGAAGAATACGAAAATCGTCTGCTAGCCAGAAAGCGTGAGAAATATCTCAAGTCTGGATATGGTAAGCAGTGGATAAAAGAAAAATGGTCCTGTAGCTCAGCTGGATACCTGCCTACCTGGCAAGCCAGCTTGGCAGGCAGGGAGC
>CAYMFD010000107.1:7238-12494 GCA_964389475.1 uncultured Saprospiraceae bacterium
CTGGATATGGTAAGCAGTGGATAAAAGAAAAATGGTCCTGTAGCTCAGCTGGATAGAGCAGCTGACTTCTAATCAGCAGGTCCCAGGTTCGAATCCTGGCGGGATCACTAGAGAGAGAAAGTCTTTCCGCACTCAGCGGAAGGACTTTTTTCGTTTGGGTGCTTAGCATGCTCGCTTGCTACTGTATCCAAGAGGAAAAAGTAGGAACGAAGTGACATAGACTTACTCTTTGACCTCGGAGACATACAGGATCGCCAAAGGCAATCCACATCTGTCTATTTGAAATACATCATTACTGGCTAAGCAATCAGGCCTTTACATTATAGGTATGTCACTACATGACTATCAGGCACCAGCCAAACAAAAGAACACCCCCTCACTACGTTCCACTAACCACCTGATCTACACGGCCTACCCTATCCATCTTGGAGAGTGATAGTCGTACGACACTGTCTTGTAATGCCTGCAAGTCATGCGGCACATCAGCACCTAGCGTTATGATATCACCTGCCCCGAGTGCATACTGCGAGCCATCGCAGCCAAAATCTATAGCGCCTGATAGCACATGGATGATGATTGGGTATGGCGCCTTGTGCTCTTTCATCATCGCGTCTTTACCCAGCACGATCCTTATTTCCTTGGAGTAGGCAGTCTGTAAGATCACCTTGGTCTTTACTTTATTGGCAGTGTATGTTATGTCGTTATCAAAGGATTCTACTATCATATGCCAAAGATCTACCGCCTTTGACGTGTCAGGTGATGATCTACCTCACCACAGCGTATGACTTATGATAAACCTGGTAGACTTGAGCAAGGTCTAAACCAAGAGGTAAAGGGATTCGGCTAGCGCTTCTGACACCGCTTAACACAATACAGCCTGTCACTACTACCACTTTATCTTAGATCAAATCAAACATCCAACCTTAAAAACTATCTTTATCTCACCGAACTTTACTCCCATTCAACACCCAAACCTCTCATTATGCGTATCGTGTTATTCTTCCTATTACTGTCGACTTTGAGCCTACAGGGCCAGGAAGTACAGATCGACAAAAGCGAGATCTTTAAGGATCGTAAAACGAATTCTAAGCTAGAGTTTGCCGTGGAAGATGCAGACGGTGGTCTCGTTACGGTTCGGTCATATGCATCGGGGTTAAGTGGCAGGACCAAGGGCTACTACATCGACCACTACGACCGAGATCTCAGGCTCAAGAAGAATCTGGACTACCCCGTAAAGGACGTCAAGGTCAAAAACGCTTACATCAAAAACGGTATCCTCTACCTCATACAGCTGGAGGCCAATAAAAAGGCAAAACGCTTCGCCTACTCCGTCGCCCAATATAGCCTGACCGACTATCGCATCAGTACAAGTCAGCTCCTAAACTTCCCTCCTGGCAAGGCAGAGCAGTACTTTGGCAAAGGCATATACGGCTGGCTGATTACATCCAAGGGCGAGGATGACAACCACCTAGGCAGTGTCAAACTGTCCAAGAATAATCGCTACTTCGCCATTAACATTGACATCCAAGACAAAAAGCGAGAGGTCCACAAAATCTACGTTTACGATACAGATCTCAATCCAGTATTTGAGCAGACACTACGTAAAAACGTCGCGGACAGGCTCTTTGACTACAATACCTTTGAGATCGATGATGATGACGGCAGCATCTACTTTCTAGGGAAGGCCTACCCAGATGGTCGCCGCAAGAAGAAAAGGAAAGACAAGGCCAACTACCACTTTGAGCTGACCAGGGTCGACACGGAGGGTGAGTCAACCGTACGACTGGAGAGCGGAGAAAACTTTATCGAATCGATGCAGGTAGTGCTTGAGGGTGACCAGGTTGTATGTGTAGGCTTTTATGGCGAAAACCAGGAAGAACTGCTGCATGGCGTATGTGCTTTTGACCTAGACAACGAGACTCTGGAGATACAGAGTAGTTCGTTTAGCCCATTCACAGATCAGTTCTTAACCGACAAGTATGGTGAGCGAAAACGCAGAAAAAAGAAGGCTAAGAGAAAGGGCTTGCGCAATATCGTCTTTAGAAATATCGAAGTACTCGAAAATGGCGACATATCCCTCAATGCGGAGGAGTACATCGTCACCACTAGGATGGTGCAGACTGGTGTAGGTGCTGGGAACTTGCATACCGAAACCATATACCTATTTAATGACATCATCGCCCTACGGCTCAACCAAGACCGCAGCCTCAAGTGGGCCCGTACGATCAATAAGAGCCAAGAAGGTCTTGACATTACGTCGTACACATCACTGTCTGTCGATGAGTCCACCTACATATTCATCAACTGCTCTGACCGCATCAAGCGATTACGCAATGACCGTATCGAGTTTAAAGACACGAGTGCCAAGAGGTCCAACCTATACATGATCCACATCGATGAGAAGGGCGACTTTGACTATCAGAGCATCGTCGATGACAAGGACTCTAAGGTGTACTACAAGGTCGATAGTGGCATACCCAATCCGCTCAAGAGAACCGTCATACTGGTAGGTGATCGCAAGAAAAAAGGAAGAATCTTACGGGTAACTATCTAGGTCGCCCTAGTAGACCACACCTAAAATGCCTCATTAAGCGTAAAGTACACCTGCAGACCTTCGCGACTGTAGCCCGCATCTACTCGTATGCGGGTGAGCTCCTGCTTATCCATCACATAGCGCAGTCCTAGCCCTCCGGCAGGGACGTAGGCAGTATCACTAGGATCGATCAGCCGATCAGACACGATGCTGGTACTAGCAAAAGCCACCAGGCCTAGCCGATCCCACAGCATCATACGCAGATCTGCCTGTAGCGAAGAGACGTGCTGGGCGATATATCTACGATCGGCCAGCCCCCTACCCTGATTGGTACTACCCACGTAAGGATACTGGTAGAAGGGAGCACCCTCACTAGCATACGTCGTAATCCATCTAGTAGCCAGCACATAGTCCTGTGCTAGTGACCAGTACTTTCGTAGATCGACCTGGTATTTCCTGTAGGTATAATCACTCCCGAATGTAGCATCACCGAATACGATACTCAGGTCAGCGAAGCCTCCACGGCGAGGGTCGAATAGGTGGTCTCTACTGTCGTACAATACCTTGAGTAGTGGCCCACTTACCGCACCACCATCGATACCTAGTGGCGACTCTTGGGCGAGTATACCGAGCGGCTCTACTCTCGTAATATCAAAGTAATCCATGATATAACCGGCACCCAATAGCCAGTAGGCACCTAGCTGCTTGAGGACTTGTACATTGACCCTTGGGAAATTAACATCGTAGGTCTCAAGGTCAGCCTCCACGCTGCGAGGTCCTATACCGTGATAGTTATATAAGTATCGATAATAACCCAGCTCTCCCTGTATGCGGTAAGCGCCATTGTCGACGTATAGCTCATAGGGCACAAAGAGTAGCAGTTGATTGCGGAGAGTATAGGCCGCTCCTATCTGGATACTGCTAGGTCGCTCGAGTATAGTCGTATCTTGATTTTTACGAAAGGTGTAGATACCCACACCACCAAAACTGAGTCCTGTCTCTGGCAAGAAAAAGGCTACGGGAAATCCCCTTATGCTACTAGTAGTAACTGTAGAGGTGGAGTCTTGCTGAGCCACGACTGCATGGCTTAGCGAGGCAAGACATAGTAGTAGCAGCCAATGGCGTAACTTATTGATGCTCCGTATATTCTCCAGTGGTGAGCATCACTAGCGTACAGGCCTCGATGGTCTCAATCCCTACGGCCCTAGCCTTGTAAGCGAAGTGTCTATTTTCTGCACCAGGATTAAAGATAATACGCCGAGGAGCTAAGGATAGCAGATACTCCTCGTGATCTTGTAAACGCTGAGCTCCCATGTATAGGGTGATCGTATCGATGTCCTCTAGCGGCGGATGACCCGTCAAGACTTCAGTCTCTCTGATCGTGCCTGCTCGACCGCCTATCGCCACAACGGATACACCCTCATCCAGTAGTTTTTTGACCGCTCGATGGGCATAGCGATTGGGATTCAAGCTTGCGCCAAAAACCAAGGTCTTTTTCTTTTGCATACTTATTGGGCTTTTAAAGAATCGCTACTGAAAAGTCCCACAAAAGTAGGTACATCATCTAGATTACACGAACACTATCTACTGATAAGCGTCAATTATCTGAGACCTAGAAGGGATAGATGCAGTGCAAGCGACAATAAGTAGGACATTTTGCTACTTTTGCAGGGACTGAAAATGGTAACAAAAATCAATAGGCTAGCGTGATTCAAGCCCAACATATAGCAGTTGCCGGTAATATCGGAGCAGGCAAGACGACCCTTACAGAACAGCTAGCTAAGCACTACGGCTGGCAGGCCATGTATGAGGATACGACCGAAAATCCCTACCTATCGGATTTTTACAACGATATGCAGCGGTGGTCATTCAACCTACAGATCTACTTTCTCAACAGTCGATACCAGCAGGTGCTATCCATCCGTAAAGGTGATCAAGCCGTCATCCAAGACCGGACGATCTACGAAGACGCCTACATCTTTGCGCCTAACCTACACGAGATGGGGCTGATGAGCGAGCGAGACTTTAGCAACTACAGCGAGCTCTTCGAGACCATGTCATCACAGGTACAGGGTCCAGATCTACTGATATACTTAAGGTCATCTATACAGACCCTCGTCGAACACATCGCTAATAGAGGTCGTGACTATGAGGGCAACATGAGTCTAGACTACCTCAAGCGTCTCAACAAGAAGTATGAAGACTGGATATCTAGGTATACCGAGGGTCCCCTATTGATCATAGACATCGACAATCTCGACTTTAAGTCCAATCAAGCAGACCTAGGCAAGATCATCAATATGGTAGACGCTGAGCTGCACGGCTTATTTAAGTAGGACCACAAAGAACTAAGTCTTGGTACTCATCCGTTACTTAGTCAAAGCTAATAAGACAATATGCTATCCCTTACAGTTGATAATATAAAGTGCGGCGGTTGTGCCCACCAGATCGAGAAACAACTCCGCCAGCAAGCCAATGTAGAAGATGTCGCCATTGCGGTCGACACAGGCGAAATCACCATCAAAGGCGATGTACAAGAGCCCGTCATGGTAGAGGTCCTCAGAAAGATGGGCTACCCGCTCACAGGCACAGGCAATGCGATCAATACAGCTAAGTCATTCGTATCGTGTATGATAGGTAGAGTGGATAAGGCGACTAGCTAATACCATTTCTGCTACAGAATTTCACTTATTTTTTGCCTTATTCTTCATCATATTTCGCCT
>CAYMFD010000108.1:0-12328 GCA_964389475.1 uncultured Saprospiraceae bacterium
ACTATGGTAAAGGGACGATTAAGAGCTATGTTCGGATTGCAGAGAAGTTCTTAGATTTTTGTGCTTAGCATAATGGTCAATATGGCACACCACAGTAGTGTGCCTATCAGTATATGGTGTTCCGTAAGGCTACAATTTTAATATTGTCTTAATTTTATGTAAGGCTACACCTAGGTAGTCATTGCTGTGACGCCTTGTATTATGGATTGGTTTAAGAAATATCATAGTGAGAAAGAGTAGATCGTAAGTAAGCAAGGGCTCCGCTAGGTAGCGGTGCAGCAAGATGAGGCTTGTGTATTTGCTCAAGACAAAATCCCCACGACCATCTCGTAGATGTTTATCTTCGGGTCGTAATAGTAACAACCATATGAGCGGCAATTCTAGCTTATGATGGTATATAACTTAGCTATCGCTGGGTGGCAACACATTACGAGACCTTATAGAGTATGAGATCGATATTGACCCAGGTGATCGGTGACCCATCGCTGACCTATAAGCGGCTAGACGGTTACGACAATGCTAACTACCTCGTCGAGACCGAAGGAGATAAGCTGATCGTCAAGAGCTATGTCTACAGGGCGGAGCAGGAGGCACAGGTGGTAGCGGAGAGTGATATCCTAGACCACCTAAGGGCAGCTGGTGGCGATCGCTATCCTCGGCCTATTGCCTTTGATGACGGTTCACTGGTCAAGCAGGTGGAGATCGACGGTACAGCGTCACTGATGCGCAAGCTGTCCTTCCTAGACGGTACATTTTTGGGGGATGCAGAGGCTACACCTGCCTTGTATGCCTCGCTAGGTGCCTTTCTTGCGGAGATGGATATCGCCTTGCAGGAGACGGATAGCTATGTCATTCGGGCTAGACAGTCACCGTGGGACCTGCAGTACCTAGAGCTCAATAGGCGGTACATCGACGATGTCGTAGAGGCGAGCGATAGGAAGGTCGTCCAGTATTTCTTTGATCAGTACGACCACCACGTCCGTCCTCACTATCAAGACCTACGTAGGCAGATCATCCACAATGATGCTAATGAGTGGAATGTACTCGTGCAGGACGGCAAGGTGTCGGGTATCATCGATTTCGGGGATGTGGCGCATAGCTTTCTGATCAGCGAGCTCGCCATTGCCATCACCTATAGCATCTACGATAAGGACGATCCGCTCGACTGGGCGGTGATCATCTTAAAGGCCTACCATGAGGTATTGCCCCTGCAGGAGGTGGAGGTCGATGTCTTGTACTATCTAATAGCTGCACGTCTCTGCACCAGCATCTGCAACTCCGCCCATGCGGCGATCGCCAGCCCTGACAATACCTATGCCTCGGTAAGCGAGCAGCATGCTCTCCGCCTCCTGCACAAGTGGGTGGCGATTAATCCTAGGCATGCGAGCAATACGTTTAGGCAGGCCATAGGTCTAGAGGCTCCGCCGGTACCCAGTATAGATGCAGCAATCGCGAGACGGCATGAGCATGTGAGTGCATCGCTGTCGCTGAGCTATAAGTTGCCTATACATATGGTAGGCGGTGCTTTTCAGTACATGTACGGTGCCGATGGTGCCACCTTCCTAGATGCCTACAACAATATACCACATGTAGGTCACTGTCATCCTACGGTGACTAGCGCCGCCTATGAACAGATGCTCCACCTCAATACCAATACCCGCTACGTCTACGATCAGCTAGCCGACTATGCCGACCACCTACTATCTAAGTTTACAGCGTCGCTCTCCAAGGTGTTTTTTGTCAACTCTGGTAGTGCCGCTAGTGACCTAGCGATACGACTGGCCAAAGCCCATACGGGGCACAATGACATCATGGTGATGGAGCTCGGCTACCATGGCAATACGCAGACATCCATAGAAATCAGCGATTATAAGTTCAATAATCCCAAGGGTGAGGGTCAGAAAGATCACATCGTTAAGACGCCTATTCCCAATACTTACAATGGACGGTACACAAAGGATATGGACAGCCCTGGTGTGCAGTACGGTCGTGATGCCGTCGCGCAAGTAGCTGGCCATGGTAGACCGCTCGCTGCCTTTATCGCAGAGCCCGTCGTGGGCTGCGCTGGTCAGGTGCCGCTAGCGCCTCAATACCTCCAGACGGTGTATCCTGCAATACGGGCACAGGGTGGGCTGTGCATCAGTGATGAGGTCCAGACTGGGTTTGGTCGGCTGGGGGATCACTTCTGGGGCTTCGAGGCACACGGGGTAGTACCGGATATCGTCGTCCTCGGCAAGCCCATCGCCAATGGACATCCCATGGGGGCCGTCGTCTGCACCGACGAGGTCGCCAGGTCATTTGAGCGAGGCGTAGAGTTCTTCAGTTCCTTCGGTGGTAATCCCGTCTCCTGTGCCATCGCATCTGCCGTGCTAGACGTCATAGAGACTGAGGACCTCCAGGCCAATGCCCGAGAAGTAGGCCACTACTACAGAGAACTCCTCAGAGGGCTGATGACGACTTACCCCTGCATAGGTGATGTGCGAGGTATGGGCCTATTCATCGGCATAGAGATCGTAGAGCCAGATAGCAAAAAGCCCGATACCAACCTCGCCAGTCATATCAAGAATACCCTCCGAGAGAGACATATCCTCATTAGCACGGACGGCCTTCACGACAATGTCATCAAGTCCAAACCGCCCCTCTGCTTTACCAAGGACAATGCCCGGCAAGTGGTCGACGCGATCGAGGAGGTATTGCGGGAGCGGACTGGGAATTAGTACTGTTTTGTATAGAAGGTAGTGACCCAGTGGACTTGCGAGATTCATTTACAAGCGTAAGGATCAGCTGCATTTACTTTTGTAGGTCCTTTAGGGATTCGTAAGCGACAACGAAGGAAGTCGATTTGGAAGCCCACGCTAGCGATCAGATAGTTCGAGCATCAATTGTCATCGAAGCACTACCCACATCACAAAATACTCCCTAAACACCCACACTAGTTAGGGCCAGTCAATAATGCCTCTACCTAGTAACCTGTGATGGTATCACGACGACTATCATCAAGCAGGAAGGGTAGGGTAGTACGGTCAAGTACTTTACTGGGTAGATTAACCTTTAAAGTAAGCTATATAAACCTACCATTTACGGTATTAGATGAGATGGTTGCCGAGATGAATTTGTCCTATTTAGTGGGGTATTACCTAATAGGTAATCTGATAATGATATCTATTTGCGCCTTTTTTCTATGTGGCATTAAACCAATAGCTGTGGCAGGAGTCAAACTGTTTTATTAATACAAATGAAAATATGAAGGTTTATCCACTTATACTTTTCCAAGGCCTCTTTTTGTTGCTTTGCGTGAGATCACAGGCACAGACGACGACTCACTGGGGAGCAGACAACTTTATCAAGATCGAGAATGGGATCAATGGCCTGTTGGCAGATCTTGAACCAGGTGATCGGTTTAGTAGAGACCACGATAGAGCAGGCGATATCAATGGCGATGGTGTAGTCGACCTCGTGGTAGGTGCAAGGTCTGATGATGATGGCGCCACAGATGCTGGAGCGGTATATATTGTGTTTCTAAACCAAGATGGAACAGTACTGGGTAACCAGAAAATATCTATGCTTACTGGAGGTTTTCAAGAGACACTTTTGCAGGGCAATTTCTTTGGTTATGGTGTAGCTGGGATAGGTGATTACGATGGTGATGGTATTCCAGATATTGCGGCATCAGCGCCTGCATCAACGAACAGGTCTTTGTACATCATATACCTCAATAGAGATGGTACCGTGAAGGACTATGTGAAGAACAGTGGCATAATCGCTCAAGGTCTTTCAGCAATAGGCGATATCAATAATGACGGCCGCATTGACTTGGTAGCGTGTGATCCCAATGGTGATGATGGTGGCAATAATAGAGGAGCGATTGAAATCATTTTTTTAGGTGACAGTGGTCGAGTTATAGCCGATGAGACAGTACGTATCAGTTCGGTGTCTGGTGGATTTGGAGACGGGCTAGAGGATAATGATAAGTTCGGAGGACGAGAGGTGGCTATGCTAGGTGATATTGACGAGGATGGTACACTGGAGATGGCTGTAGGGGCATTTACGTCCGATGGTGGCAAGGGTGCCATATGGATGTTGTCGCTAGATCCCGAGACTTTTATGGTAGTAGGCAAACTTAAGATTACTGAGGGTCTTAACGGGTTTACGGACGCTTTGACACTTGGTAGTAATCCGAATGGTTCACAAGGAGCTAACTTTGGTCATGCCCTATGCGGGGTAGGTGACTTGAATGGTGACGGGGTACCTGACTTGATGACTGGGGCTAATCAGCAAGACGAAGGCTGGGGATATATCCTATATATAAATCGAGATAAAAGTGTCAAGACCTACGCTAGGATTAATAACGAAGAAGGCGGTTTTGACCTTAGTCTAACTGCGGAGGATAGGTTCTCTCGCTCCATTTCATTCTTAGGAGATATACGAGGCGATGGCACTATGGCCATTAATTATGGGGCAGGTGCAGGCGCTGGGAGTGCAGGTGCTCTTTATATGCTGTTTTTAAAGCCTTGTCAATTTGAACAACAGGCAGGGTTTAACCACTGGTCCGAAGGCACAACCTTGTTTTCTAACTGGAGTCATAGTGACCAGCAACTCACGAGTGATTCACTTACATTTGAGCAATGCACATTTAAGTCCTTTGAGACTAGAGCACCACATGTTACCTACAATTATGCGGACGGTCGATGTATCTGTAAGGATTCAACCGCCGTGCTTGAGTCAAGTACTGAGTTGAGTAGTGCCTTTATTAATAGATGCTATGGTGCATCTATGACTACTAGTACATTTGATACGCAGTCCACTCGTGAGGTAGTTTTGTTCCCCAACCCAGCACAGTCTGAGATTACACTGCAAATTGATGATGTGCTTTTTACCGACAATGATCGGATACAAGTATTCTCAACTACCGGTCAAGAGGTATTGACAAGCTCTATATACTCACAATTACAAACCTTAGATATATCTGATCTATACAATGGCTTATATCTAGTCGCTGTGACTATAGGTAGTAGTACGAGGACGTATAAGGTGATAAAAGGGTAGGGACCATTACTGTACCTGCAAGCTATCTATTCTTTACTTACTTTGGGTTTTACGGCAGTGGAGGGTATGAATGAGCTAGCCCCTCCCTTCGTACCCGGTATGCAAGACGGTAAGCCAGTGTCTATTAAGTATACATTGCCTGTAAAATTTCATCTGGCGTAATACTCCTTGGTAGTATAGGCCGATTGCCAGTCGCTGCAATTTTTTCGGGTACAAAATGATCAAATAGTCGTATCATTCGAACATGTTTCGTCCGTCTACCACCGTCACTAATCGCTACAGCCTAGCTATTTTATGTATTGCTGTGGTGGCTGTCGTAGTACATCACTTGGGCTTTTTCTACGGTTACTTTGGCTACGACGATATCTACTATGCGAGGTTGGCGGATCGGCTTCTAGATGGGAATGTCGACTACACAGACCACTACTCCTATCGATGGACGGTTCTACTGCCCACGGCCTTTTCTTACTATCTTTTCGGAGTCTCAGATTTCTCAACAGCACTGCCGTCCTTACTTGTATCGGTCGGGGTGCTGGGCTTGTTGTACAGGCAGTTTAAGGCGAGTGCTTGGGTGCTAGGCATCACGATACTGCTCTTGTTCTCTGTACGGTGGTTCGTCTTTTACACAGATAAATTGATGCCCGACGTTTACGTCAGCTTTTTCCTATTCTGGGCCTGGTCCGTATACGATCGGGCTAGGGTAGAGACGCCGCGATGGATGACTAGCCTAGGCCTTACGGTCCTCCTACTTGCAGCCTTTCTGGCCAAGGGTACAGTCATACTCATCTTGCCGCTACTGGCCTACTACTTTTGGCGAGACTGGAGGTTGGGGGCCTTACCTACTTGGCGATATATCATACCTGTGGGCCTGTGTTTGCTCGCTGCCTATTTTGGGTTGCTATACGCATTGACGGGCAGTGCCGGCGCTAGATTCGCCGCCATCGATGCCAACAGCTACTTTAACGAATGCTCCTACAGCGAGATGCCCATAGCCGAGACTTGGGGCCGGTTGACGACGGGTTTCGCTAGTCTCGTATGGCAGGAGGGTCTGCTCAAGTTTTTTATGCTGGCCATTGGTGGTATGGCCTATGCTCGCTGGCGAAGGGTGGATAGTACTGTCTATTGTGAGGTCAAGTACTACGTTACGACCATCGTCGTCCTGTTCCTCTCGATGAATTTTATGACGATCTCCCTGTCTGGGTACAATCCCACCTGCCTAGACATTCGCCATTTTTTGTTTGCCGTGCCGATTATGGCTGCCTGCGTAGGCCGCCTAGTCGTAATTCTAGATCTGCCGGCCACTGTCAGATACCTCTTGATCGCCTTCTTGGTCCTCTCGCTGCTCCCAACGATCAAGCATATGTCCTACGCCAAGTCCCTCAACTACTCTACCACCAAGACGGACATCGTCGAGCTAACTACGCAGCATGAGGCGGCTACTATAGTGTCCAATGCGGTTATGATTAACCTGATTGACTTCTACAGCGATTTTGATAGACCAGGTTCTCAACTACTTAAGGTGGACGACCTCACACCTGGGGCATGTGACCAGGGCTGCTACTTGGTGACAGACTGGTACACGAACTACCACGCCGGGACTGATCCTGTAGCTATGGTCAGCGATCTCTCTGAGATGGGCTATCAAGTCATCAAAGCAGATGACCTCTCCTCTCGCTTCACTGGTGTGGAGGTTTATAAAGTTGTAAGGAAGTAGTCATGCAGGCGCTTTGGAAGGAGATGAAGACGTAGGGAGCAGTTCTGATTTGAAAGTACTGTGGTCACAACCACGGCAGCGCTAACTACATCCTATATCTATGGTCTCACATCTTACATCTAGCATCTTACATCTTACATCTAACCTCTTACATCTACTTCACCTCCAGCAACTCCACCTCAAAGATCAGCGTTGTATGCGGCCCTATAGCGCCTCCTGCTCCTTGAGCACCGTAAGCTAGGTCAGATGGTACGAATAGCTTCCACTTAGACCCGATAGGCATTAGTTGTAGTGCTTCTGTCCACCCTGCGATCACGCCATTAACTGGAAATGAGGCAGGCTGTCCGCGCTGTACCGAACTGTCGAAGACATTGCCGTCGATCGTCGTACCGTGGTAATGCGTCGTGACTGTGCTAGTTAGGCTAGGCTTGATACCGCTACCTTCCTTCATCACTTGATACTGTAATCCGCTCGGTAGGGTCACTACACCGTCTTTGCTAGCATTGGCTGCGAGGAAGTCCTTCCCCTCCTTGATAGCGCCTTCGTGCTTCTTGGCCTGTAGCTTACCGAAGTGTTCGTTGAGGATGGCATTGCCTTCACCCTCGCTTATCTTAAGATCAGCACCTGCGAACAAGTCTGTTAATGCAGCTGCCAGTTGCTCTGCGTTGAGCTCTTCCAGCCCCTGACTTTTTAGACTGTTTCCTATGTTGACGCCGAGGCTGTAACTTACTTTATCTAATTCGTTCATGGTACTTATTTTTTCTGATGGGTGGCGAAAGTAGGGAATTACTTGGTGGTGGTAGTTACCGCTACAGTAGTGATCGACTGTAAGGTGTAGTGGTTGAGCTTGCTCTGCTTCTTGGGTAGTGGTAATACTGTGTTATTCCTCCACATTAAAGACTTTGGAATACAGTAGAGCTATTTTCAATGTCTGTTCTAAGCTAGTGGGTGTGTAGTAGATTATTGTCTTACAGGTACTTAGTCTTGTTTTATGTAGTATATTACATTCATATCGAGCAAGACTTTAGGCGTTTTTGCTAGTTCAAAGTAGATAGCTATGAAGTCAATTATTCTCGGTTTAGTCGTGGTGTTCCTGTCTAGTGCTGTCCTTTACGGTCAGTGTCCTCAGAGAGTGTTTTTGTCGTACTCTACTCAGACTGATATAGATACTTTTGCGGCCAACTACCCTAACTGTACAACTATAGCGTCTTTAAGGCTAAGTAATTCTACTTCAGATCCTATTAGAGATTTATCTGGTCTGTCTCGCATCGACACTATGAGGAGGGGCTTAGATCTTAGGGGTCTCACAGCACTAGAAAATCTTGCTGGCCTAGAAGGCCTGACTACTCTAGGAGGACTAGTGATCGAGGATTGTCCGGCGCTGTTGTCGACTGACGCCGTGTCGCAGTTGACGACGATCAATGGTCGGGTAGACATTAGCAACAACGCTGTTCTTGCTGATATTGCGATGCTGCGAGGTGTGGACTCTGTGACGCAAACACTGAGGTTGGAGGGCTTGCCGAGCCTGCCTACACTAGACGACCTGCAGACGTTGTCCTACGTCGGAGGTACTTTCACGATAGAGGATTGTGACCTACTAGTCGACATCGGGCCATTTAATGCACTGAGCTATGTAGACGGTGGTTTTGAGATCCGAGGCAATGATGCAGTACAGACAGTAGGCGCCATCGATATTCTCAACTACCTTGAGGAGGATCTCATTATCACACAGAATGACAACCTAGTCACTGTATCCGGCTTTAATGGCCTGACTCGTGTGGAAGATGGGACGATTGTGATTACTAATAATGATCGTCTAGAAGAGGTCAGGGGTTTTGATGCCGTTACGGAGGTCGATGATGACCTCGAATTGTCCGGCACGTCATTGCGGCTTGTCGATGGTTTTAACAGTCTTCTATCCACTGCCATAAGTTTTAATGGGGCTGCAGCGCTTGAGGTTGTAAGAGGGTTTGCCGGTCTAGAAGAGGCTTTTTTAATTGTTTTTGAAAACTGCCCAGCCCTCAGGGAGATTCCCCAGTTTGCCAGCCTTGACAATATTGGGTTGTATCTGACGATACGCCTGTGTGATGCATTAGTCGAGGTAGATGGTTTTGACTCATTGAGAGTTGTGGGTAATGGGGTATTGATCCAGCAAAACGAAGCATTGGAGTCATTGCCTCCCTTCATATCAATGATAGATGTAGGCCGGTTGCAGGTTAAAGCTAACCCCGTCCTACAGTCGCTGGAGGGCTGGCCATTGCTCGCTGATGCGACAGGTATCGAGATTGAGAACAATGCAGCACTGACCGTCATTGCAGATTTTGGCGTTTTAAAGAGTATTCTTGGCAATTTACGCTTGGTCAATAATTCTTCCCTTATCAACTGTCCTACGCTTGACCGCTTAACAGAGGCCGGTAGCTTTGTGATAACCGGCAATGCCTCTATGCAGACTATTGATACTGCTCCTGTCCTTGACTCTGTAAGCTCATTATTTTGGCTATTGGACTGTCCTAGTCTTACCACAATCCGGGGTTTTGATCAATTAAGGACAGCAGGAGGTTTTGGTATCGGTGGTAATGCGGTGCTCCAGCAAATTCCAAGCTTCAACAGTCTTGAGATAGCGAGCTCCTACTTCCAGATTAGTGGAAATCTTCAACTACCAGTCATCGATGGATTTGCTGTCCTGCGTACTAGCCCTAGATGTCAGATACAGAATAACGGTACTGCTACGATCACAGGTTTTGACAGCTTCTCAGTGGGTAATCTTCAGGTAACTGATAATCCTAACCTACTGCGACTGGTAGGCTTCGAGTCGATGGTTGAGGGTAATATTGATATACTGACCAATGAGGAATTGGTAGAGATGCCTGCTTTTGGTAATCTAGAGACAAGCATCAACATCAATATCAGAGGCAATGCTAGCCTAGAGCAGATAGATGTGTTTTCTAGTCTCTATAGCGTGAGAGACTTTATTATCCGGGATAATGACAGGCTAGCGTCTATCGCCGGGGTTGAATCACTGGACAATGCCTACGAGATCTACCTAAGCGGTGAGGCGATAACATCTATACCTCGATTTGATGCTCTCACTCGTCTTGGTAACGAGCCCGAGGAGTTCAATTTTGCCAGCTACACGGGCCTTTACCTGATCGGTATGGAGTCATTAGAGACCATATCGGGATTCAGCAGTCTAGATACGCTGGCAGGGTGGCTGGAGATCGTAGGCAACTCGGCACTTACCCGTGTGGAGGGTTTTGATAAGCTTAGCTATGTGTACCGTAACCTTATCTTTTTTGAGAATGAAAAATTACTTGAAATCGATGGCTTCAGGGATCTTGAGACCATTGGGTCTAACTACATGGTCCGACGCAATAGCAAGCTAAAGGCGCTACCACCCACGATTAAGCTTCGCGAGATCAAAGGTCAGTATACTGCTGGGGCATATGGATCTGGAAGTTTGGGGATAGAGGGCGATTCGATCTCGACCCTGTATGGCCTCCAGAATTTAACGACCCTACGAGGGCCACTCAATATCCATAATACCAACATTGCGAGCCTGAGGGGACTAGATAATATCGACCCTAGTCTTACCAGCCTACCTTCGATCCGTGATAATCCTAGATTGTCAGACTGTGCAGTTGCGTTTCTATGTCAGTTGATAGAAGAGTCGACATTTTGCTCATCTATCATTGACAATGCTCCAGGATGTAATGCTTGTGAGGAGGTCAATTGCCTTAATAGTGACATCCAAGGTGTCGTATACTATGACTACAACGAAAATGATACGTTTGATATAGGAGAGTCACCGCTACAAAGCATTAGGGTAGGGGTAGAGCCAGACGATGTCGAACTCATTCCTAGAGGTGATGGTCGCTACATTTACAACTGTATGCCAGGAGAGACGTATCGCATTGCGCCTCAACTAGGGCCCAACTGGGCAGTCACTACAGATAGTGCTGCTTACCGCTTTGTATTTGACAGTAGTGAAGTATCCAATAGGTCCTTGAACTTTGGCCTGATACGTACCGACGACGTTCACGCTGGGCAGATCGGCCTGACTTCTGCTCCCACTCGGTGCAATACGGAGGTGTCGTTTTATTTACACTATGGCAATACTGGCACCTACGAGGAGTCAGGTCAGCTAGTGCTGACCCTAGATGATAGAGTGACCCTTGTTGAGGCGATGCCACACCCTACATCGATCGATGGCAATCAACTGACATGGCTCTTCGATGGCTTACAGCCTTATCAGACGAGTGACATCACGATGCTGCTATCGATGCCAGACGAAAATAGCACTGGGAGTTTACTGCAGTTGCATGCCACAATGGAGACTACGACCGACCTTCTTGCCGACTATACTTACTCGCCGACGGTCATATGCTCTTATGACCCCAATGACAAGTTGGTCATGCCGTCGGATTCGACGGAGAGTAACATGATTGAGCAGGGGCAGGAGCTAACCTATACGATCCGATTTCAAAACGAGGGTAATGCCGAAGCGATCGACGTAAGTATCCAGGATACGATTGACCTCAACCTAGATATGGCGTCTCTGGAGGTGGTGGCTAGTAGCTTTCCCGTCCAGACGTCGATTACAGGTCGTGCGGTTCGATTTGATTTTAGGGACATTTGGTTGGTAAGTGCCCGTATTGATAGTATCGCAAGCCAAGGCTTTGTCACTTACAGGATCACACCACATCCAGATCTACAGCCTGGCCTGGTAATCGAAAATGAGGCCTTCATTTACTTTGACTTTAATGCCCCTATTCAGACCAATACCGCTGTTAGTCAGGTCAAGCGCCTTACACATACGGACGATACCGTAGACGCTGCTATGCGTCTCTATCCTAATCCTGCGAGTGATCGACTATACCTCTCCGTGCCCGATGGTGCTTATGAGATAGCTATATACAATGTGTATGGTCAGCTGATGTACCAGGGCAGCGACCGGATAATAGATGTCTCCCGCTGGCCATCTGCCACCTACTACGTAAGACTCACTCATGACGGTAGCGCTAGTATAAGCCTACCTTTTGTCGTGAGTCACTAGGATGTGACGGGGTAGAAGGAGGTTGAGATACAGTGCAGTAAGTGGTAAAGGATAGCCTACTGGCTACGATACTACAGGGTATCATCTTGCGTAAGTATTCGTACGAATGATGATCGATACGAACGACTAACTGGCAGTGATTTACCACACTTAAGGTGTACGGTACCAGCTCTATGATACTGTCGTACGCTATCAAGGTTGATGATGTATGACCTATGTATACGTATGTACATACGTGGGTCGAGTTGGCGCTGAAAATAATTTAACCGTTTACTACTCGTTACCTTTTCACCATTAGACAGATGGAGAGTCGTGTAACCGTCTTCGGTTTCTAGGTAGGTGATGTCGGAGGGGATAATCAAGTCAAACCCACTGATCGTCGGTACGGCCAGCCTCGAACGACTACTACGTGCATACTCCAGCGTTTTTTGGAGCTCGGCTTTATTACTTTTCTCATTGCTGGCAAGAAGAGACGTACATTTTTCTACGACCTCTGCGAGCTTTCTGCTATCGAT